>JAHJTB010000105.1 GCA_018830135.1 Pseudomonadota bacterium | reverse complement strand
CCTGGACGACATGATTTCGGAGCATGTCCTGTCCGGGGTGGACTTCAGTCTGAACAGCCATTACCAGGGCGTGGTCTACGGCCTGGGGGCGGAGGTCATCTCCCGCCCGGCCCTGGAACGCATCAAGTCCGAGGAGCTTTCCTCGGAACAGAAAGGCCTGGGGACGCTCTATCTGCATCACCACGGGGACCGCTATCGGACGTATTACCGGAGCGCCTCGACGGCGGCCCCCCATTTCCGGGTCAGTATCGATTTCGAGCCCGATATCCGGGTGGTTTCGGAAATACTGTCCGGCGTATCCAAAATCGACAATGACCACGTCGTTTCCTTTCTCGGGACCCGGCCCGACCTGACGGCCTCCCAGGAGATCATGGTCCCGGCCGAGGTCAGCCTGGAGAAGGTTCTGTTGTTTCCGGACAAGGTCCAGGCCCTCAGGCTGAACAACTGCGTGACCTTTGACGCCACGTATCCCATCAGCGTCGAGCTGTCCCTGACCAATCGCTGCAATCATCACTGTCTCTGGTGTTCGGACGCCGATCTCCGCGAACGTCTGGGGGGCGAGCTTTCCCCGGAGGTGCTCTACCCGCTTTTCGATGACCTCAAGGCCGGCGGGACCCGGGGCGTGGTGATCGAGGGCGGCGGGGAGCCGACCCTGCACCCGGATTTCATGCCCGTGGTGACCCGGGCCGGGGAAAGCGGCCTGGCCCTGGGGCTTATCACCAATGGCTACCTGACCCCTTATCTGGACCGGATGGAGTTCTTCGAGTGGATACGCGTCAGCCTGGACGCATCGGATCGGGACCAGTACCGCCGTTTGAAGCGCGTGGACGGTTTCAACCGGGTGATCCAGAACCTGATGGCCCTGGCGGCCCGCAAGATGCCGGTCACCCTGGGGGTGGGCTACGTCCTGACCAATCGGAACGACGACCCGGTCAAGCTGGAACAACTGGTCCTTTTTCTGCGCAAGATCGGGCTCAACTACATCCACATCCGTCCCGTGGTCGACCATCCGAAGTTGCGGAGTTCGGCCGACCTGGATTTTTTGAAAAAGTACGAAACCACGTCCTTTTCGGTCAACCTGTCGGCCATGGCCGACAACCGGGAAAGCGGCAACCTGGGTCTGCCCTGCCTGGCCCACAGCCTGTCCGCGGTCATCACCGCGGACGGCGGCATCTACCTTTGCGGGCGATTGAACAGCAACGCCTCATGGGAACCGGTGGGCAACATTCTGGAACAGTCCTTTTTCGAGGTCTGGACCGGAGACCGCCGTCGCCGTCAGGTCAGCCTGGTTTCCGAGCCGGAATTCTGCCGGCGGCACTGCCCCCAGTGCCGTATGACCAAGTACAACCGGCTGCTCAACGACATGGAGCGGGTCCAGACCCGGAACTTCATCTGAGATGAAAATCCCTTTCGAAGCCGAATACCGACGCCGCTACCACGACCTGCTCGAAGAGGTCTTCGACAGTGATTTTCTTTCCGAAGGCCGGATGGTCCGCCGTTTCGAAACGGAAATGTCGGCCTGTCTCGGCGGCCCGGAGACGGTGGCGGTCTGCAATGCCGGCCTGGGTCTGCTGGCCCTGCTGGAAGCGGCCGGAGTCGGCGGCGGCGAGGTCATCGTGCCCTCGAACACCTTCATGGCCACACCCCTGGCCGCGATACGGGCCGGGGCGGACGTGGTCTTTGCCGACTGCAACCGGGAAGACCTCTGCCTGAGCCTGACCGACCTCAAGACCCGGATCACTTCCAGGACCCGGGCCGTGATCGTGGTGCATATCGGCGGCCATATCGCCTTCGAGATCGAGGAGATGGCCGCGTACCTGGCCGAACGCGACATCGCCTTGATCGAAGACTGCGCCCATGCCCATGGCGCCGAGTACAACGGCCGGCAGGCCGGGACGTACGGCCTGGGCGGGGTCTACTCGTTCTATGCCACCAAGACCATGCCCCTGGGCGAAGGCGGGCTGGTGGTCACCCGGGACGCCCGGGCGGCCGAATTCGTCCGGTCCTGGCGCAACTACGGCAAGTACGACTACAAGGTGTCCGGTTTCAACGCCCGCATGAACGAAATGACCGCGGCCCTGGGCCTGGTCCAGTTGGAGCGCCTGCCCCGCATCCTGGCCTGGAAACGGGACCTGGCGGCCAAGTATGACCGGATTTTCGAAAAGCGGGTCCGCCTGCCCCGGAACATGGTCTCCGGGTATTACAAGTACATCGTGTTCGAGAGGCCGCTGGCGGAAGAGACCGGGCGGGTCTTCGACAGCCCCTGCCACGAGATCATGGGCCGGAGCGGAGACGGCCTGGCCAATACGGACTGGGTCAAGTCGAACCATGCCTGTGCGCCCATATATTATGGATGGGACCGGGCCGAGTCGACCCCGGAGGCACTCGCGGCGCACTTGTTGAGCTGAGGCCCCGTTTCCCCTAGGGGAAGACGGGGCTTTAATTTACGCGAACCGTTCATGAACTGAATAAACGGAGGGCCGCCGGCCCGAAGCGGGTTCGAGGAGGAGCGATGAACAAAGTGCTGGTTATGGGAGGAGCGGGCTACATCGGCTCGATCCTGACCCGAATGTTGGTGGAACGGGGCTACGAGACCACGGTCTTCGACCGCCTGCTTTTCGGGTCCGAACCGCTGGCCGATCTGGAGAGAAGCCCCAATTTCCGCCTGATCCGGGGCGATCTGCGGGACGTGGCCGAGGTGAGTGCCGCGGTCGAGGGGCAGGACGCGGTGGTCCTGCTGGCGGCCCTGGTGGGCGAACCGGCCTGCAACCGGGACCCCCGGGAAACGGTCGACGTGAACTGGCTCGGGACCAAGACCGTGATCGACGCCTGCCGGTACTATCACGTGCCCCGGCTGCTTTTCGCCTCGACGGACTCCTGCTACGGCATTCAGGAGGGCATTCTGTACGAGGATTCGCCTCTCAATCCGATTTCGCTTTACGCGGAACTCAAGCGCGACGTGGAAAACGAGCTTCTGGCCGCCGGCGGGAACGGCTTTTCGCCGACCATCCTGCGCCTGGCCACGGTCTACGGGCTGTCTCCGCGCATGCGTTTCGACCTGATCATCAACATCCTGACCATGCACGCCGTGCTCCACAACAAGATCAGGATATTCGGAGGCAAACAGTGGCGGCCCCTGGTCCACGTGGCCGATGTAGCCCGGGGCTTTCTGGCGGTACTCGAGGCCGACCCGGAGCGGGTCAAGGGCCAGGTTTTCAACATCGGCTCGAACGAACAGAACTACCAGATCGGGGTCCTGGGCGAATTGGTCCGCTCCTATCTTCCGGGCGTGGAGGTCGAAACCATCGATCAGCCCCCGGACCTGCGGGACTACCACGTCAATTTCGACAAGGCCGGCCGGGTATTGGGCTTCCGGGTCGATTACACCGTGGGAGACGCCGTGGGCGAGATCGAAACGGCCCTTCGCTCCGGAGCCATCCAGGACCCGACCGGCCCCCGATTCCGGAACGCCTGAGCGAAACGAGGTGAATCGAGCATGTCCCTGGCCGCCACGATCGAAAACCGGAGCACCAAGGCCAGACCCCTGGCCGAGTTCGTTCCCTTTTCCCCGCCCCTGATCGGCGAAGCCGAAGTCAAGGAGGTCGTCGACACCCTGACCTCGGGCTGGCTGACCACCGGCCCCAAGACGGAACGGTTTGAAAACGCCATCAAGACCTACTGCGGGGCCGAACATGCCGTGGCGGTCAACTCCT
>JAHJTB010000104.1 GCA_018830135.1 Pseudomonadota bacterium | reverse complement strand
TGGCCAACCGCTTCGGCCGGAACTGGGAGTACAGCGGGGCCGCCGGCGTGCTGGAAGAGATTCAACGGGCCGCGCCGGTTTACGAAGGCCTGGCCGGGGAGGATTTGAGCGGCCGGGCCGTGTTTTGGCCTCTGCCGGGACTCGAGGCCGTGTCCGACACCCTGCCCCACGGTATTGGGCATGAAGACGGCCGGGCCGTGTTTCAAGTCCCCGAAGCGGCCCCGCCCGGCCTGCCCGCGGCGGACGGGTATCCCGTGGTGCTGATGGTCGGGCCGGTCCTGGAACACCTGGGCAGCGGCGTTCGGACTTCCAGATCGGCCAGGCTGAAAAAGTTCGCGCCCCACGCATCCGTGGGCCTCTCACTCGAGGACCTGGACGGCCTCGGCCTTACCGAAGGCGACAACGTCCGCTTGATTTCCGAAACCGGAACCCTGGTAGCGCCCGCGGCCGCCATGCCGGGCCTGCCATCCGGAGTGGCTTTCCTGCCCCGTTCTTTTTCAGAAACCGGTCCGGGCGCGCTTGCGGGCTGGAGCCAGGGCTTTTCGCCCTACCGCCGCGTTCGACTGGAAAAGGCGAGCGACGTCTGACGAAAGAGGAAGCGTATGCGGGCCCCTGAAATCGATTTGTCGAAACTGCCCCCGATTCTCGCTTACGGCCGGACCGAGTCCGACCTGATTCCGCTCCTGCAGAAAGTCCAGGAAGAGTACGGGTACGTACCGCCCGAAACCTTGACCCCTATCGGCGACCAGCTCAAGATACCGCCGAGCCGGGTCCAGGGCGTGATCAACTTTTACGCCATGTTCTACACCGAGCCTCGCGGGCGTAACGTGGTCACGGTCTGCAGGGGCACGGCCTGCCACGTGCGCGGAGGCAAAGGCGTCCTGAGGGTGGTGCAGAAGATTCTCGGACTGAAAGACGGCGAGACGTCGGAAGATTATCAGTTCACCCTGGAAACGGTAGCCTGCCTGGGGGCCTGCGCCCTGTCGCCGGTGATGGTCGTCAACGGTCAGGTATACGGCCGGATGAACCCCAAGCGGATCGAGACTGTACTGGTCAGGTACATGAAGGAAGGGGACGACTAAGCCATGGAACGACTGGCGAGCGTCCACGATCTGGAGAAGCTCCAGCAGTCGCTGGTTCTGGGGGTGGACCCCAAGCGGCTGGTGGTCAATGTCTGCGTGGATACCGGATGCGCGGCCCTGGGCGCCGAACGCATTTACGACTCCTTCGGCGCCGAGATCAAGAAGCGGGGCCTCGACGGCCAGGTCGATCTCAAGCCCGTGGGCTGCCCCGGGTTCTGCCAGCGAGGGCCCGTGGTGGTCGTCAATCCGTACGACATCTTCTATCAGCAGGTCGACGAGTCCGACGTGTTCGATATCGTGGACCAGACCCTGCTCCAGTTCAATATCCTTGGCCGCCTGCTCTACCCCGATCCCCGCACGGGGAGGCGGTACATATACGGCCGGGAGAACCCCTTTTATTCAAAACAGCATCGCATCGTCATGCGGGACAGCGGCCTGATCGACCCGACCAAGGTCGAGGACTATCTGGCCCGGGGCGGATACGGCGGCCTGGCCAAGGCCCTGACCCATATGGACCCGGACCGGGTCATCGAGGAAGTGGAGAAGTCCGGGCTGCGAGGACGAGGCGGGGCGGGCTTTCCCACCGGCATCAAGTGGCGCTTCTGCCGCCAGGCCAAAGGCGAGCGGAAATACATCATCTGCAACGCTGACGAGGGGGACCCCGGGGCCTTCATGGACCGGACCGTACTCGAGGGAAATCCGCACCTCTGCCTGGAAGGCATGATTATCGGCGGGTATGCCATCGGCGCGGACGAGGGTTATATCTACGTCCGGGCCGAGTACCCCACGGCCATCCGGCATCTCGAACTGGCCCTGGCCCAATGCCGGGAGATGGGACTGCTCGGCAAGGACATTCTCGGTTCGGGTTTCGACTTCGAAATCAAGATCAAAATCGGGGCCGGGGCCTTTGTCTGCGGTGAAGAGACGGCCCTGATGCAGTCCATCGAGGGCAAGCGCGGCATGCCCCGGCTCAAGCCGCCCTTCCCGGCCCAGGCCGGCCTGTGGGGCTACCCGACCAACATCAACAACGTCGAGACCTGGGCCAACGTCCGGGCCGTGATCGAAAACGGCTGGCAATGGTATTCGGGCATCGGCAGCGAATCGAGCAAGGGCACCAAGATATTCTCCCTGTCCGGGCGGATCAACAACACCGGTCTGGTGGAAGTGCCCATGGGCATCACTCTGCGGGAGATCGTCAACGATGTCGGCGGAGGCATCCCCAAAGGACGGGCCTTCAAGGCGGCGCAGATGGGCGGCCCCTCGGGAGGGGCCATCCCGGCCCGCTTCCAGGACCTGCCCATCGACTACGAGTCTCTCAAGACCGTGGGCTCCATGATGGGCTCGGGCGGCATGATCATCCTGGACGAAAACACCTGCATGGTCGACCTGACCCGATTCTTCCTGACCTTCACCCAGAGCGAGTCCTGCGGCGAGTGCTTCCCCTGCCGCCTGGGCACCAAGCAGCTCCTGTCCATCCTGACCCGGATCACCCAGGGCCGGGGCAAGGAAGACGATATCGAAAAACTGATCGATATCGGGACCACGGTCAAGGAATCGTCCCTGTGCGGTCTGGGCCAGTCCTGCGCCAACCCCGTGCTCTCGACCATCACCTATTTCCGGGACGAATTCGAGGCGCATATCCGGGAGCATCGCTGTCCGGCCGCCGCTTGCGACGCCATGGTCATTTCGGCCTGCCAGCACGCCTGCCCGGCCGGGATAGACGTGCCCAACTACGTGGCCGCCATTGCCGACGGCGATTACGACAAGGCCGTGGCCATCATTCGCGAGCGCAATCCCTTCCCGGCGGTCTGCGGGCGAATCTGCGTCCACCCGTGCGAAATGAAATGCCGCCGGGGCGAACTGGACGAGCCTGTGGCCATCCGTTCCCTCAAACGTTTCGCCTCGGATATGGTCCGGGCCGGCGACCGGCCCCGGCCCGAGCCGTACCCGGTGGTCTACCCCGAGAAGGTGGCCGTGATCGGCGGCGGACCGGCGGGCCTGACCTGCGCATACTTCCTGCGTAAGATGGGGTACGAGGCGACGGTCTTCGAGGCCAAGGACCGGGCCGGCGGCATGACCGCCGTGACCATCCCCGAGTTTCGCCTGCCCCGGGAGATTCTGGACCAGGATATCGATTACATCGTTGCCCGGGGTGTGGAAATCCGGTACAACTCGCCCATCGACCGCAACCACACCGTCAACGACCTGCTCAAGGAAGGATTCTCGTCGGTCTTTATCGCCGGCGGCGCCCAGGCGGCCAAATCCGTCGGGATTCCGGGTGAAGAGGAGAAACCCAAAGGTCTGATTTATGGCCTGGAGTTCCTGTCCCGGGTCAAAGAGGACCCCGGAATGCATGTAGGCAGTCACGTGCTGGTCATGGGAGGCGGCAACGTGGCCATGGACGTGGCCCGGACCGCCCGGCGCATCGGCGGACTCCAGGTCCGGGCCGTCTGCCTGGAAAAACGCAACGAGATGCCGGCCTGGGTCAAGGATATCGAGGAGGCCGAAGAGGAAGGCGTCCTCATCGAAAACTCCTGGGGGCCCAAACAGGTCATGATCGAAGACGGCCGGGTAACCGGCGTCGAATTCGTTCGCTGCACCTCCGTCTTCGACCTGGAAGGCCGGTTCCGGCCCGCGTTCGACGAAGAGAGACGGATCATTTTCGACTGCGATACCCTGATCGTGGCCATCGGCCAGGCCCCGGACCTGTCCTTCCTTTCCGAGGATGAAGGCCTGGAACGGGCCATGTGGGGCACCCTTCAGGTGGACGAAAACACGCTGGCCACCAACGTGCCCGGCATCTTCGCCGGCGGCGATTTCACCACCGGGCCCACGTTCGTCATCCGGGCCGTTGGCGCCGGGCGCCGAGCGGCCTTGTCCATCGACAAGTATTTGCGGGGCGACTCCTCGCGCGTGCTGATCAAGGACGAAAAAACAGCCCTGGGGCTCGAGGACGACCGGTTGTCCATGGAAGAGGCGGATGTCCCGCTTTCGGGCCGGGTCAAACTGCCCCAGGCCGATATCAAGTCCCGGGTGACCGACTTTCGGGAAGTCGAGGCCGGGTATACCCGGGAGCAGGCCGCGGACGAAGCCCGCCGTTGCCTGCGTTGCGATCTCGAGGGCGAGTAACCGAAGCGGTGAAGGCAACGGAACAGACCGTTACCACTGGTATTCTGAGCATGCGGGGTGGGCCCGATCCTCGCGGAATGCCGCGAGGTTGGCTGGCCGACCCCCCAAATGGATTTCTTCCTTACATGTCGAAGATTCCCGGCAGCCTGATGCGGGGAGCTTCAATTTGCAACATGGAGTAGGCCCATGATTCGCTCGATCACGCAGCCAAAGCCCGAGGAAGAACTCGACAGGCTTCTCGAAGGACTGACCCGAATTTTTGTCGTGGGGTGCGGTACATGCGTCACCCTGACCCGCACCGGCGGGGTGGAACAGGTCGAGGCCATGCGCGGCTCCCTTCTGAAGAAAGGCAAGATCGTAACCGGACAGATGGTCGTGCCGGTGGCCTGCGACGAGCTCTCCTACGAGATCCTGGAAACCTATCGCGAGGCCATCGAAGCGGCCGAGACCCTGGTCATCATGACCTGCGCCTACGGGGTGCAGACGATCGCCAGCCAGATGAACAAAATGGTCGTTCCGGCCCTGAATACCATTTTTCTGGGCAAGGAGACCGCGGCGGGCGTTTTCAAGGCCGTCTGCATCCAGTGCGGGGAGTGTATCATCGGGGAGACCGGCGGCATCTGTCCGGTCACCACGTGCCACAAGGGCCTGGTCAACGGGCCTTGCGGCGGTACGAACCGAGGCAAATGTGAAATCGACACGAACAAGGACTGCGCCTGGACCCTCATCTACAACCGGCTCAAGGCCTTCGACAAACTCGACCTGATGCGCCGCTACCAAGAGCCCAAGAACTTCAATGTGGAACCGCAACCGGGTCTGTTCGTTCTGGCGGAGGACTGAGGGCGCGGTCCGGGCAGGGACTGATATCGCCTTCCGTCTGGAAAGGAGAGCCTGATCATGGCCGTCGCCTTCAAGGAAATTCTCGATTCGGGACAGTTTATCGTTACAGCCGAAGTGGCCCCGCCCAAGGGAACCGACCTGGACAAGGTCCGGCATCATATCCAAATGCTGGCCGACAAGGTCCACGCCTTGAACCTGACCGACCATCAGAGCTCGGTTATGCGCTTCCCCTCCCTGGGCGGCGCCCTGCTGGTCAAGGAACTCGGC
>JAHJTB010000103.1 GCA_018830135.1 Pseudomonadota bacterium | reverse complement strand
TTGAACAGTTCCTCTACACTTATTTCAAGGCCGGGGCGCTCGGGACTATTGGACCCTTCACCGGGTTCGAGAGGTGCCGCAAAGGCGACCGGCCTGGGGCCGGGACGCTCGGTGCTATCGGGTCCTTCACCGGATTCGAGAGGCATCGTCAAGGCGACCGGCCTTTTGATTTGCTTGAGATTCTGGCTGTACAGCTTGTGTATCTTGAGCCCCTCGACGCCGTATTCCCTGCCCGTCTCGAACGCCTCCTTGACCATGATCTCAGCACGATACCACGTATCCCCGATCAATAGAGGAGCCAGGAACTTGTGGCCGATCCGGGGGTCGTCCGACTCCGGCTTGGGCTCGATGTTCTCCATGTAAAGGATCGCGTTGCGGAGAAGCTGGGGCAATGCAGCCAAAGCGCGAATGTCGTCCTCGGACCGGGCCTGGTTATAGATATGATCGACCCCTTCCCGTGAAATCCGAATATCCCATCCGGTATAGTCGTTATGATGTTCGCCTTTCAGATGCTCCCGGAAATACTCCAGGCCGGACGGCTTGGATTCGATGTCTTTTATTTCTTCCCCGCTGATCCGGGCCACCGGAATGGACATCTGCCTCGGATGCACATTGAACGCCGTGGTCGTCTCCGGGTCCACCACCGGGGCCGCCCAATGCGGCCGATAATCCTTTGCCAGTATCCGACCGAAAACATCCTCGGGCCGGGTGAAGCCCTTGCCCTGGAGCCCGTTTTTGACAATCCGGAGTATCCGGGCCAGCTTGGCCATGATCCTGCGGATCATGCCGGTCGGGCCGCCCTGCATGGCCGAAGCCTTGCGCCTCATGGCATAGGCCGAAAAGGCATTGGCCGCCTTCTCCTCGGACCCGTGGAACTTGACCAGACGGGCGTATTCCTTGGCCGGCAGAAGCCACCGGGCCGCCACATGAAACGCCTCGTGATAGGCCGTCCCCTGGAGGGTCCTGCGGTCCAGCCCGTAGGCCAGTTCGACCAGGGCCTCCAGCCTCCGGAACGTCGTCGCGCCCAAAATGTTGGAAATCGGGATGTCCCCGTGCTCGGCCAGGCTCCGCGCCGCGTTTTTGCCGGCCAGTGATATGACCGGCTTCAGCTCCACGTCCACCCGCTCCAGAACCTCGGGGTCCAACGCCTCGGCCAGCCAGCCCCGTACGTCCTCGACCAGGGCCTTGATCTCGCCCGCCTGCCGCCGCGACAGGGGCGGTTGGTCCAGATTCGCACCCTTGACAACCTCTTCCCCCGGGGCTATAATATTTCCAACGCTGCTTCGGCCGACAGATAGCGCAGTGGGGCCGCCCGAGGGTGGCTGAAGGGTCTGCGCCCCTTCCCAAAGCGGCGTTCTTTTATCGAAATAGTCTGATCGAGGCCGAGGCACCCCGGTCCGAACACTGTAAAAACCTTCTCCTTCTTCCTTGACCAACTCGATGTAAATCATCTGCCCCGGACCATTGCGCTTGACCAGAATGAAGCTCCCGCGAGTCCCCTGGTAGACCGCGGTGAAATTTCTGGCCACATCCTCGACGAACGCTCGGGCGCTCGGGTATCCCTGCCGACGGATTTCATCCAACCGGTGAGGCCTTTTTTTCGTAAAGTGCTTGAGTCTCCCCCGATAAATGCGAATGGGACCCGGCTCCACTCCCAAGAACCGGGCCAACTCTTCCCCGATAGACCCGAAATCCGCCGATCCGTCCGACGCCGCCACGAACTCCCCCACCGACAGCATGGTCTCGTCGCCTTCGTCCGCCGCCTCAACCTCGCCCGCCTCCAGGTTCCTCGGTCCGCTCTTGGGGTCGTCCCGGATGGTCTGCGTCACATCGTCTTCCCGATGGACCGGGAACAGCCCGACCGGGTCCCCCTGATCGATCACGACGGCCCAGCCAAAATAACCGGACCTGTCCTCCGGCAACGTGCCGCCGACCTTCCATTCCGCTTTGGGATACCGGGATCGAAAATAATTGTAGGGGACCTTGGGGACCCGCCAGACCATGTCGCCGCCCCAGGCATAGTAGTCCCCGCCGACCGCAACATTATCGCCTGTGTAGCCGAATGGATCGAAAAGACGGTCCTGAGCCCCCTGGACGGCCTTTTCGATCCGGGGCGCCAGGTCGGTCTCGGCCGTCTTCGGGTCCCCGTCCAAGGCCCCCTTGGTATAGCTGAACTCCGGATAGCTGGGAGCCTCCAGATGAATGGCCCCGGAATGAGCTTCGGCGTAAACCGTCTTTTTCTGGTATTGTCCGCCGGACCAGCTTTTACCCCGCTCGTCACGAGGGAGCAGCATTTTCTGAGGGGAGGGCTTTTCATAAGGCGTTCCGTCGGGAACCTCGCTCATTTCTTGTTCCCAAAGGTCCTCCCAGGCCTCCTTGGAAATCTTCAGACCCGTCTCCCCGATCTTTTTATCGCCCAGCTTGGCCTCGATCAGTCGGTTTACCTCGGCCTGCTCTTCCAGGGCCTTGTCATAAGCCGCCCGTTGCTCCCACGGCTTGGCCAGCTCCTTTTTCAGGTCCTCGATCTTTTTCTGATGCTCGGGGATCAACTCCTGGTAATTGCGCACGTTGTCGTCCAATTCCTTGGCGACACGCCACAGGTCCTGGACCGGGTTCTCACGCGACTCCAGGTTGTTCACCCACATCTCCGCATCGCGGGCGTATAGCTGTAATCGCACGCCCGTAATATTGTTTTGGAAAATAAGCCGCAAAGGAAATCCGGCGAACTCTCCGATCTTGTATGGCGTTTCCGTTTTCTTGATGATGCCTTCTTCAAGCAGCGCACGAAGGGCCTGGTTGGCCTCCTTGCGCTTGCTATACACCTTGCCGCCGATGGTGATGGTAAAGTTGTCCCCGGACATATCCTGGCGCTTCTCGATCGCCGCGCTTAATGCCTTGATACGCCGCTCGGCAAAGGGTATTTTATTCTCCCTCAGACTGTGTACTTCGTCCTCCATTTCCCGATAGGTCCGGGCATGGGCCATTCGCAGGTTGGTCAATCGCGCCGCCTCCGCGTCCGCCTCGATCTTGCGCTTGACCAGCGGATCGCCCGACGTAATGGCCATGGCCTCGGCATAACTGGCCTGGACCTCGTCGATCTCCTCGATCACCCGCTGCTCCCGCCCCGCCTTGAGCAACTGGCCGATATACCCGGCCTTGGTCTCCAGCGTCTGCCAGAAAAACGTGTCGAAACTCATCTCCGTCGAGTAGCGGTAAATCTCCACCTCGTCGTTCTCGTTGCCCTGGCGCACGATCCGGCCGTCCCGTTGCTCGATGTCCGACGGCCGCCAGTCCGGGTTCAAATGATGGGCCGCCTTGAGCCGCTTCTGCACGTTCATGCCCGTGCCCATCTTCTTCGTCGAACCGATCAAAATGCGGATCACGCCCTGGCGCACCTTCTTGAACAGGACCGCCTTGTCCGTGTCCTTGGGGTAGTCGTGGATGAAGGCGATCTCCTTCGCCGGGATGCCCTGCTTGACCAGCTTGCCCTTGATGTCCTCATACAGGTTGACCGTGGACGAACCGCCCGGCGTGCCCTCGTTCAGCCAGACGATCTGAGCCAGCTTCCCCTTCTTGCCCTCCTTCCAGATACGCACGATGTTGCCCAAGGCCTGGTTGATCTTGCTCTTGGGGTTGTCCCCATAACTCGGGTCCACCAGCCGCATGTCGATCGCCGCCTTGCGACCCATCGTGGTCACCGCCAACGGGTTGCCGGCCTTGTTGGACTCGTTGAACGGGTCCAGTCTCCACTCCTTGAGCCGTTGGGCCAGGTCCTGATTCAAGGCGATCAGATCGTCAGTCGGCTCGATCACCACCAGATCGGGCCGGCCGCCCTTGATCGTCGGCAGCTTGACCCCCTCCAGGTCGTCGGCCAGCACGATGTCGGCGATCACCTTGTAGAGCTGCATCAGCTCGGCCACGTTGACGTATGACCGGAACCGGGTCCGCTGAGTATAGCCCGTGTTGTCGATCGACCATTCGTACTGCGTCGTGGCGTTGGCAAACGTCCCGGCCCAGGAATCGAAATGCTCCAGCCCCAGGTCCACCAGCTCCTTGAACATCAGATACCGCTGCATCAGATACATTTCGGCGATCGAATTGGAAATCGGCGTGCCCGTGGCGAATACCACGCCCTTGCGGCCGCCGTGCAGACTCTGGAGATACTGGACCTTCATGAACAGGTCCAGCGTCTTCTGGACGTTCTGCCGCGCCCCCAGCCCGGCCACCTGGACCTTGGTCTGGAACTCCAGGTTCTTGAACTCGTGGGCCTCGTCCACGAACAGCATGTCCACGCCCAGCTCCTCGAAAACGATATGGTCGTCCTTGGACTTGCGGTTGGCCAGATCCTTCAGTCTGGCCCGCTTGCGGTCCTTGGCCTTCTCCAGCCGCTTGGCAATGCTCTTGGCGGCCTTGCCGCCGCTCTTCGCCTGGTCCTGGGCCTGCTGAATGGCCCACTCCAAATCCTTGATCTGCGCCTCGATGAACTTCGTCTCCATCTCGGGAGATACCGGAATCTTCCCGAACGTCGTCGCCCGGATGATTACCGCGTCCCAATTCCCCGTGGCGATCCGGCTCGTGGTCAGCTTGCGCCGGTTCGCCGCAACGTCTTCCGGCCCGATGGTCATGATGTTGGCCGCCGGGTAAAGCTCCAGGAACTCCTTGGCGAACTGATCGACCATGTGGTTGGGCACCATATACATGGGCTTGGAAATCAGGCCCAAGCGTTTCATCTCCATGCCCGCCGCCACCATGGTCCAGGTCTTGCCCGCCCCGACCACATGATGCAGCAGCGCCCGCCCTTCCCGGATGATCCGCCAGACCGCGTCCATCTGCGTCGGCCGCAGGTGGATGTTCGGGTTGCTCCCGGGCAGGGTCAAATGCGACCCGTCACTCCGCCGCTCCACCAGGTTGTTGTATCGCGTATTATAGGTTTGCAGCAGCCGCTCCCGGCGCGCGCGGTCCCGCCAGGCCCAATCCGCGAACTCGGCCTTGATCGCGTTCTGCTTGTCCAGGGCCTGGGCCGTGGCCACCGGGTCCACCACGTCCTTCTCGGCGGCCCGATTCCAGGTCTTGACCACGGGCGTCTGCTGGTTCAAGGCCAAGGACACCAGTTCGACCGCGCTCTTGGCCCCGGTGCCCCACTTGCGGATGTTGGCCACGGTCTCCTGCCAAGGCTTGGGCACATCCAGCTTCCATTCGGCTAGTTTCGCGGCGTAGGCCACTTTCATTTGCGATGGAGGCCCTTCCAGCAGATACCCCAAAAACTCGGCCACCGTCGCCGGATCGATCCAGGACGACCCCAGCCGCGCCGTGACCTCGTGGGCCTCCAGGGGCTTCGGCTGGACCGCCTTCAACGCCTCCACGTTCCGGGCATACGCCTCGTCCAGCCCGGCCGCGCTCTCGGCCGCCGCCAGCTTGTCCCGCACGTTCCCGCTCAGATACTCGTCCCGGTCCTCCCAGGCGTCCGTTTCCGGGTTCTTGTAAACCAGGTCGCCCAGGTCCTGAATAACCTGCGCCTCGGACAGTCCGGTCAGCTCGGCCATGAACCCCGGGTCCACGACGCCCTTCTCGTTCAACGACACCTTCAACGCCGAATCCGCGTCCGCCGCATACGTCACCGGCGCCGGCTTCCGAATCGTGCGCACGGTGAAAATGGGCTCCTTTTTCGCCGTGCCCGTGTCCGCATCGTAGTCCTCAAGGGACAGAAGGCGCGGATAGTCCGTGTCTTCCTTGAATATGTTTTTATTCTCCGGCTTGCTGATCGGCCCGAATTGCTCCACAAACGCGTCATAGGCCTGGTTCAGGCCCTTCATGGCCGCCTTGATCTCGCCCTCGGTCGAATCCTGATACTGACTCCGCAGCAGCTCGCGCATGGCGTCCCGGACCGGAATCATCGCCTTGACCCGGGCCGCCGCGTCCGTCGGCCGGGACGGCAGGTTGGCCGCCTTGAGATGACCCTCCTCCTTGACCATGACCCGGCCCTCATGGACCGTCAGGTTCCCCTCCTTCAGATCGTCCGGGGCCGGAATGATCTCGTCCGGTATGCTCAGGTCCCGGGCCGGTCCCCGCTTCCTCGGCTCCATCACCTTCTCGGGCAGGGCCTTGACCGCCTCGGCCAGGGCCTGGTCCAGGTCCCGGCCGTCCGAAACCAGCGTCGGCTCGTTGGCCCGATACATGGTCCCGGCCAGGGCCATGGTCCCCAGCATCATCTCCGGGTGACGGCCGTAATACTCGTTGACCGGGATGATTGCTCCGTCCTTGCCCGTAAACTCCCGGTCCAGGTCGGTCCAGGTCTCGGGGGACGCCGCCTGGCCGGGCTCCCGCTTCTTCAATATGATGATGTCCGTGGTGACTTCCGTGTTCGCGTTCTTCTTGAAGGCCGTGTTGGGCAGCCGGATCGCCGCCACCAGGTCGGCCCGCTCGGACAGATACTCGCGGAAAAGCGCCTTCTGCCGGTCCATGGTGTAGCGCGACGTGATGAACGCCACCAGCCCGCCCGGACGCACCTTGTCCAGGGACTTGGCGAAAAAGAAGTCATGCAGAGGAAACCGGAACTTGGAATAACGCCCGGTCGGGTCGTGAGGGATCACGTCGGCGAACGGCACGTTGGATACGGCCAGGTCGAAATAGTTGTCCGGCAGCCGGGTCTGTTCGTAAGGCTCGATCCGGATCATTGATTCCGGGTGGATCATTTGGGCAATCCGGCCGGACAGGCTGTCCCGCTCGATCGCCGTGTAACGGCTCCGGCCGAAAACGGACTCCGGCATCAGGCCCCGGAACAGGCTGATCCCCGAACCGGGCTCCAGGACCTTGCCGCCGGCAAACCCCAGCCGCTCCAGGGCCGACCAGATGCCCCGAATCACGTCCACGGCGGTATAGTGGGCGTTGGGCGTGCTGGCCCGGGCCGCCCCGTACTCCTCGTCCGTCAGCAGCTCGCGCAGCTCGTCCTGTATCGCGCCGTATTTCCGGTTTTCTTCCTGGGTGGCATCGTGGTCGTATTGAAAGGCCTGGGGCATGCCGCCCCAGCCCACATACTGGACCAGGACCGCCTTCTCTTCATCCGTCGCCGGACGGCCCTCGGCCTCGATCTGCTTGAGCAGACGAATCGCGGCCATGTTGTTGCGGGCTTTGGTGACCAGGCCGCCGACGCCGAT
>JAHJTB010000102.1 GCA_018830135.1 Pseudomonadota bacterium | reverse complement strand
GGCTACCAGTCCCGTTCGCCCAGGGAGTCGACACGCCGGAGACGGTCCCTGAGTTCCGACCAGACGGAAACCGCCGTAAAAAAACCGAAAAGAGCCAGGGTCAGGGACACGAACTCCAGGACGAAGTTCATGTTGACGCTGCCGCCTAGGTCGAGGAAGTCGCGGACCACATGCATGCGGAAGATGGCAATGAACCAGGAACCGATCATGGCGGTCAGTCCGCCGACGACAAATCGGCGGAACAGACCGCCGAGGGTGTGTTTTTTCGGTCCGGCCATGATCCGTCCCTCCGATCGGTACAAGGTGTGTTCTTGGGGATGATGACAGCATAACCGGTCCGGTCGGGGGTGTCAATCCGTTCGTAAGCCCCATGTCCGGACCCAAGGGCGTTCATATGGAGCAGGACAATCGGGGTCGTTTCAAGCTGGCCGTTTTTGACCTGGACGGCACCCTGACCCGGGAACCGAGCCTCTGGGAGTACATTCACGTGCGGCTGGGCAGTTGGACCGGCCAGGCCGACCGGTATCTCGCGGACTTTCTGGCCGGCCGGATCGATTACGAGACATTTTGCCGTCTCGACGCTCGGGTCTGGCGGGGTAGGACCCTCGAAGAACTGTCGGGGCTGGCCAGAGCGGTTCCGTTCCACCAGGGGGTAGGCCGGCTGACCGGCCACATCCGGAACCAGGGGCTGCACCTGGTTTTGATCTCGTCCGGCCTGACCCTGCTCAGCGACTGGGTGGCCGAGCGGTACGGTTTCGACATTGCCGTGGCCAACGAGCTGGAGTTCGACCGGGGCCGGGCCACGGGTGAAGTGCGCATCCGGGTCCATTTCGACCAGAAAAGGGAATGGCTGGCCCGGGCCATGGAGACCTTCGGCGCAAGCCCTGGCGAGGTCCTGGCTTTTGGCGACAGCGACGGCGATCGGCATCTGTTCGACCTGGCCGGATACCGGGTGGCGGTCAATCCCCGATCCCGGAAGTTGGCCGACCGGGCCGACCTGGTTCACCGGGGCCCCGACCTGTCGGTCCTCATTCCCCGACTGCCCCTCTGACCCGGATCAGTAAGTCCGGATATTGCAGCTACCACCGTGGCGCCGACATGCCTGCCGCAACGCTCGTTTCCCCATGCATTTCAACGCCTCGCTACGAACCCATCCGCAAAATCCGGGTTAAATGCCTAATCCTGGCTGACCGCCCCGGACTCGATAACCCGCATCGTCTTCCACTCCCCGGTCCGGAAGCGGGCATAAAAAACGAATCCCAGAACAATGACGTAGGCGGAAACGATGAGCCAGGGGGTCATCAGGCCGGACTGGAAAACCACGATGGCCAGATAGGTCGGTATGATCAGGCCGAACACCGAGGTGAACATGATGACGAACATGACGAAGCGGGTGTCGCCGGCGCCTCTGATGGCCGAGGAGAAAATGATGTTCAAGGTGTCAAAGACGGAATAGACGGCCACGAAGCGCAACAGGACCACGGTCAGGGCGAAAATGGGGGCGAAGCTTTCCGGATCGGTTCTCGGTGTGAAGGGCCGGACGAAGAGTTCGGGCACAACCACATAGGCCAGGGCGATGCCGGTCATGTAGAGGAAGGTCATATGCAGGCCGGAATAGACACTGCGGGAAGCCAGGTCGGGCCGGTCGCCTCCGAGATACTGTCCCACGAGGACCGAGACCGCAATGCCAAAGCCGATCATGGGCATGAAGGCCAGGGTGTTGATGTTGAAGGCAATGTTGGTCGCCGCCAGGCTGTCGGTGCCCAGACGGCCCACCAGGAGGATAAAGGCGGTAAAGCCGGCCATATCCAAAAAGAAATGCACGCCGGAGGGCAGGCCGAAACGCAGAAAGCGGGCAAAAAGCTCCCGGTCCGGACGCCAGCCGGCCAGGGTTCGGAACTCGCGGCGGAAGGCCGGGTGGGAAAGGATGGCGGCATAGGCCATGAAACCGATCGTATTGGCCGTCACCGTGGCGATTCCCGCGCCGGCGATGCCCATTTCCGGGAATCCCCCATGACCGAACACCATCAGGTAGGTCAGAATAATATTGATGATCGTGATTATGAAGTTGATGGCCATGACCGGCCAGGGGCGTCCCCGGCCTGAAAAAAAACCGGCCATGGCCGCGGAGGCGATGACCGGGAAACCGCCCAGGCACAGAATGCTGAAATAATCGATCTCGTGGCCCTGGACCAGGGGGTCGTGGCCGATCAGCCCGAAAATGCGCGGGGCCAGCGGGTGCAGGAGGGCCATCAGCGTTCCGCCGATAAGGGCAATGTACAGACCCTGCCAGAGCACCGGTCCGATGCGATGGTATCTGCCGGCCCCGAAATACTGGGCCACAAAGGCGCTGGCGTATGTGGCCGTGCCGATAAAAAAGCTCATGATGGAAAAATTGAGAATCCCGGCGGGCATGGCCGCGGCAATGGCCTGGGGTGAGTACCAGGACAGAAACATTCGATCCACGAAGTACTGGACCGAGAGGGCGCCGGTGCTCAGGATGAGCGGTATGGCGATGATCAGGACCTCGCGGTACCCGCCCTGGCCCGACCATCTCTCAAACGTTTTTTCCATACCGAATCCATGCCCCCAAGCCCCTGGCGTTGACAGACGAATCAATCTGCCACACTTCGTGACAAAAAGCAAAACCGCCGCCCGGCTGAAGGCAGGCGTTCGGTGGCCGGTCGTGTTGCGGGACCGCCTTGTCGCGGCCTCCGGCCTCGGGACTCCTGCTGCCGCCATCTTCATATTGAAGCTCCCCGCAGCAGGCGGCGGTGAATCTTCGACATGTCAGGAAGAAAAACCTATATCAGTTGGCGGGCTGACCCCATGCCTGGTTTTCTTTTTTATATGCCAAATATTCTCCGCAACAAGGCCGCGGGGAGTTTCAATTACCGGCCGCAACGCAACCCGGAAATTGGGGCTTGCGGCCTTGCGGACCGATGATATATCCTTCGCGAATCGACAGTCTGCCGCAACGCGGAATCGCCGGGTGACCTCATGAAAGACATCAAACTGGCCTGCTGCAACTTCATCTCCGACCCGATCGAACTCAAGGCCCTGGCCGTTGAACACGGTTTCGAGGGCGTGGACTGGAGTCTGAGCTTCGAGGACCTGGGGCCGGTCCCTGGGGCGCGGGACGTTCTGGCCGAGAATCTGGCCGTTCTGGCCCCTCTGGAAGTGCGCTTTCACGGGCCGTTCCACCGGACCGATTGGGGGCACGTGGACCGGGACAAAGGCCTGGAGGCCCTGGAGGCCCTGCACCGGGCCGTAAGCCTGGTCGCCTCGGTCGGCGGCCGGTTTCTGACCGTGCACGTGGGCCTGGGCCGGGACTCGACCGGAAATTTGTCCTGGGAGTCCACGGTGTCCGGCCTGTCCGAACTGGCCGCCCATGCCCATGAGGCCGGGATCACGCTCTGTCTGGAAAATCTGGCCTGGGGCTGGACCAGCCGGCCTGACCTGTTCGAGCGAATGATCCGCAAGACGGGGTGCTTCGTCACCCTGGACATCGGCCACGCCATTGTCAGCCCCGCCATATCCAGCGGCCAGTTCCAGATCGAAGACTTCGTGACCCCGCATCCGGACCGGGTCCGCAACGCCCACGTTTACGACCAGGAGGACGGGGACCGCCACCTTCCGCCCCGGGACGAGACCGACCTGCGGGATCGTCTCAGGCTGCTGCAACGGCTGATGGAATGCGACTGGTGGGTTTTGGAACTCAGGGAAATGAAGGCGCTGCTTCAGGCCCTCGAGGCCGTGCGACGATTCATGGGCCGCTGAAATCTGCCGTCGTTCCAGCATCGCGCAAGTCGGGGCCCGCCTGCTCCCGGGGTGTAAAGGTGATGATCAAACGGGTGCCGCCCTCTGTTTCCACCTGCAGGGTCCCTCGCAACTGGTGTTCGACCAGCCCGGTGATCAGCCTGAACCCCAATTTGCCCCGATCGGATTGTTCCAGGCCCCCGGACAGTCCGACGCCGTCATCGGCGACGATCAATTCGATGCGGCCGTCTTCAAGGGAATGGGCCGTGATCCGGATTTCTCCATCTCTTCCGGGAAATGCATGCCGGAAGGAGTTGGCCACGGCTTCATGGATGATCAGCCCGCAGGGCACAATCTGGTCCAACCCGACCATCATCCCTTCGGCCTCGACCAGAACACGAATCCGGCTTTCCGGGGGCTGGTGCGTACTGGCCAGATGCT
>JAHJTB010000101.1 GCA_018830135.1 Pseudomonadota bacterium | reverse complement strand
GCGACGTGGAAAAGATCAAAAGCGAGGCCCGGCAGCTCAATCCCAAGATCACCATTTTCGAGGTCTCCTGCCGGACCGGCGAAGGCCTGGATGCCTGGTACGCCTGGCTCCAGGATCAGATCAAGTCCCGGGCCTGACGGCCGGCTTTCCGGGGGCGAGCCCGGCGCCTAGCGCCGGGTCCCGGAGCGGCGCGGGCCGCTTTTCCGTATTTGCCCTTCGGTAGCCCCGACAAGTCGATATATGGCTTCCATCAGGACCCGAATCCAGGTCCAGGGCATCGTCCAGGGGGTGGGTTTCCGCCCCTTTGTCCATCAGTTGGCCCGGCGGCTGGGTCTGGGCGGTTTCATTCAGAACAATTCGTACGGCGTCGAGATCGAGGTCGAGGGCGGCGGCGAAGCGGTGGGTGACTTCCTGCGCGGCCTGCGGGAAGAGACCCCGCCCCTGGCCCGCGTGACCGGGATCGAATCGAGCCCTCTGAACACCCTGGGCCAGTCGGATTTTACAATCCGGGCCAGCGAGGCCCTGGCCGGCCGTACGGCCCTGATCAGCCCGGACGTGGCCGTCTGCGACGACTGTCTGGCCGAGATGTTCGACCCCTCGGACCGCCGTTATCGTTACCCGTTCATCAACTGCACCAACTGCGGCCCGCGGTACACCATCATCACCGACGTCCCCTACGACCGGGACAAGACCTCGATGCGGGTCTTCGAGATGTGCCCGGCCTGTGCCGCCGAGTACGGCGATCCGGCCGACCGGCGCTTCCACGCCCAGCCCAACGCCTGCCCCGTCTGCGGACCCCGCGTCACCCTGCTCGACGGCGCCGGCCACCCGATCCCCCTGGACGACCCGATCGCCGGAGCGGTCGAAGCCCTGCACAAAGGCCTCGTCCTGGCCGTCAAGGGCCTGGGCGGCTTTCACCTGGCCGCCGACGCCGCCGACGCCGACGCCGTCCGCCGGCTCCGGAGCCATAAGCACCGCGAGGAAAAACCCCTGGCCGTGATGTCCACGGACATGGAATCGATTCGGACCTATGCCCGGACCACGCCGGAAGAGGAGACGGTCCTCGCCTCGATCCAGCGGCCGATCGTGTTGCTCCGGGCCAGAACCCCCTCGCCCCTGGCCCCGAACGTGGCCCCGGACAACCGGTACATCGGGGCCATGCTGGCCTACACCCCCCTGCATCATCTGCTGCTGCGGGACTTCCCGGCCCTGGTCATGACCAGCGGCAACCTGACCGACGAACCGATCGCCATCGACAACCAGGAGGCCGTCACCCGGCTGGACGGCATCGCCGACTACTTCCTGGTCCACGACCGGGACATCTACCTGCGGACCGACGATTCCGTGGTCCGGCTCGACGGACCCCGGCCGCGGCAGATTCGACGCTCGCGAGGCTTCGTCCCCGTCCCCGTTTTCCTGCGCCGGCCCCAGCCTTCCATCCTGGCCCTGGGCGGGGAATTGAAAAACACGGTCTGCCTGACCAAGCAGGACCGGGCCTTCGTCAGCCAGCACGTCGGAGACCTCGAGAACCTGCTGACCCTCGAGTTTTTCGACCTGACCATCCGGCATTTGCGCCGGATTCTGGATATCGAGCCGGCGGCCCTGGCCCGCGACCTGCACCCCGAGTATCTGAGCACCAAGGTCGCACTCAGCCAGAGGGAACTGCAGGTCATCGGGGTCCAGCACCACCACGCTCACGTGGTCAGCGCCATGGCCGAACTGGGGCTGGCCGGACCGGTCATCGGCCTGGCCTGCGACGGCACGGGCTACGGCGACGACGGCCAGATATGGGGCGGCGAGTTTCTGCGGGCCGACGAAGCCGGATACGAACGCCTCGGCCACCTCGATTACGCCGTCCTGCCCGGCGGGGCCGCGGCCATCAAGGAACCCTGGCGCATGGCCCTCAGCTTCCTGGACCTGGCCTTCGGCCGTGAGGCCCTGGACCTGGACATCCCCTTTCTGGACCGCCGGAACCCGGACCAGGTCCATTTCATCCGCCAGGTCATCGCCAAACGCGTCAACTCGCCCCTGACCTCCTCCCTGGGCCGCCTGTTCGACGCCGTGGCCGCCTTGATCGGTCTGCGGGACGTGGCGGCCTTCGAGGGCCAGGCCGCGATGATGCTGGAAATGGCCTGCCCGGAAGGCGAGTTCGATCCGTACGATTTCGACGTCAGTGAAATCGAGGGCCGGTTCGTGGTCCAGCCCCAGGCCCTGATCCGGGCCATGGTCCGGGACCTGGTCGATGGCCGGGCCCGGGAGGAGATCAGCGGCCGCTTTCATGCCGCCGTGATCCGGGCCCTGGCCGAAACCACCCTCCGGATTTCCGCCCGAACCGGTCTGACCACCGTGGTCCTGTCCGGCGGATGTTTTCAGAATCAGGTCCTGACCCGGGGCCTGATCCGGGCCCTGGAAACGGCGGGCCTGAAAGCCCTGACCCAACACCTCGTCCCGGTCAACGACGGCGGCCTGTCCCTGGGCCAGGCCGTCTGCGCCGGGGCCCGACTGATCGGAGCGGGCCGATGAAACACCAGGGGGAGTTCCGGAACGGCGCCGTGGCCAGGCGGCTGGCCGAGCGGCTGCGGGCGGTCTCGACCCGGCCGACGCGCCTGATGGAGATATGCGGCACCCATACCGTGGCCCTGTTCCGGCACGGGATTCGGTCCATACTGCCTGAAAACGTGACCCTGATCTCCGGCCCGGGCTGTCCGGTCTGCGTCACGGCCACCGAAGAGATCGACCGGACCCTGCGCCTGGCCCGCACCGCGGGCGTGCGAGTGGCCACCTTCGGCGACCTGATCCGCGTGCCGGGGTCGGACTCGTCCCTCAAGGAGGAAATGGCCGCCGGGGCCCGCGTCTCGGCGGTCTATTCCACACTGGACGCCCTGCAGCTGGCCCGGGACCACCCGGACGAGGAAATCGTCTTTATCGGAATCGGTTTCGAGACGACCGCGCCCACCGTGGCCGCCGCGGTCTTCAGCGCGGCCCGGACCGGGCTGCCCAATTTTTCCATGCTCTCCTGCCACAAGCTGCTGCCGCCGGCCATGGAGGCCCTGCTGTCCAGCGGCGACCTGGGCATTGACGGCTTCATCTGCCCGGGACACGTGACCACGGTCATCGGGACCGCGCCCTATGGCCGGGTCGCCGAAACCCATGGCACGCCCTGCGTGGTCACCGGTTTCGAGCCCGTGGACCTGCTCCAGGGCATACTCATGCTTGTCGAATCCGTCGAGGCCGGCCGGGCCGACGTGGCCATCCAGTACAAACGGGGCGCCTCGCCGGAAGGCAACCCCAAGGCCCGGGAAATCATGAACCGGGTCTTCGAACCGGCCGACGCCCCCTGGCGCGGACTGGGCCTGATTCCCGGCAGCGGCCTGGCCCTCCGGGACGAATACCGGCGTTTCGACGCCCGGGCCCGTTTCGACCTGGACGTGCCGCCGGCCAAGGAGCCGCCCGGCTGTCGCTGCGGCGACGTGCTGCGCGGCGCCGCCGCCCCGCCGGACTGCCCCCTGTTCCGGAAGGCCTGCACCCCGGACCGGCCCGTGGGTCCCTGCATGGTCTCCTCGGAAGGCGCCTGCGCGGCCTTCCACAAATACCTGGGCCGCTGACCCGACCGGAAAGGACCGCCGCATTGGACACGACCCGCATCCTGCTCGACCACGGCGCCGGAGGCCGCGCCTCCCATAACCTGGTCAACGACCTGTTCCTCAAACACTTCGCCCCGGACGGCGGCCAGGGCATCGAGGACTGCGCCGTGCTCGATCTCGGTCCCGGCCGGATCGCCTTTTCCACCGACACCTTTGTCGTCACGCCCATCTTCTTCCCCGGCGGAGACATCGGCGACCTGGCCGTCAACGGCACGGTCAACGACCTGGCCATGCGCGGGGCCAGACCCCGCTTCCTCTCCGTCGGCTTCATCCTCGAAGAAGGCCTGCCCCTCGAAGACCTCGAACGCGTCGTCGTCTCCATGGCCCGGGCCGCCCGAAACGCCGGCGTCCGGATCGCCGCCGGGGACACCAAGGTCGTGCCCCACGGAGCGGCCGACCGGCTCTTCATCAACACCGCCGGAATCGGATCGATCCCCGACGGCCTGGACATCTCCGCGACCAAAGCCCGCCCCGGAGACCAGGTCCTCATCAGCGGGACCATGGCCGACCACGGGCTGGCCGTCCTCTGCCAACGGGAAGGCCTGACCCTGAGCAACGCCATCCTCAGCGACACCGCGCCCCTCGGCGGCCTGGTCCAAACCATGATCGAAGCCGGCGGCCCCGCC
Organism: Pseudomonadota bacterium; assembly: GCA_018830135.1. GTDB lineage: Bacteria > Desulfobacterota > Desulfarculia > Adiutricales > JAGVGV01 > JAHJTB01. The sequence continues at coordinate 2,831 of JAHJTB010000101.1, read as the reverse complement.
ATCCACGTCCTGCGAGACCCCACCCGGGGCGGCGTGGGCACCAGCCTCAATGAAATCGCCCTGGCCTCGGGCGTCGGCGTGGTCCTCGACGAAACCCGGCTGCCCGTGGATGAATCCGTCCAGGGCGCCTGCGACCTTCTCGGCCTGGAACCCCTTTACGTGGCCAACGAAGGCAAGCTCCTGGCCTTCGTTGCCCCCGACGCGGCCCAAGACGTCCTGCGGGCCATGCATGGCCACCCCCTCGGCCGCCGGGCCGACTTCATCGGCCGGGTCGAAGCCTCGCGACCGGGCCAGGTCTGGATGGAAACCGCGGTGGGCGGCGCCCGCATCGTGGACATGCTCACCGGAGAACAACTCCCCCGTATCTGCTGACGCACTCCCCAAAGCCGTGAACATCGGTTCACACCCAGGTGTGAAAATCAGGTAACACCCCGTGCCCCGGCCACCGGGCCGGGGCACGGCGCCGCTTTCTTCCATCCGTTCGCCTTGCCGCCGGCCCGCAACCGATCCCCGTGGACCGGCTGGGCCGGGCCGAACCACACGGCCACCACAACATATGGTATTGCGGTGTCTTCTCGGCACCAGTTCTTCATACCCACCCCAAGGTCCCGAACCTGACCGGCCCGGTCCCGACCGCCTCGGAACATGCCGGCAAGGCGGCCCGGAATGGCGACCATGTGTGCATTCCGATTCACACCGATGCGGGGAGCCGAAATGGTTGCCCGCGAGATATATCCAAATATTACAATCAGTTATTCCAGACCGCCCTCCTTGGCACGGGCCTTGCCCCTGCAAGAGGCCACGAACGATCGCCCTGGAGGAAGAAACCATGGCCGCCTATCACGAAACACTGAATCTGGCCCCCGAGGCCACGGCCGACGAGATCAAGCGGGCCTACCGCCGTCTGGCCAAGCAGCTTCACCCGGACGTTTCCGGCCAGGGCGATGCTTCCGGCTTCATGGCCCTCCAGCAGGCCTATCAGGCTCTGATGCGGCAACACGGTCAGGAAAACGGCGCGCCTCCGCGCCGGACGGCCCGGCAGGAAAAAAGGCCCGCTCAGCCGACCCGGGGTCTGGACTGGCGCTTCGAGGGGGTGGCTTCGGAAGGCTCGGACGTGGTCTACGTCCTGCGGCTGTCGCCCGAAGCGGCCCGAAGGGGCCTCAAACTGGACCTGCCCTGGAAAAAGGAGGACGCCTGCCCCTCCTGCCTCGGCCTGGGCCACACCCTGGTGCCCATGTTCGGCGGCGAACACCTGTCCAAGGCCCCCTGCCTCAAGTGCCAGACATCGGGCGTGGTCGGCCTCAACACCACGGTCCAGGTCGAACTGGCGCCGGAAGCCGTCGGGCGGGGCCAGGTCCGGTTGACCGGCCGGGGTCATTACCGCCCGGCCGAAGCCCGGCGAGGCGACCTGGTCGTCGAGATATTGGTGGAAGAGGCCCGGGGCCGTCGCTCGGCCGGCCTGTGGGCCGCCTGATCCCGCCATGTAACCGGCGCCGCCCGTGACCGTCACCCGCCCCGCACTGCCCCCAACGCTGCCGCCGGTCCGGCCGGCCCTCGCGCCGGCCGGACCCGCTCCCTCGGCGGGCCAACCCGGCTCGGCCCTCCAGCCCGTCCGTCCCGCCCCGGTCCCGGCCGCGGCGCCCACCTACGGCCCCTCCTCCTCCAGCCGCCGCCTTGACACAAAAGGCCGGTTCGTGGACTGTTACGCCTGAAAATCCTGCTTCCGGCCGGGCCCGGCCGCCTGCCGCCCACGGAAGCCGGGATTCGAGAAGAGAATGTTCATGCATTTTTTTAAAACCGGAAGCCCGGATGCCTGTTTTTTGCGGTCAATAAGCCCATAAATTCAAATCAGTTAGCCGCTCCCTACCGGAGCCTCCCCGGGGTCCGGTTCTGATTCAGAAGCATGAATTCCGATCCGGCCGGACTCCGTTTTAAAATACTAAATAAAATCAGCGTGATATATTTGTGGCACTCTTGTTGCCTATAGGAGGGCGACACGTTCGGACGGTTCGGAGATTGCCGGCCCGAGGAACATGGGCCGGAACAACGGAAAACCCAAGCGGTCCGGCTTAAATCCAGTCGAATAGAAACATGAGGATCAGTCATCGATGAAGGTTCATTATCAGATAGATCGTTTCGGCAGCTCGGTTCAGTCGGCCCGGGCCGCAAAGCGCGACAAGGGAATCGGGCGTCGGCCCCGGCCGGGCGGCGATGCCGCTTCGGCCGAGAACCGGCACAAGGCGGCCATCGGGGCCGCCCTCGTCATTATGGTTTCGATATCGCTGTATCTGGCCTTTAAAAAGGCCGCTTTCCTCCTGGATTATCGGGCGGCCCTGGAGGGGAATTACACGGTCCTGTTCTGGCAATTTTGTCTGCTTCTGAACGGAGGCATCTTTTTTTGGCGCCTCGCCCTGTACAAGGCCTATCAGCCCGCCCCCACCTGGCCGGATAAATGGCTGCCGTCCGTGACCGTGATCGTGCCGGCCTACAATGAAGGGCGGCAGGTCCTCGACACGCTTCGCTCCGTGGCCGCCAGCGACTATCCTCCTGAAAAGCTCCAGATAATCAGCGTGGACGACGGCAGCCGGGACGACACCTGGTCCTGGATGAGGCGGGCGGAGGCCGAACTGGGCTCCCGCATCGAACTGCTCCGCCTGCCGGTCAACCAGGGCAAGCGGCGGGCCTTGTACGAAGGGTTCAAAAGGAGCCGCGGGGACGTGCTGGTGACCATCGACAGCGATTCCCTGATCGAGAACCGGACCTTGAGGCACATGGTGGCCCCCTTCTGCCAGGACCCCCAGGTGGGGGGCGTGGCCGGCAACGTGCGGGTG
>JAHJTB010000100.1 GCA_018830135.1 Pseudomonadota bacterium | reverse complement strand
GGCTGGTCCGTCCTCAGCGCGGTTTTGCTGGCCATCCAGGCCGGGTTGCCTCTGGCTCAGCTCTACCTGATGAAACTCACGGTGGATACGGTCACGGCGGCCATCGGTGTTCCGGATGCCCGGGCCGCTTTCGGCCGGGTCGGGCTGCTTATCGGACTTATGGGCGCCGCCGCCCTGCTGGCAATCCTGCTGTCTTCCGTGGCCAGGGTCGTCGGGCAGGCTCAGGGGCAGGCGGTCACCGATCACGTCCAGGAAGTGATTCATGAAAAGTCCGTGTCCCTGGACCTGGAATATTACGAAAACTCCAGCTTCTACGATACCCTGCACCGGGCTCAGCAGGAGGCTCCCAGCCGCCCTACCCACATTGTGAACGGGCTCATCCAGCTTGTTCAGAACTTCGTCACCCTGTTTGGAATTGCCGGTCTGCTGGTTTCATGTCATTGGGGAATCGCGGCCGCGCTGTTCGCCTCGCTGATTCCCGGCCTTCTTCTGCGCCTGAAATCCGCGGACCGGATGTTCAAGTGGCAGATCGACAGCTCCACCGTGGACCGAAAAGCCACCTATCTGAACTGGTTGCTCACCGGCCAGTATTACGCCAAGGAAATCCGGGTCTTTGACCTGGGAGCCCTGCTCATCCGGCGATTTCGCGATCTGCGGCACGGACTGCGACGTGAAAAGATCGGTATCGCCGCCAGGTACGCCTTCGGTGAATGGGTGGCCGAAACAGGCGCGGCCTTTGCCATATTCGGCTCCCTGGCCTTTATCGCCTTTCGGACTGTTCAGGGCGTCATCACCCTGGGCGACATGGTGATGTTTTATCAGGCCTTCCAGCGGGGGCAGTCATACCTGAGGGATATGCTGAGCGGTCTGGCCGGCCTGTATGAAGACAACCTGTTTCTTTCCAAGTTCTATGAATTCGTTGATCTGGCTCCCCGGGTCGCCGAACCCGGGCAGGCGCTGCCTGTTCCCAGGCCCATGAGGCAAGGCATTGTTTTCCATAATGTGGGGTTCCGGTATCCGACCGGTGAAGGGATGGTGCTCGAAAACATCAACCTGACCATCCGGCCGGGGCAGGTCGTCGCCCTGGTCGGCGAAAACGGATCGGGCAAAACCACCCTGGTAAAACTCCTGTGCCGGCTCTACGACCCGACGGCCGGAAGCATCACGGTCGACGGCGTCGATCTGCGCCGGTTCGAAAAGGCGGCGTTGCGACGTGAAATCGGCGTCATCTTCCAGGACTACGCCCAATACCAGATGACGGCCGTGGAAAATATCCGGATGGGAAACATCCTGTTGGAACCCGATGACGGGAAAATTATCGAAACGGCCAGGTACACGGGCGCCCACGACTTTCTGGAAAAGCTCCCTCATGGATATGAAACCATGCTGGGGAAATGGTTCGGCAAAGGGGCGGAACTAAGCGTCGGCCAATGGCAGAAAGTGGCCTTGGCCAGAGCGCTGCTCCGCGATGCCCAGATAATCATTCTTGATGAGCCGACCAGTTCGATGGATGCCGGGTCCGAATACGCTGTTTTTAAAAAGTTCCGCGACCTGGCCAACGGCCGTACGTCCATCCTCATCAGTCACCGGTTTTCGACCATCCGCATGGCCGACAGCATTTACATGCTCAAGGATGGCAAGATCGTTGAAGAGGGCACCCATGAAGAACTGATGCGCTGGGACGGCCTGTACGCCCACCTGTTTCAACTGCAAGCCAGATATTACCGGTAATGTGTCCCCCCCCGAATGCCGCCTCGGGGGAGTCTTGTCTTGACCGTGTCCCGGCAGGTCCGGGGTGAAAACCATATGCCCCCGGGCTTCGAGCAGCGGCGTCACCTTTTTCCAGCACCTCGCGCCGATAAATCCGCCGTGAACCAGAACACCTGTATCCCGCACCATGTGGCCTAACGGGGGAATCGCCGCCAACAGACCTTTTTCATTGAAGACGATAACAGACAATACATGAATATAATGCGGGAATGGTGTGAAAGGCAAGGCGTCGAGATTTGGGCCTGTTGTCTGATGCCCAGTCACGTCCACCTGATCGCCGTTTCGGTGTGCGGTCAGAAGGACCTGCTGGAAAATAATCGACATTCAGTCCGTGACATCGTTGCCTTGAAACCCCGAGCCGCTCATCGGGCCAAGGCCTTGTTCGAAGTCCGGGGCCCGCCCGCGCCTGGAGTAGTAGTCCGCCACCCTGCGCAGGACGGAAAAAGCCTCACGGCCGGTATCGAAGCATGGGATGCCTTGGGACGTATAGAGCTTCCGGGCCACGGCCCGATCGTATTCCAGCCTGAATTGATCCGGGTCCGAATTAATCGCCACCAGCACCATGGCCAGGGGTTTTCCCAGACGGGCTAGAATTTCCCCGGCTTTGGACGCGATGCCCCGGTGTAGTCCCGCGACATGGTCGTCGGAATTTTCCCCGGGCATGCGTGCTTTCAGGCCCTGGAGAAAACAGGCCAGCATCTGATGCATCACCAGAAAATCGACGTCTCCCGACCCGGCCAGGGTTTCGAGAATGGGATTGATGTATTCCGGATTTATAATCGGCCCCGCCGGATCGACCGGATTCGCCGCCTTGCCGCCTGCCAGGTCGCCCCCTTTTAACCCGAATTTTGCACTTGGCTTCTACCGCGGCGCCGAACATGCAGGGCGGGCCAACCTTGCGGCTTGCCTCGAGGCTGGCCCGCCAACCCAACAATGGTCGTTTCCCTACATGTCGAAGATTCCCCGCACCAGGACACTGCGGGGAATCTTCAAATGCGTGCTGCAACGCTCGTTTCCCGATAGGGCGTATCCAGTGATACGCCCGAGGCCTCGAAACCGCACCCGGCGTTAATAATCGCTCGTGCCGCGGCGTTTGATCAGCCAGTCGGCCACGGCCGGGCCTGTTCCAAACCCCCAGGGCTTGAGTTCGCCCACCGGTACTTCCTTGTATTGAGCGAGTTCGTGGCCCATGGTGATCGTGCCGCTCGCCAACACGTGGTAGGCCAGAATCAGCTCGTTGCGGGCGAAAAACGGATACAGGCCGATGAACTCCACCGCGTCCGCGTCCAGGTCGAGTTCCTCCTTCAGCTCCCGGCATACGCCCTGCTCCGGCGTTTCATCCTTTTCCAGAAACCCGCTGACCAGCCCGAACCAGGTCTCCGGCCAACCTTTGTTCTGGATCAAAATGACCGTACCGTCCATCTCCACGATCGAAGCCACGATGGGGACGGGATTGTTCCAAAAGACGTAGTCACACTCCGGCTCCGGGCAGGCCGTGCGTGCCACGTCGTCGATGACTTGAGCGGTCAGGGTGGAACCGCACCACGGACAGAACTTCATTTTCGGCATGATATGCTCCTTGGACCAGGCGTGCGTGCCGTGTTTTTTCATTCCCTATATTCGGGAATCGATCCGAATTCAATCATGAAATCAATATTTCCTTCCATGAACAGATGACCGGGGTATCAACGATTTTTCGGTATCATGACAGGCAATGGCCGGATATACACCTTGTTTTACAATGTTTTCAGACAGAGCGGTTGTGTCGTGGACCATCAGTATCCTGGCCCGGATTTCTCACCGGGTTCCGTATCGAGGTCGAGAAATCGTTAGCGAAACGAGCGTTGCAGCAAGGATTTCCCGGCCGCGGCAGGAATCTGGTGAGAAATCCGGGATAGAATATGCCTTAAAATCAGGCGATGATCAAGCGGGCGGACAGGGCGCTCTTTCCGGTCGCTCACGCTCAAACGGAAACCATGGCCTGGACCATGGACGGGCCCAGCCCGCATATTTGCACGAATGGATGGGTTGAATACCGGTGTTTCATGTCGGTGGAGACGGTTGGATTGGAACCGGGCGGGGCATAGAGGGCTTCCGTCCAAATAAGTCACGTGCCCCCGGAATTTTCCGACTGTCCGGGGACATCGTGACCAATGCAGCTCTCATTCAAAATAAATGGATGCCTGCTCGATGAAACATCCGCCTCTGGCGTTGCCAACCGGGACTTGCAGTATCAAAATACCGCTTCGTAACGGTTTCCTCGCCGGAAATAAAACCTGGCCCCGCGAATGATCCGGGCCAAGGGATATACCGTAGTTTCAGACCTCGGACAAAACAACCGTTGCGCGGCCCGGTGTTGTGGTTTTCCCTTCCTCATTCTCCACCCAAACCGCCAGATCGACCATGTGCTTCCCGTCCTGCTCGTATTTCCTTTCGACCACACCCTTCAAGATCATCTCTTTTTCCGGGAAATCCATGCCCCGGTACTGGCAGTGGATTTTTTGGATGTAACCTTTGTGGTCGAGCCAGTTCATAACGAGTTCGCCCAAGGCGGCGTATTTGTACCTTCCGTGGACAATGGCCGAACCGATGGCCTTGGCCTGACGAGAATTATGATCGTGGTGAAGCGGGTTGAAGTCCCCGCCGCCGGCCGCAAATTTAACCAGTTGGGTAATATTGGGCCTCTTTTTTAACTCCGGCAAAGAATCGCCTTCCTGAATGTGGTCCCAGTTGACGGGCATTGAAATTCCTCCCCTGTCGTCAATATAAAATGAACTCGGCGCGCCGGACGGCAATCAGTTTTCCGTCCTGGTTTTTAAATATGTTTTCAATGGTGATGATAAGCATTTTTCCGAGGGTTTTGCTTTCCCGCACCTGTAGGTCCGCGAGCCGGTTGTAGGCCGTGAGGATGTCTCCGGCACAGACGTCCCCGAAGTATTCGGTTTCCGTGCTGCCGTCCAGACCGTTTCGCAGCCCGGATTTCACGCCGATGCTCAGTGTTTTGGGCTCTCCAAAGGTTTCGTTGGACTGGCCGGGGATATAGATGGGCGTGCCGAGGTAGGTCGGAGGAGCCGGAAGACTGCGATACCCGGCTTTTTGGGCCGCTTCGACGTCGTAATAGACCGGATCGGTGTAGCCCACCCCGCGGGCAAAGGCCCGGACGCTGGTGGTCGTCACTTCATAGGTCCAGGTCGGGGTTTCCCTGCCGATCTGAGCCTTCATTTCTTCCGTTAATTCGAATTGCTTGGCCAATGGTGTCTCTCCTTTTTAAACCCGAATTTTGCAGTTGGGTTGGTAGCGAGGCGTCGAAATGCATAGCGAAACGCGAAGTCGGACCGATTTTGGCCGCGGGCGTATCACTGGATACGACGAGGCCGAAAATCGGGAAACGAGCGTTGCAGCACGCATTTCGGCGCCGCAGTAGAAGGCGACTGCAAAATTCGGGTTAATATTTGTTCAATTCCAGCTCCGGCATTTCCCGTTCCCGATCCCAGGTTCTTTCCGTGACGCCTCTTTGTTTCATATCGCCTTTTTTGATTCGCAAGGTCCCGGTTCTGCTGATTTCCTCGACGATGTCCACATACCGGGGCACCATAAAATAGGCCATGTTCCCGGCGCAGAAGCTCATGAGATTTTTCAGGTCCAGATTGGCGCCGTCTCTGGGTCTGACCCAGATCATCACCTCGTCCTCCGCCAGATCCGTCTTGACGCCAAAGGCGGCGCATTCAGCCACGTCCGGATATTTTTCCACGATATTTTCCACTTCCCAGGACGAAATATTCTCTCCACGCCGCCGCATGGAGTCTGTCTTCCGATCGACAAAATAGAGGTTGCCTTCCTGGTCCGCATGGAAAAGGTCCCCGCTGTAAACCCAATTGCCCCGGACTTTTTTCCGGCTCGCTTCCGGATTCTTGTAGTATTCGACCGCTTTGGGGTGGTTGACCTTATGAATGAACTCTCCGATTTCTCCCGGGGACACTTCCTGGCCGTTATCATCGATGAGCTTCCATTCGGCAATACCTTTGGGCTTTCCCACCGACCCGGCCGGCGCGGTGCCATAGTTGCCCATGAACAATCCGCCGGAATCCACGGCCGTGTATCCTTCCCAGATTTTCACGCCGAAGCGCTTTTCGAACCGTTCCCAGAGGTGGCCCGGGCTGGCGGCCGAAATGACCAGGCGGAGGGGGGTGTCCGCGTCATTCGGTTTTTCAGGCTGTTTGAGCAGCATGGGAGTCATGGCCCCGATGCTGTTGTACACGGTCGCCTGGTAATGCCTGATTCGGTCGAGGAATTTGGAAGCGGAAAACCGTTTATCGACGCCGAAAGGGATGCCCGAGATCATGGCGTATCCGGCGCCGAACACCAATCCGCTGCCGTGGAAAAAAGGCAGGCAGGTGTAAATAACGTCGTCAGGCTGAAAGAAGCGGGCCGCCGCTCGCTGCAGATACGCCACCATCCCCGCACGATTCCTGAAAACGACCCCTTTGGGGAATCCCGTGGTCCCGGAGGTGTACATGAGATGCGTCATGTCGTCGAATTGCATAACGTGGGAGGGTCTTTGGGGAGAGGCCTTCATCAAATCCTGGAGGTCGAAGCATCCGTCCGGTATGGTTTCACTCCCGGTCCGGCGGACAAAGACCTTGCTGATCCGGCCCACGGGCGCTTCCAGTTCGGTGAATTTCGGATAGAGAAAATCGTCGACCACGAGAAATTTCACGTCTGAATGTTCCAGGATGAACCGGAGCCCTTCCCCTTTCAAGGCGACATTGATCGGAACGGTGTACATGCCGCTCATGGGCAGACCGTTATACAGGCACAGGTATTCCGGGCAGTTCTCCATGAAGATCGCCAGGCCGTCGCCCGGTTCCGCGCCCAGATTTAAAAGCCCGTTCGCCATGCGGCAGGCGTTCTGGAAGAATTCGCTGAAACCGATTTTGACTTCGTCATGGAGAATATAGGGTTTGTCGCCCAGGCGATCGGCCTGGTGCTCGATCAGGTCGGCAAAAAAATGAAACATCGGGGTTTCCGTCATGCTCTATCCTCCTTTTTATGTAAGCTTGAAATTCCGGTTTCAATGACCTTTGAAACAGGGGGCCCGTTTTTGAATGAACGCCACGACTCCTTCCCGATTGTCCTCGGTGTCCACGCAGTAACTCTGGTACTCGGCCTCGAGACTCAACTGCTCGTCCACGGAGTTCGTATCTGACGCCAGGACCGCCTTTTTGATGTATCCAAACGCTTTGGTGGGACCCTGGGCCAGCCTGAGCGCCACGTCCAAGGCCTCATCCATCAGGACCGCGTCATCCACGCACTTCCAGATCAGGCCCATTTCCGCGGCCTGGACCGCCGGAAGCCTTTCACCCAGGAGCATCAATCCAAGGGAACGGGCCCGCCCGATCAGACGCGGCAGATGCCAGGTGCACCCCATGTCCGGAACGACCCCGAGCTGCGGGCCGAAGACCTGGACGAACGTCGCCGATCGGGCCGCGATCACGATATCGGCCGACAGGGCGATTCCCACCCCGGCCCCGGCCGCTACCCCGTTCACCGCCGCGACGATGGGCTTTTCGAGGCGCAGCATGTCCTGCACCACCGGGTTGACGAACAGCTCCATGTTCTTGGCCAGGCGCTGGCCCCGGGTGAGTTTTTCCCGCTCGGGGTCGGGCTTTCGATCATCCTTGTTCCGCGGGGGTTTTAAATCCGCGCCGGCGCAGAACCCTCGACCCGTGCCGGTAATCAGGGCCGCACGCAGTTCCGGCGTTTCCGCTACATGCTTGAAGAACCGGCGCATCTCGGCGAAGACCTGGAAGTTCAAAGCATTCAGGGAGTCCGGGCGGTTGAACTTCAGGACGGCGCATCCATCCTGGACCTCGAAAATAGTTGATTCGAAATTCATGGTCTGAATCTCCTGTTTTAAAACAGGGAGCCGAACTTGATCTGAGGAGGCAGTTCATATTCCGGAACCGCTTCCATGCTAAAAGCGTGTTTCGTGCCGCAGGCCACGGCGCACAGACCGCAACCGATACAACGATCCAGATTGTGATTGAAGGTCTTGGCCTTCAGGTCAACGGTGATCGCTCCCATGGGGCAGGCCAGGGCGCACCGCCCGCAGTGGTCGCATTGTTCTGCCTGGCGCGCCGGAAGGAAATGGGGCGGCGACAACATGAAAGGCATGCTGAATTCGCTGATCGCACGGAAGGCGTGACAGCAGCATCCGCAGCAGGAACAGGATGCGTTCGAATCGACGTCCTGATGTGCATTCAAGACCATGCTGACCAGTCCCGATGCCTCGGCATCGGCCTTGATGTCGAGCAGCTCATCGAGTTCGACGCGCCTCATCCGGCCCGCCCGAATCGCTCCCTCGGCGGCCCGCCCCATGGCCGCGCGGTTTTCCATGGGCCTGCCGCAGCCTCTGCCCACGATCTCTTCGGTCATCCGGCATTGACACAAGCCCACGGCGAACGATTTGTAACGGGAAAACACCTCTTCCAGTTTTTCAGCGGGCAGGGCCATCTGGTTGGCCTCGATGGATTTACCCACCGGCAGATAACGGAAGAGCGGGATTCTTGCTTTAGGCTTGCCGTTTTTGTCCAGCCGCTTGGGGCGGGAACGGCCGCCATGGTAGAAATAGCCTGTTTCATACAGTCTGGCGAACAGCTCGGCGAAACGATAGTGCCACGGGGTCAGGGAATCCAGGGAAGGCCTGATCATGACCATTTCGAAAATGCCCGGCACGATGGGGACATGGCGGTATTGTTTGTTCTCTCCCCGGCCGAAACTGGTCATCACCCTTTTCTCGTGGGCCAGGCGATCGAGAATAGCGCGAACCTCCTCGACCGGACGTCCGGCTGTTTCAGCGATTCGCGCGGCGGTATTATCTTTCGCTCCAGGCTGGATGCGCCGGTAGATGGACGCCTCCTCTTGGGTGAAGGTGTGCCGAATGAATTCCATCAGCTCATCGCTCAAAATCGGACCGCTATCGTCTCGGTTGGCCCGGCAGGCGGCCGCGTCCAAAAAGGCTTGAGGGACGCCGGGATAATCTCCAAATCTCCTGGGGACGACGTTTTTGGAACGAGGCGGCGTGGGGCCGATCCGGCTGCCTGTTTTTTCCACGAAACGATTGCCGTATTTTTTCTCGGCCATTTCCTTTTCCTTCCTGCATAAAGTTTCTGCTTCCATGCCGGGACCGGTCGGACGTTACTCCCGACAGGCCTTGGATATTCCGGGGGGATAACCCGCGGGCGTCTGCGCCCAATTGATACAGGGCGAGGTCATGGCCCGGGAGCTTCTTGCCGCTTGCAGCGGGCAATAGAGCCAGGCGTCCCTGGGGTTTTGATGGATCGTCCGCACTTTGGCCTCATCCATATTCAGCGCGGTTGGCCAGGATGAGTTCAGTCGCCTTGGGGTTGCTGCTTTGGGCGAACTTGAAGCTGTCTTCCAGGGGGTGCAAACCCGTAACTGGCATATCCGGATTTTTCACGTCGTGCATTCCTCCGGTGCGCCTACGACCTCCACGCAGGCGCCCTTTTTCTATTGGTCCGGGGTGAAAACATGCCGCTCATCCTGAAACGCCAGACGGCCCGCTCGGCCGATGGCCTCTTCCCGCATGAGTTCCTCAAGAAGCGGACGGTCCGTCGGGGTGTTGGCGATGAATCGGCGGCCGTCCTCCAACCGACCGATCAAGAGGCCGCGATTCGGTTCTCCATTCCGGTCGTGAGCCACGGTGTACGTTTCGATGACGCCTCGGCCCTCCCAAGCGTCCTGAACCAACTCCGCGGCCTGGCGGGATGGCGCGTCCTCCCGGTCCGGAAACAGTCGTGGCGGGGCTTCTCCAGCCTCGGCGCCGAAAATTCCGGTGGCCTGTTTGGTCAGGTACCAGCCGTTGCCCGTGACCATGCCCTTGGTCCCGGGCGTCTGTCGGAGCTTGGCGATCATCGAGACGATGGAGTCCATACCACAGTTGCTTCCGGACTGGCCGGCATAGGGCAGGCCGCCGGTAACGGTCAGGGGCCGCTCGTCCGCATCCCCGAGACCCATTTCTTCCCGGGCGAGCTGCACGGCGATATGAAAGCAGCTGTAAAGATCGAAATAATCGACCTCCTGTATCGTCAGGCCCGCTGCGTCCAGGGCTTTGTCGGCCGAGAACTTCATGGCCGGGCAGGAATGGAAATCAGGCCGTTCGCTCACGAACCAGGGATTCTCTTCAGCGTCGCCGCCCCCCCACCAGTAGACCCAGCGATCCTGTGGGATTCCCAGGGCCCGTGCCCGGGAGACCGAAGCCATAATCAGGGACGCTGATTTGTTTACGTCCAGATTGGCACACATCCATTTGGTATAGGGGAAACAGATCATGCGGTTATTCGGAGTGGGTTTGGTGATCTCGTCGGGCGTCAGGAATTTCGGAAACCGGGCGTAGGGGTTTTCCGCGGCCACGGCGGTGAGCCGGCTCAAGAGCTTCCCCATGCGTGCCCGGTGGGCCTCCAGGCTCAGCCCATGGTGAAATCGCCAGCCGTTTTCGAACAGGGCGTAGGTATCAATCGCCGAGGTCAGGTTGTACTTGGCCTCGTGCTGATTGATACCGAGGCGGGTGCTGCCGATCCGCTCGGGTTTATCGGCTCCCTCGTCCTTGGTCCAGGCAAGCCGGGTCCCTTTGAAGCGGGCCCGTCTGGCTGTAAAATAGGATTCCCCGCCAGTCAGCAAGGCCACACCGACCTGGCCCTCGAGGATTTTCGAGGCGGTGTCGTTCACCAGCCATTGAGACATGTTTCCGCCCAAGGCCGTCATCACGCCCTTTTTCGGGTGAAGTCCCAGCCGCTCGGCCAACAATTTCGGCAGATTGTCATACTTCCAGGACCTCACGTCGGTAATGGCCAGATAAT
>JAHJTB010000099.1 GCA_018830135.1 Pseudomonadota bacterium | reverse complement strand
GCCGGTAGACCGCCATTCGGCCGGGGTAGTCCAGCAGGACGGAGCGGTGGAGCAGTTCGTGCCGCCACCACATCGCCGCCGGATCGAAAACCCCTTCCGGAGCCGGACCGATGTCGGGCAGAACGCGGCCCTCGAACCAGACCGGTTTGAACACCCCGGTGCAGGGGGCCGACGTGGCCGTGACCCAATACGTTTTCGCTTCAGACGTCAGATGGGCGACCATCGAGGCCGTGGACTGCCCGGCATGGCGGGTCAGGGGGTTGGCCGAATGGGCGCAGAGGCGATCGATCAGGAGATGGGCGTCCGGCCGGTAGTCATTCGGGCCGTGATCGCGCAGAATGCCCATGGCCCGGGCCGGTCCCAGCCCGCCCCGGTTTTCATCGAGCAGCCGGACCGCCCTCGACCGCCGGAGCCGGCTGCCGGAAAAACGGGTGAAAAACCAGTCCGAATAGACCCGGGCGAAATCGAAAGTCTCCCCCTTTTTCAGCCACCCCGCCCGGCGGGCCGTATCGATGAGGTCCGGGTGGCAGCGGTCGATCTTTTCCCCGATGGTCAGGCCGTTGCTGATGGCGTACCCGGTCTCGACCCGCAAGGCGGCCCAGAGCGAACCGGCGGTTTCCAGGACCCAGGCCTCTCCGGGATCGGCCAGGATGAAGGCGTTGTGGTAAACGACCCGCTTGTCTTCATACCCGCACAGACCTCCCTGTCCGTGGTCGGCCAGATGCGAGACGATCACATCGAGGGCTTCCTGGGCCGTGTCCCCGCGCTCGAGGGCCAGACGCAGCAGGTCCATGCCGGTCAGCCCGCCGGTCCGGTTCAGCGGCATCCGGGTCCATACGGCCTCGTTGCCGATAACCACCCCCTTTTCGTTGGCCCCCATCTCGGCCCCCCACATCCAGAAGGGCCGGGAGAGCAGAACGGCATGGGTCCGGCCGGCCTGGGGCACCTCGATATAGGTGCACCTGACCCTCCGGCCGGGGGAATGGGACATGGCCGGCCGGTACTCGAGGACCTGGGCCTCGTTGGGTTCCCGATCGCTGTTCTTGCCGAAGATGACCGACCCGTCGGCCGTCACCGCCGGCAAGGCCACAAAGGTGTCGCACATGAAAGCCTCCCCCATTTCCGCTTCGGCGGTCCGGCTCTGTTTCTCCATAAAAGAAAACCACAAAAGACAAATATATCGTACTTTTTCAATCCATGGCCACCTGCTCTGGCGGTTCTCATGGCTTCCTGAAGTCAAAAAGCGGCGGCCGGAGTCCCAGCGTCCGAGGCCTTGACGGGGCGGTCCCTCGGCCCACCCCCCGAGATGGATTGCCAAACCGCGTTAAAAAACGCTTGACAAAGTCCGGGCGGGATGAGTAAATATTACTAACCTAAGCTGGACCACCCGTAAGGGGTTGAGATATTTTATAATAACAATTTTCGTTATTTATTTCATTTATATCTCAAGTGAGTAACAATTGCTTACTCTGTATTTCACTTACGCTGAATCAAGCCGGCCCCGGCCGGTTCCACCGATCCGGACCGCCGTCCCCGGCCGTCACGGATTGCCCCATTGTTTCCAGACATCACAAGGAGGCCTTTCATGAGAAAAGGGGACAAGGTTGTCATTTCCTGTGCCATCACGGGTTCGATCCACACGCCGACCATGAGTCCGTATCTTCCCATTACGCCGGAGGAAATCGCCCGGCATGCGATCGACGCGGCCAAGGCCGGCGCGGCCGCTGTCCATATCCACGCCCGGGACCCGGAGACGGGGATGCCCAGTCCGGACCTCAAGCATTATCGGACCATTATCGACATGATCAAAAGTGAATCGGACGTCATCATCTGCACGACCACGGGCGGCGGCATGGGCATGACTTTGGAGCAACGGGTGGCCGTGGTCCCGGAGTTCAAGCCGGAGCTGGCCTCGTTCAACATGGGCTCGATCAATTTCGCCATCTTTCCGCTTCTGGCCAAGTACAAGGAGTGGAAGCACGAATGGGAGCCGCAGTTTCTGGCCATGACCAAGAAGTTCGTCTTCCAGAACACCTTTGAGGATTTGGAAGGCGTCTGCCGAATCATGAATGAGCACGGGACCAAGCCGGAGCTGGAAGTGTACGACGTGGCCCATCTGTACAACGCGGCCTATCTGGTCAGCCAGGGCCTGCTCGAACCGCCCATCTATCTCCAGTTCGTCATGGGCATCCTGGGCGGAATCCAGGCCTCGATCCCCCACCTGCTCCACCTCAAGCAGACGGCCGACCAGCTTTTCGGCGAGGACGGATATCGCTGGTCCGCCTTCGGGGCCGGGGCCCATGAGTATCCCATCTGCACGACCGCGGTGCTGCTGGGCGGCAACTGCCGAGTGGGCATGGAGGATGCCCTGATGATTTCCCGCGGCCGGATGGCCAAGAGCAACGCCGAATTGGTGGAGAAGATGGTCCGGATTTTGGATGAGTTTTCCCTGGCGCCGGCGACGCCGGACGAGGCGCGGGAACTCCTGGCCATCAAAAAATGATCGGAGCGAGCGGCCTTGGCCCGCCGGTGGGCGAGGGCCCGGACGGACCGGCCCGGCCTGACGGCCGAGCGCGAGTTTTTTCCCAGGCTGAGGACACAAGGAGGTTCAGGTCGATGACGGATTGGATCGAACAGACCGAAGACATGGTCTACAAGGGCCGGATCAAGGTCCCGTACACGTGGTGGGTCGGCGAGACCGGCTCGCATTTTTTCACCACCTTGCGGGACGAGAAAAAACTTCTGGGGACGTACTGTGCCAAGTGCGACATGGTTTTCATTCCCCCCCGCAAGAACTGCGGTCGCTGTTTCAACCAGGACCTGACCTGGAAGGAGGTGGCTGACGAGGGCACGCTGGTGACCTACACCGTGCCGGCCTACGAGGCCGACATTCACCCGATAAAGCCTCCCTTCGCCTACGGCATCATCAAGCTCGACGGCGCGGACACGGGGCTGACCCACATCGTTACCGGCTTTGGGGACGGACAGCTCAAGGCCGGCTTGCGCGTGAAGGCCGTGTTCAAGGAGGACCGTGACGGTCACATCCTGGACATCCGCCACTTCCAGCCGGTTTGACCGGCCGGTGCGCTAACCTTCGGGATTGGAGAGTGCAAAATGGATAAAGTTGGAATTGTCGGCGTCGGCCAGACCAAATACGAGCGCAAGAAGGTCGGCGAGACCTTTTTCGACATGATTTACGAGGTGACGGTCAAGGCCCTGGACGACGCGGGTCTGACCATCGATGACATCGACAACGTGATTACCGTATCCAACGACTTCTGGGACGGCCGGACGATTTCGAGCATGGCCGTCCAGGACGCCTGCGGCTCCCGGCACAAGGACATTTCGACCGTGGAGGGCGACGGCGTGTACGGGGCTTTTTACGGCGCCATGCGGGTCCTGTCGGGCTCTTTCGGCACGACTTTGGTCGTGGCCCACAACAAGTGTTCGCAAAGCCGGATGAACCAGATCACCAACGCCATGTTCGACCCGATCTACACGCGGGCCCTCGGGCTCGACGCCATCACTTCGTCGGCCATGCAGGCCCGGGCCTACATGGACGCCTTCGGGATCACGGCCGAGCAGTTCGCCCGGGTCTCGGTCAAGAACCACAAGAACGCGAAAAACAACCCCTTGGCCCAGATCGCCCTGGACCTGACGGTCGAGGACGTGTTGAAGTCCCGCCTGCTGGCCGATCCGCTCCGTCTGTTGGACGCCTCGCCCATCACGGACGGGGCCGCGGCCGTGATCTGGGCCAACGAGGCGGCGGCCCGGAAGGCCAAAAAGGCTCCGGTCTGGATGAAGGGCGTCGGTCACATGAGCGACGCCTATCACCTGGGCGACCGGGACCTGGCCCGTTCCCCGGCCCTGGTGGGCGCGGCGGGCAAGGCCTACGCCATGGCCGGGATCGACGACCCCCTCAAGCAGTTGGACGTGGCCGAAATCTACGACGCCTTCAGCTACATGGAGCTGATGTGGTACGAGGGCCTGGGTTTCTGCCCCGAAGGCGGCGGCGGCAAGCTGATGGACGCCGGCGTCACCCAGATGGGCGGCGACCTGCCGGTCAATCCCTCGGGGGGCTGCCTGTCGGCCAACGCCGTGCTGGTGGCCGGCCTGGCCCGCCTGATCGAATGCGTGCTTCAGGTGCGCGGTGAAGCGGCAGGCAGGCAGGTCAAAGACTGCTCGACGGCCCTGGCCCACGGCATCAACGGCCCCTGCGGACAGAGCCACTGCGTCATGGTCATGGGCAAGTAAGGAGGACAGGCAATGGGTAAACGCGTAGCGATCGTCGGCACGGGCCAGACCAAGGCCAGCAGCGGCCGCAAGGACGTCAACGGCCAGGAGATGATCAACGAGGCCGTGATGAAGGCCCTGGCGGAGGCCGAGCTGACCAGGGACGATATCGACGCCGTGATCATCGGCAACATGGACCATTTCGAAGGCATCAATTACGTGGACACCTGGAGCGTGGACGGTTCCGGCGGCTTCATGAAACCGATCATGAAGGTCACCACCGGCGGGACCACGGGCACGACCGTGGCCATGGCCGCCTACTACCACGTCGCCTCCGGGCTTTTTGACAAGGTCCTGGCCATCGGCTGGGAAAAGAACTCGGAATCCGACACCACCGGGGCCATCATCACGGCCTTCGAGCCCATCGTCGATCGCCCGACATTCGGCGGCGCGGTGGGCGGCCTGGCCGTCATGGCCAACCGGTACATGCATGACTGGGGGGCGACCCAGGAGGACGCGGCGCGGGTGGCCGTCCGGGACCGCCAGCACGCCCTGAACAATCCCAACGCCCATCTGCGCATCGACATCAACATCGATGACGTGATGAAATCGCCCATGATTTCGTGGCCGATCAAGTACCTCGACATGTGTCCCCGGACCGACGCGGCCTGCGCCGTAATCTTCGCCTCCGAGGACTATGCCGAGAAGATCTGTCCCAAACCGGCCTGGGTCCTGGGCACGACCAACCGGCACAACTTCACCTTTATCGGCGACCCGAGCTTCAGGACCATGATCACCCTCGAGGAATGCGCCAAGGCCCTGTATCCGAGAATCGGCATCACCGAGCCGCTCAAGCAGTTCGACGTCATGGAACTCTACCTGCCCTCCTCCTTTGCCGGCGTGCAGTGGATCGAGGCCCTGGGCCTCTGCAAAAACGGCGGCGGACCCGAGCTGATCGCCAGCGGGGCCACGAACATGGGGGGCGAATGTCCCATCAACCCGTCCGGCGGCGTGCTTTCCAGCAACCCCATCGGCGCCACCGGGCTCCTGCGGGTCGCGGAAGGCGCCTTGCAGATCATGGGACGGGCGGACAAACGGCAGGTCCCGGGCGCCAAAACGGCCCTGTCCAGCGGTTTCGGCGGCTGCTACTGGTCCGACCTGATGGCCTTCTCGGCCAAAAAGCCCAACTGATCGGACGAACGGCGCAAGGAGGTCAACAGACATGGAAGACGTCAAAAAGAAAGAGCTTCTTTCCGTATATTCGGGTGAGGCGGAACAGCCTTTTGAATGGTCGGCCGGCAAGTATGTCTCCCGCTTTCTCGTGGAAATGCGGGACAACAAGCGTCTGGTCGGCTGCAAATGCCCCAAGTGCAAGAAGGTCCTGGTGCCGCCGCGGCGGGTCTGCGGGGAATGCTTCGTCCAGATGGACGAGATCGTGACGCTCAGCGGCGAAGGCAGTCTGTACTCGTTCACGGTGCTCAACTTCGGCTTCGTGGACCCGGACACCGGGATTCAGCGGCCCGTACCCTACACCTGTGCCAATATCGCCCTGGACGGCACGGACTGCACCTGGGCCCACTATCTTGAGGAAACCGATCCGGCAAAGATCAAGATTGGCATGCGGCTCCGGCCGGTCTGGGAAGAGAACCGGCGGGGCCATCTGCTGGACATCAAACATTTCGTTCCCGTGGAAGGCAAATAAGAAACCTCTCCCCGGGCGTCCCGGCCGGATTCCGGCCGGGACGCCCGCCGATCCGGCCCGGCCGGACCGGGCCTTCACAATCCGAACCCAAGCGAGCCGGCCCCGGTCCGTCGACGGCCGGGCCGGTTCGCTCGATTCCGCCCCTTGCGGGCGCTTGATTTTTTGGAGCACAGCCCATGGACTTCCGTTTGACCGACGAGCAGCGCATGCTCAAGGAAACCGTGGCCCGGTTCGTGGAAAAGGAGATCACGCCCCTGGCCCCCCAATTGGACGAGGAGGAGAAGTTCGCCCCCGATGTTTTCAAGGCCATGGGCGAACTGGGACTTTTCGGCGTATCCATCCCCCAGGAATACGGCGGCAGCGATCTGGACTTCCTGTCCTGCGTGCTGGTCATGGAAGAGATCAACAAGGGCGACGTGGGTCTGGGCACGAGTTGGGGGGCCCACACGGTCCTGTGCACGGAAAACATCTTCCGCAACGGGACCGAGGCCCAGCGCCGCCGGTACCTGCCCGGCCTGGTCACGGGCGAAAAGATCGGGGCCCTGGCCATCACCGAGCCCGAGGCCGGATCGGACGCCATGTCCATGCGCACACGGGCCGAAAAAAAGGGGGACCGGTATATCCTCAACGGGACCAAGATGTTCATCTCCAACGCCCCCGTGGCCGATGTGTTCGTGGTCTACGCCAAGACCGACCCCGAGGCCGGCCCCCGGGGCATCACCACCTTCATCGTCGAAGACGGCTTTCCCGGCTTCACCAAGGGCCGGAAGCTGGACAAAATGGGGGTCCGGAGTTCGCCCACCGGCGAGTTGATCTTTGAAAACTGCGAGGTCCCGGAGGAAAACGTGCTGGGCCAGCTCAACCGGGGCGTCGACGTGCTCATGGGCGGCCTGGACCGCGAGCGGATCGTCTTCTCCATCTCGCCCATCGGCGCCGGCCAGGCGGCCTTTGAACTGGCCTATCGATACGCCCGGGAACGGGTCCAGTTCGGCACGCCCATCATCGGCTTTCAGGCCATGCAGGAGATTCTGGCCGAGATCGCCACCGAACTCCAGGCCGGGCGGCTCATGGCCTACTGGGCGGCCACCCGGGCCGACCAGGGAGAACGGGTCAGCCTGGAAGCATCGTACACGAAGCTGTTCTGCTCCCAGGTCGGCATCCGGGCCGTGAGCCGGGCCATGGAGATTTTCGGCGGCTACGGCTTCATGCGGGAGTTTCCGATCCAGCGTTTCTACCGGGACGTCAAGGGGATCGAGTTCGGGGCCGGGACCAGCCAGATTCAGCGCATGATCATCATCAGGGAACTCCTCAAGGGCGGTTCCCCGTTTCCACTCTAATAAGGAAAACAAGCATGACCCAGACGTTCAAAACCCGAATCACCGAGATGCTGGGGATCGAGCATCCGATTCTCATGGGCGGGATGCAGTGGATATCCCGGGCCGAATTCGTGGCCTCGGTCTGTAATGCGGGGGGGACCGGATTCATCACGGCCGAAACCATGGCCGACGCCGATGAGCTGCGCTCCGAAATCCGCAAGATGCGGACCCTGACGGACAAGCCCTTCGGGGTCAATATTTCCATGCTGCCCGAAGTGGGCGGGATTCCGGAGCGGACGCTCGCCTTCCTCGAAGTGGTCTGCGAAGAGGGCATCCCCTTTGTCGAGACGGCGGGCCGCAAGCCGGACCTGCTCATGCCCCGGCTCAAGGAGTCCGGAATCAAGGTCATCCACAAGCTGACCTCGGTCCGCCACGCCGTGAGCGCCCAGAAGGTGGGCGTGGACGCGGTGACCATGATCGGATACGGCTCGGGCGGCCACGTGGGCCTGGACGACGTGGCCAACTTCATTCTGATCCCCCAGGCGGTCCGGCGGCTGGACATTCCGGTAATCGCCGGCGGCGGCATCGCCGACGGTCGCGGCTTTCTGGGGGCCCTGGCCATGGGGGCCGAGGCGGTCCTGTTGGGCACGGCCTTCTTCGCCTCCCGGGAATGTCCGGTCCACGAAAAAATCAAAGGGATGATTATTGAGACCCAGGAGACCGACACCGTGCTGGTCATGGGCTCCCTCAAGAACCCGGCCCGTGTGGCCCGAAACCGCCTGGCCGAAGAGGTCCTGGCCATGGAGGCCCGGGGAACGACCCTGGAAGAGCTGCTGACCAAGATAGCCGGCCGGCTGGGCAAAGAGGCGTACTACACGGGCGACGCGGACATGAGCACCGTGCCCTGCGGCCAGGCGGCCGGTCTGATCGACCGGATTCGATCGGTCCGCGAGATCGTCGACGGGATCCTTTCCGAGGCCGAAGGCCTGCTGGACCGACTGAACGGCATGCGGATATGACAGCCTCGCCTTATCGACCCGTTCGCCCGTCGTTCACGGCCTGCCGACGGGGAAAGGCAGCCGCCCGCCTGGCTTCCCGGCCCGGTCCTGTTCGCTTTTTCCGGGACGGGTGTCGGCCGACGTGTTAGGATAGGACCTTTTCATCCCACATGACTTCATAGTTGAAAGGAGGACCTTGCCACCATGGCCAAACCCTTCAAGACCCGGATCACGGAGATGCTGGGCATCCAGTTCCCCATTCTCATGGGCGGCATGCAGTGGATCACCCGGGCCGAGTTCGTGGCCCACGCCTGCAACGCGGGCGGGCTCGGTTTCATCACCGCGGAAAGTTTCGAGAATCCCGAGGACCTGCGCGCGGAGATTCGCAAGATGCGGACCCTGACCGACAAGCCCTTCGGGATCAATATCTCCATGGTGCCCGAGATCGGCGACCTGAGAGAGCGGACCTACCAGCTATGCGACGTGGTCTGCGAGGAAGGGGTGCCCGTGGTCGAGACTGCCGGCCGGAGCCCGGCCCCGCTGCTGCCCCGTTTCAAGGAGGCCGGGGTCAAGGTCATCCACAAACTGACTTCGGTCCGGCACGCACTCAGCGCCCAGAAGGCGGGGGTGGACGCCATCGCCCTCCTGGGTTATGGGTCCGGCGGCCACATCGGCCTCGAAGAGGTGGCCTCCTTCATCTCCCTGCCCCAGGCCGCCGAACGTCTTGAAATCCCGGTCATCGCCGCGGGGGGCGTGGCCAACGGCCGCGGCTTCCTGGGAGCGCTGGCCATGGGCGCCGAAGGCGTGCTCATGGGCAGCCGCTTTCTGACCACGCGGGAGTGCCCCATTCACGACAACATCAAGGCCAAGTACGTCGACGCCCAGGCCGAGGAGACGGTCCTGCTGATGCGGACCATCCGCAACCCCATGCGCAGCATCCACAACAAGCTGGCCGATGAGGTCCTGGCCGTCGAGGCCCAGGGCGCGACTCTCGAGGAAATACTGACCAAGGTCGCCGGCAGGCGAACCAAGGATGCGTATGGCGGCGGGGACCCGGAGGTCAGCATGCTTCCCTGCGGCCAGGTGGTCGGCCTGATCGAGGGGGTGAAAACGGTCCGGGAAGTCATCGAGGACGTCATCGAGGAAGCGGTCAAGCTGCGCCAGCGTCTCGACGCCATGGCGGAATAGTCGGGCGCGGGTTCGCCTGAAAGGAGAGGGTATGGAGTTCGGATTTTCCCGGGAGCAACTGGATTTCCGGACCGAGGCCGAGGACTTCGTCCGGGGTGAACTGCCGCCGGACTGGGACCAGAAGGCCATCTGGTGGCCCGGAGGGTACGGGACCATTCCGGAGATGGAAACGGCCTTTGAGGACTTTTCCAGGGCCTTTCTGAAAAAACTGGGGGCCAAAGGCTGGCTGGGCCTGAGCTGGCCCGAGGAGCACGGCGGTCAGGCCTCGATGATCAAACAGGCCATCCTGGGCGACGTGTTGTCCTATTACCGCGCCCCGGCCGGCGGCGTGGCCGTGTCCATCGCCGCACCCACGATCATCCTGGCCGGCGACCAAGAACTCAAGCGGGAGTTTCTCCCCCGGATTGCCGCGGGAGAAGCCGGTTTCTGGCTGGGCTACAGCGAGCCCAACGCCGGGTCCGACCTGGCGGCCCTGAAGACGTCGGCCGTGGCGGACGGCGACGAGTATGTGATCAACGGCCAGAAAATCTGGAGCAGCGGGGCTCACGTGACCGAGTACGCCTGGCTGATGGCCAAGACCGACTTCGACGCGCCCCGTCACAAGAGCGCGACCCTGATGATCGTGCCCAACGACGCGCCGGGCCTGACCATCCGGCCCATCATCAACATCTGCGGTTTCCACTCCTTCAACGAAGTCTTTTTCGACGAGGTGCGGATTCCGAAAAAATACGTCGTCGGCCAGGTCAACCGGGGCTTCTACAACGTCATGCTGGCCCTGCAGTTCGAGAGGCTGGCCGTGGGCGTGGGGGCCTTCCGGCGGGTGCTCGAGGAGCTGGTCCAGTTCGCCCGGGAGACCGAGGTCGGGGGCGAGCCGCTGTCCGGCAAGCCGGACGTTCGGGCCAAGCTGGCCAGGATGGCCATCGAACTCGAAGTCTTCTACACCCTCTACTGGCAGACGGCGTTCATGCTCGAGACCGGCCGGGTGCCGGAACAGGAGGCTTCGGCCCTCAAGTTGATGGGCACGGAACTCGGCGTCCTGTTCGCCCAGTCGGCCGTGGACGTCCTGGGCCCGTTCGGACTCCTGGACACGGCCTCGAAATGGGCGCCCATGGCCGGTCGGATCGCCCTGGGCTATCTGGACTCCATTTCCGGCCCCATCGGCGCTGGGACCTCGGAAATCCAGAGAACCATCATCGCCACCCGGGGTCTGGGTCTGCCCCGGGGCGAATAGGACAAGGGAGGGTCACCGTGAATTTCGAACCGAGCGAAGAACAACGCATCCTGTTGAAATCGGCCCGTGACTTCCTGAAAAAGGAGTGTCCCAAGTCCCTGGTCCGGGAACTGGCCCAAACCGACGACGGGCACTCGCCCGGGTTGTGGCGGAAAATGGCCGGCCTGGGCTGGGCCGGTCTGATGCTGCCCGAGGCGTACGGCGGCAGCGGCTGGAGCTTTCTGGACCTGATCCTGCTCGTCGAGGAGATGGGGTACCACGCCTGTCCCGGACCGTTCTTTTCCAGCGCCATTCTCGGCGCCTCGATCATCCTCGACGCAGCCGACGAGGACCGGAAACGCGTCCTGCTCCCCCTTCTCGCCTCGGGGGAAAAAATATTCACCCTGGCCCTGTCCGAGCCCGGAGGCGGATTCAACGCCCCGCCCCGGTCGGTCACGGCCGTTCGAGACGGCGGGGAATACGTCATCGACGGGGTCAAGCTGTTCGTGCCGGACGCCCAGGCCGCGGACTGGCTGGTCTGCGTGGCCCGGACCGGAGCCGACCCGGGGGCCGAGGAAGGCGTCACCCTTTTCCTGGTCGAATCCGACCGGACGGGGGTGACCCGGACCCCGCTCAAGACCATCAGTTGGGACCAGCAGAGCGAGGTCGCCTTCGACCGGGTTCGGGTACCCGAGGCCCATGCGGTCGGGCCGATCGACCGGGGCTGGCCGGTCGTCCGAGGCGTCCTGGACAGGGCCGCCGTGGCCCGCGGCGCGGAAATGATCGGCTGCATGCAGGCCGCGTACGACATGGCCCTGGACTACTGCAAGGAGCGGACCCAGTTCGGCCGGCCGATCGGCGCATACCAGGCCGTCCAGCACCATCTGGCCAACATGTGGCTGGACACGTTCAGCTCACGGAACCTGGTCTACCAGGCGGCCTGGAAGATGTCCGAGGGCCTGCCGGCGGAGGCCGACGCGGCCATGGTCAAGACCCGGACGGGCGAACTGGCCCGCAAGACGACCAAGACGGCTCACCAGCTTTTCGGCGCCATCGGCTTTACCATGGAACACGACCTGCACATCTACTACCGCCGTGTCCTGTCCGCGGACATGGCCTTCGGCAATTCCGACCATCACCGGGAGCGGGTGGCCCAGGCCCTGGGCCTGTAGCGTCCGATCGAGGTTAAACCATGTACTTCAACGAAGACCACGAGGCCTTGCGGGCCCTGGTCAAGCGGTTCGTGGACAAGGAAATCAATCCGTACGTGGATGAATGGGAAAAGTCGTCCATGCCCCTGCACGAGGTTTTTCCCAAGCTCGGCGAACTGGGCCTGTTCGGCATCCGTTACGATCCGGCCTACGGCGGCCAGGGCCTGGACGACTGGTTCGACACCGTCTTTCTGGAAGAGCTCGGCCATATCAAGGCCGTCGGCGCCCAGGCCTCGATCCTGGTCCAGACCCACCTGGCTACGCCGGCCCTGCACGAGTTCGGCAGCGAACACCTGAAAAAGACCTGGCTCGAACCGGCCATCGCCGGCCGGCTGGTCTCGGCCCTGGCCATAACCGAACCCGGGGCCGGGTCGGACGTGGCGGCCCTGAGGACCCGGGCCGTGCGCGACGGCGACGAATACGTCATCAACGGCTCGAAGCTGTTCATCACCAACGCCGTCCAGGCCGACTTCCTGACCCTGCTGGCCCGGACCGGCGACAAGCCCGGGTACCACTCCTTCGGCCTGTTCGTCGTGCCCACCGACTCGCCCGGTTTCGTGGTCAGCAAGGAACTCGACAAGCTGGGCTGGCGATGCAGCAATACGGCCGAACTGTTTTTCGACGACCTGCGCGTCCCGGCCGAAAACCTGATCGGCGAGGAAGGGGAAGGCTTCATCTACCAGATGAAGCAGTTCCAGTACGAGCGCTTTTCCTCTCTGCCCATCTCCTATGTCACGGCCCGGGACATGATCGACATGACCGTGGACTACATCAAGCAGCGGATCGTGTTCGGCAAGCCCCTGATCACCCGGCAGGTCCTCCGGCACCGCCTGGCGGACTGGGTCACCCAGATCGAATGCCTTAAACAACTGACCTACCACATCGTCCGCATGAAAATGGACAAACGCGACGCGACCCGGGAGATATCCATGGGCAAGCTCATGGCCGGACGCATGTTGCGCGAGGTGGCCGACGGCTGTCTGCAGATGTTCGGCGGCATGGGCTACATGAACGAAAACCCGATCACCCGGTACTGGCGGGACGGCAGATTGGCCTCCATCGGCGCGGGCGCGGACGAAATCATGAGCGAAATCATAGCCAGGATGGAAGGATTCTGAGATGTACTTCAACGAAGACCACGAGGCCCTGAGACAGACGGTTCGCAAGTTCGTCGACAACGAGATCAATCCTCATCTGGACGCATGGGAGGACGCCGGCCAGGCGCCCATCAAGGACATATTCAAAAAGCTCGGGGACCTGGGCCTGTTGGGCATCACCTACGACCCCGAATGTGGCGGCCAGGGACTGGACTACTGGTTCGAGTGCGTCTTCCTCGAGGAACTCGGGCACATCAAAGGCCTGGGCCTGCCCATCGCCATCGCCGTCCAGACCCACATGGCCACCCCGGCCCTGCACGAGTTCGGCAGCGAATTCCTCAAGGAAAACTTTCTCAAACCGGCCGTGCTCGGCGACATGGTCGCCGCCATCGGCGTGACCGAACCCGGGGCCGGCTCGGACGTGGCCGGCCTGCGGACCACGGTCCGCAAGGACGGCGACGAATACGTCATCAACGGGTCCAAGACATTCATCACCAACGGCGTCAGCGCGGACTTCATCACCCTGCTGGCCCGGTCCAGCAACGACCCGGGCTATCACGCCTTCAGCCTGATCGTCGTGCCCACGAACACGCCCGGCTTCCAGGTCAGCAAAAAACTGGACAAGCTCGGCATGCGATGCAGCGACACCGCCGAACTGTTTTTCGACGACGTCCGCGTCCCGGCCTCGCACCTGATCGGCCAGGAAGGCGAAGGCTTCATCCTGCAGATGAAGCAGTTCCAGCACGAGCGCTACTCGGGACTGCCCTTCATCCCGGTCATCTGCCAGGACATGATCGACCTGACCGTGGACTACATCAAACAGCGGATCGTTTTCGGCAAGCCCCTCATCACCAAGCAGGTCCTTCGCCACCGGCTGGCCGACTGGTTGACCGAAATCGAGCTGCTGCGCCAGATGACCTACCACATCGTCCGCATGAAAATGGAGGGACGGGACGCGACCCGGGAAATCACCATGGGCAAGCTGTATGGCGCGCGCCTGGTCCGCAGGGTGGCAGACGGCTGCCTCCAGATGTTCGGCGGCATGGGCTACATGAACGAGACCCTGATTTCCAGGTACTACCGCGACGCCCGCATCGTGTCCATCGGTGGAGGCGCGGACGAGATCATGAGCGAGATTCTGGCCCGCATGGCCGGGTATTGAATCGCTCCCTGATTTATTAGCCGAGACTCGCATGGAATGATTTCTCCGGCCGCCGGCTTCCTGGCGGCCGGATCTTCGGCATGGCCGGGTCCGCTTTCTCCGGACCCGGTCCCCATTCCCCCGCACGTCGCCCGTCCTCTCGGGGCCGGCCGGCCCGACGGCGCGGATGGGTCCTTGTTGAACCCGTTCGGGCCGGTTTTTTAGGGGCTTTTTTCTCCTTGACAGGGATCAGGTCTCGGCTTATGTTAGTAAGCACTCACTAACAGGAGGGCCGATGGCCACCCAAAGGATGCCCGGCCGGGAACGGCGCAAACAGATTCTCGTCACCGCGGTCCGGGTCTTTGCCCGGAGCAACTACCAGTCCGCCCGCATGGCTGATATCGCCGCCGAAGTGGGCGTGTCCGAGGCGGCTATTTATCGATACTTCCCTTCGAAGAAATCCATCTACCTCGAAATCCTCCGCCACATGTCCCGGCGTATCGTCACCTTCTGGCAAGAGGAGGTGGACGGGTCCCCGGACGCCCTGACGGCCCTGCGGAAGATGGGCATGACCTACTACCGGCGGATGATGCGGCATCCGGACGAACTGAAGGTCCAGTTCCAGGCCGTGGCCGAGGTGAGCGACCCGGAGATATCGACCCGGTTGCATCAGGACCATACCGACTATATCGATTTCATTCGGGGGGTCATCCGCCTGGGCCAGAGTCAGGGATGCATCCGCCAGGACCTGGATGCAGACACCATGGCCTGGTTCCTGGACGGGGTCGGCGTGCTTTTTAATCTGACGAACATGTTATCCTTGAAAGACCCTTTTGACGAAGCAACGGTCGAGTCGCTTCTCGACCATTTTTTGGAATCCATGGCGGCCCGATGAGAATGAGCCGCGGTCGGCGAGGTGGTTATGGCATGGGCGATTGATTTTCCCCTCCCGATATTTGCTCCGATACCGCCGGGGGGAAAGCTGACCCTCCGGGAGGAGGAGGTCCTGCAACTGGTGAGTCTGGGTCTGACCAACGCGGAGATCGGTCAGGTCCTGGAACTGAGTCCCCACACCGTGAAGACGCACCTGGACAACATCCTCAACAAGCTGGGGCTTTACAACCGCACCCAGGCCGCGGTCTGGGCGGCCAAGCACGGCCGGGTCTGACCCGGACATTGCCGTGCCCTGCCCTCGACCGGGGGGGATCATTTCATTCCGGGACGGCCATGTGCCGTCCCGGCCCTTGGAATCCGCCCGATCGACCGGCTTCCGCGGGTTATGGTTTCAGGATGACCTTGATTGACCCGGCCGAGTCGGCCTGGGTGTCAAAGGCCTCCTTGGCCTGATCCAGTCCGAAGGCGTGGGTGATCAGCGTCATCCGGTCGACCTTTTTGTTCCGAATCAACTCGATACATTCAATGACCTGGTCCGGCCAGTAGCCGTAAGAGCCCTGGATGCGAACCTGTTTGACCAGGAAGGGCATGAGGTCCACGCTCACCTGCCCTTCGAAGGCGCCGACCACCACGACCCGGCCGTGGTCCCGCACCAGTTCCGTGGCCTGCTGGATGATCGGGGGGCCCTGTATTCCCTTGATGTATCCCACGGCGTCGTAGACCAGGTCCACGGCCGGCGTGGTCATCCCTGGCGCGACCAGGATGCCCATTTCGCCGGTGATCTCCCGGGCCCGGACCATGATGTCTTCCGAGCGGGGGTTGACGGTGTGGGTCGCCCCGAGTTGCCGGGCCATTTCGAGACGCTTTTCCGAAACGTCCACGACGATCAGGTTCTTCAGCTTGACGTCCAGGGCCTTGAGGCTCTGAATGATGCCCAGTCCGATGATGCCGGCCCCGAAAACGACGGCGGACTCTCCGTCCACCGGTTCACCGAGCCTGGTTGCGTGATATGAGGTTGACAGCGGCTCGACGGTGGCCGCCTCGTCGAAACTGACTTCATCCGGGAGTTTGTAGACCGTGAAGCCGAGAATGGCCGGGGTGATGGGCACGTACTCGGCCATGGCCCCGAAGGCGATGCCGGTGACCCGGTCTCCGACCGAGATACCCTGAACCTGGTCCCCGACCTCGACCACCTCGCCACCGAACTCGTGTCCGGGTACCAGGCCCTTTTCCGTCGGCCGGCCCAGCACTTCTGAAAACAGGCCCAGTTTGTAGAAGTGCAGGTCGGACCCGCAGATGCCGCACGCTCCGACCTTGACCATGACGTCCGTGGGCTGGCAGGCGGGTCTGTCCGTC
Source organism: Pseudomonadota bacterium (assembly GCA_018830135.1). GTDB lineage: Bacteria > Desulfobacterota > Desulfarculia > Adiutricales > JAGVGV01 > JAHJTB01. The sequence goes on along the minus strand of JAHJTB010000099.1, from coordinate 8,843 downwards.
TGTTCGCAAGTCAAATCCATAGGCGCGTGGTAACAGGCTGCTTTCATTTCCTACCTCCTTTTACGGTTCAGACAACGGTCTGGCCGCCGGTGGACAACAGGCAGACACCGGTCACGTAACCGCTCTGGTCCGAGGCGAACCAGGTCACGGCCGCGGCTACGTCTTCCGGGGTCTGGTACCTTCCCAGCGGAATGGGCGGCGCGCCCTTGAGAAAATCGTCCAGGGACAGGCCGTACTTCTCGGCCTGGCTGGCAAAGGTCTCCTTGAGCTGGTCGGTCAGAATGGTCCCGGGAAGCACGGCGTTGACCCGGATTTTATGCGAGGCGAGTTCCAGGGCCAGGACCCGGGTGTAGTGCAGAACGCCGGCCTTGCCCGCGCAGTAGGCCCCCAGTCCGGGGAACGGCATCTTGCCGGCCTGAGAGGAAATGCTGACGATCGACCCGCCCCGGCCCCGTTCGATCATCCCCAGGGCCGCGGCCCTGGAACAGAGGTGGGTGCTTTTCAAATTCACGGAGATGGCTTCGTCCCAGGCTTTTGCGCCCACTCCCACCAAGGGGCCCATGCTCTCCGGGGGGCCGACGCCGACGTTGTTGACCAGAACGTCCACGCCTCCGAAGCGCCCGGTCGCCTCGGCAAACATGGCCTCGACCTCGGTTTCGTCGGTCACGTCGCATTTGACCGGCAGACATTCGACTCCGAGTTCTTCGATCTCTTTCCGCCGGTCATCAAGTTCCTCCCAGGTCCCCCGCCGGTAGCCGGGGTTGTCGGGATGGGGCCTGGCGATGTCGCAGATCACCATTCGGCACCCCTCCCGGGCCAGACGTTTGGCTATTCCCTGGCCCAGTCCGTTCGGGCGGCCGGCTCCAGTCACCAGAGCGACTTTGCCTTTCAGATCGTCATACATGAACATTCCTCCTTGACAGACTGCTCGCAGTTCGACTCCCAAACAGGCGTCCCGAGCCGACGCCGCCTTCATGCATTGACTCAGATGTCAATTAAGGCGAGTGTAGTGTGAATTCCGGGTCATGTCAAGAAAGCGAACTCAGGCGGGATGCCGTCCACCCGTTGGCGGCCTTCCCGGCCCGTTCTGCCGCGGCGATCTTCGGCCGAACCCGTAGCCCAAGGGTTGAGCGAAGCGGGTGAATGGCGGAATGCGGGAACGGGAAACCAGGTTGAAGCTCCCCGCGGCTTTGCCGCGGGGAATGCGCCGCCCCGCAGGTTCAGGGCCGGGCGTGGTACCCCACCGATTCGATCAGGATGCCGTCCGGGTCCCGGACGTAAAGGAACCAGTAGTCGACGGTGCCCTGCTCGTTGCGTCCGAAACAGGTCGGACGCTGCGGCACATCCAGTCCCTGTTCGAGAAAGTATTTGTGAAGGTCCAGGATGTTGCCGGGATAGAAAAGGCAGACTTCCATGTACCCGAAGTCGCCCCATTCCGTGCCAAAGGGAATCGAGCGTCCTCGGGGGTTGGAGACTTCGTACAGCTCGATCATGCCGCCTCGGCCCGGCTTCCTGCGGCTCGAATCCAGCAGGCAGGACCGGACCCGGGTGTCGGCCTGCCCGGAAATATCGCCCACATGTCCGGAGAACCGGTCGTGCTCTCCGACCACCACATCGAAGCCGCAGTGGGCCTGGTAGAAGGCCTTGGAGCGCTCCAGGTCGGTCACGCTCAGCCCCAGGATTCTCGCCCCGCCGAACAGGCCGTCCTTGACGGGCGCGCCGGCCCAGGCGGCGAACTCGATGATGTTCCCGTCCGGCCCTTTTGCATACACAAATTCGTACGGCCCCAGTCCGGGCAGGTCGACCGAAACCGGCGAGCCGAAAAAGTCGATCCGTTCCGGGTATTCCTGGAACAGCCGGCCCGGGTCGGACACGGCGATGGTCAGCTTGTTCACGCCAATGTCCCCGTAACGGGGGGTGGCCTGGATGGGCCTGGGCGTCGGCCATTTCTTGAAGATGGGTTCGATGATGATCCCGCCCGCCGGTTGGACGGACATGAATCCGGCGTAGTTGTGGGGCGAGTTCCGGTAGGTGTCGGCCATGGAGTTCACCGAATCCTCCCAGGCCTCGAGGACCGCGCTGAATCCCAGGGTCTGCTGGTAGTAGGTTTCGGCCGCCTTCAGGTTCCGGACGCCGAAGCCCACGTGATGCACGCCCGCTGCCTTGTCCACGAATCGCCCCCCTCTTCTTCCGATGCGCCGCCCCGGGCGGTCGTCAAATGGGCTCGAACGCGTCGATGGCCTCGAGCAGTTCCAGCACCTTCAGGTAGCGCCGGTCGCGCTTTTTCAGGATTTCCGTTTCGGTCCGGCCGCCGTAGTCGTAAATACCCTTGGAGGTCTTGGCGCCCAGGTGTCCCTTGGCCACGAGGTCCAGGATGGTCGGCGGGGATTCGTCACCCCTGATGTCCTTGATCAGGTCCAGGCCGGTGAAGTCCATGGTCTGGACCACGCCGACGATCGGCAAGCGGATACCCAGGCTGGACTTGACCGCCAAATCGATCTCCTCGGCCGTGGCCCAGCCGTTGTCGATCATCTCCCAGACGCCCATGGCGATGAGCCCCTGGATTCGGTTGACGATGAAGGACTGGACGAACTGCCTCATGACCACGACCTTTTTTCCGGCCCGGGTCATCAGGCCGGCGGTGAACTCCACGACGGCCGGGTCGGTCTCCGGACCGGGACAGACTTCGACCAAAGGCACGATGTGCGGAGGGGCGAACCAGTGGGCCACGACGACCCGGTCCCGCCGTTTCACCTCGCTCAACAGGTTGAAGACCTCCAGGGAGGATGTGTTGCTGGCCAGGACCGTGCCTTGGGGGCAGGCCGCTTCAAGCTGGCCGAAGACCCGCCTCTTGACGTCGTCGAGTTCGGCCACGGCCTCGATGGCGAAGTCCACGCCCTGGCAGGCGGCGCCCAGGTCGGTCGTCGGATGCACCCGGGCGGTGATGGCCGGAATGTCCTCTGAAGCGACCCGGCCGAACTCGGCCAGGGTCTCCAGGTTGTTTCGGACCAGATGCTCGGCCCGATCCAGAAGGTCCTGGTTCAGGTCCACGAGGTTGACTTCGATACCGGTCTGGGCAAAGACCTGGGCAATGCTGTGTCCCATGACCCCCGCGCCGACCACGACCGCTTTTTTTACCGCATGCGGATCCATGACTCGTCTCCTTTCAACCCGGCTCCCGGCCAGGACCGGGCTAGCTCTTGAGAAAATCCGGCCTGGCATAATCCGGATCGGGGTAGATGTAGAATCCCCGGCCCGTCTTGGCGCCCAGCTCTCCCCGATCGATCATGTCCTTGAGCGCCCGGGGCGGGTGGTCCCGGGGGTCCCGGGATTCGTTGTAATAGACCATCTCGACACCGTATACCACGTCCAGTCCCACGTTATCCATCAGGCCGAAGGGGCCGTAGGGCATTCCCGAAAACAGCATCCAGGCCCGATCCACGTCCTGAAAGTCCACAAACCCGTCGGCCCACATGTGCAGGGTCTCTTTTTTGATGGCCCGCCAGACCCGGTTGAAGCAGAAGCCCAGGCTTTCCTTCTTGACCGTCAGAGGCACGCAGCCGATGGACCGGACCCAGTCCTTGCCTGTCTCGAAGACCTCGGCCGTGGTCCGGGCGCCGCCCATGACGTCGACCATGGTCGAACCCAGGACCGGAAAGTAGAAATGGATGTTCAGGCAGCGTTCCGGCCTGCCGGTGGCGCTCTCGATCCGGGAGATGGGGATCGAGGAACTGTTCGTGGCCAGGATGGCCCGGGGCGGGGCCAGGGCGTCCATTTCCGCGAAGACCCGGCGCTTGGACTCCAGGTTTTCCGGGCTGGCTTCGATGACCAGGTCCGCGTCTTGCAACGCTTCGGCCAGGCTCGGGCATATCCGGACCGCCTCGGCCGATTCGTTCCAGTCTTCCAGGGAGACCGGAGGGGGCTGGCCGGCCGCGGCGATGACCGAAGCGAGATGCTGGTGCACCCGCCGAAAGGCCTGCTCGTCCGGATCGTAGGCCGCGACCTGATAATCGAAACAGGCGGACAGGGTTGCGATCTGGGCGCCCAGAACGCCGGTGCCGACGACGGCCACCTTGGATATCGACTTGGACATGTTCACCCCTTATATCGATAACCTGCGTTTTCCGGATCGGCCTTCCCCATCAATTTTTATTCAATGGAGTATCGAAGTCGTGTTGAGTTGCGCTTCGCTAACCCAACACGGCTTCGACATGTTCAGGCCTCAGGTCAATAGCCACCTTCCCGTACGGTTTCCCCCATGCAGGGGACGCACCTGATCAGACTTCCAGATACTTTTCCCGGGCCGCCGGATTGTTGTCCAGTTCGGCCACGGTCCCGGAAAACCCGATGTGGGCCTTGCCCATGAGATAGACGCGGTGGGAAAGGTACATGGCCACCTTGAGGTTGTGCTCGACCAGAAGAATCGAGACGCCGACCTTGTTGATTTCCGCGATCACGTCCCGCACTTCCTGGACCATGATCGGGGCCAGGCCCTCGGTCGGCTCGTCGACCAGGAGCAGGTCCGGGTTGCCCATCAGAGACCGGCCGATGGCCAGCATCTGCTGTTCTCCGCCGGAAAGGTGCGAGCCCTTGTTGGTCGCTCGCTCCTTGAGGCTGGGAAAATGCTGATAGATTCGGTCGATGGTCCAGCCGCCCTGTTTGCCGGCGTCGACAACGCCCCCCTTGACCCCCATCATCAGGTTGTCCAGAACGGTCAGGTTGGGGAATATGCGTCGCTCTTCGGGCACGTACCCGATACCGGCCTTGGCCACCTTGTACGAGGGAAAGCCGGTAATGTCATTTCCGTTGAAGACCACCTGGCCGCTTCTGGGTCTGACCAGGCCCATGACGCTTTTGAGCGTCGTGCTTTTGCCCATGCCGTTGCGGCCCAGCAGGCTGACGATCTCGCCTTTTTCCAGGTTGAGCGAGATGCCCTGCAGCACGTGGCTGGCGCCGTAGAACGTATTCAGGTCCTTGACTTCGAGGAACATCCTTAAACCTCCACCACCAGATCACCGAGATAAGCGTCCTTGACCTCCTGGTTGTCCTTGATTTCATTCGGCGGCCCCACGGCCAGAATCTCCCCGTGGTGAAGGACGGTGATCCGATCGGCCAGGGAAAAAACCACGTCCATGTCATGTTCGACGATGATCATGGTCTTGCCCTCGGTCAGGCGCCGGATCAACTGGACGGCATTGTGGGTTTCATCCTTGGACATGCCGGCCGTGGGTTCGTCCAGGAGCACCAGGTCGGGATCGGTGGACATGGCCAGACTGACCTCGAGGGAGCGGTGTTTGCCGTACGAAAGCAGGCTGGCGGGGAAGTCCCGTTCCCCGGTCAGGTTGATCCGGTCGAGCACCGCGTCGGTCTCCCGGGTGATGCCGCTCATTTTGTCCACCCGCTGAAACAGGTTGAAGCGAATGCCCCGTTTGGACAGGATGCCCATGCGGATGTTCTGGAAGGTGGTCAGTTTTTGAAAGGTGCTGGTGATCTGAAAGGAACGGCCCATGCCGATCCGGGCCAGTTGGTGGGGCTTGAACCCGGTGATCTTCTGTCCTTTGAAATAGACGTCGCCCCGGCTCGGTTCGTAGGTCCCGGTAATGACGTTGAACAGCGTGGTCTTGCCCGCGCCGTTGGGGCCGATGATGGCGTGGCGTTCGCCCTCCCGGACCTCGAGGTTGACACCGAAAAGGACCTGCAGGCCGCTGAAATCGTGGTAGAGCCCTTTGGTTTCCAGGATGTTCATGACGCCTTCTCCATGGCCGCCGGTCCGGCGGACCGGGCCGCGAGTTTCGCTTTGATCTGCACGTAAATATACATGAAGCCGCCGGGCAGGAAGAGTACGATGCCGACGAAGACCAGGCCGGCGACCAGCTCGACCCGTTCGGTGTAGGCCATGCTCATTTCTTCCACGAAAAGCAGGACGGCCGAACCCAGGATGGGTCCGAAAAAGGTGCCGATGCCTCCCACCAACACGGCCATGAGCGGCGTGAACGAGACCAGGATGTGCAGAACCCCGTCGGTCGAGACCACGTTCTGGAACAGGGCGAAGATCGACCCGGCGATGCCGGCGAAAAATCCGGAGATCAGAAAAATGATGGCCTTGGTCGGGGCCAGTTTGAAGCCCAGGTAGTCCACCCGGTCGGCGTTGTCGCGTATGCCGACCATCAGGCTGCCGAAGGGCGTCTTGGTCAGAAACCACATGGCCAGGATGCTGAGTCCCAGGACCGAGATGGCGAAATAGTAGAAGTTGGACGGCACCGTCATATCCACGCTCAACAGGAAGGGAATTTTAAAGGGCGGTATGGGGAAGCCGGCGATGCCGTCCTCCCCGCCGGTAATTTCCCGGAATTTGAGGCAGAGGACGAACATGAGCTGTCCGAAGGCCATGGTCAGCATGGCGAATGCGGTCCCGCTGACCCGGACCAGCAGGGGGCTGCATATGGCCGCGATGACCGCGGCGGCCAGTCCGCCGGCCAGCACGGCCGGGACCAGGGGAAACCCGTTGACGTTCTGCAGCAGCAGGGCCGTGGCGTAGGCGCCGGCCCCGAAAAACAGGGCGTGCCCGAAGCTCAGGAGGCCGGTGAAGCTGAGCAGCAGGTTCAGACTGACCGCGAACATGGCGGAGATGCCCAGTTCGACCACGGTGTTGGTCTTGACGATCCCGAAGACCTGGGGAATGATCGCCAGACCGACCAGGACCACGGCCCAGATGATGATGCTTTTCAGTTTCGCGCTCATTCTCTCTCTCCGAAGAAGCCCGTGGGTTTGAAGGACAGGACCACGGCCATGAACAGGAACAATAGCACCGGCGCCAGGCGCGGGATGAACTGCACGCCGTACGAGTTCAGTTCACCGAGGATGAAGGACACGACAAAGGCGCCCATCAGGCTCCCGAATCCTCCAACCACCACCACGACAAAGGCATCCATGCCCATCTGGTCGGCCATGCCCGGGAAAACGGTCAGCAGGGGCGCGGCGGCCACGCCGGCCACCCCGGCCATCCAGGTGCCGATGCCGAAGACGAGCATGAAGACGACCGGCATGTTGATGCCCAGGGCGCTGACCATCTGGGCGTCCGAAACGGCGGCCCGGACGATCATGCCCAGCCGGGTCTTGAAGAGGATAAAGGCCAGAATGCCGAGCAGGACAAAGGAAAGCCCGATGATGAACAGCCGGTAGATGGGGTATTCGAGACCATTGAAATGGACCAGACCGGACAGGGACCCGGGAATCCGGATGACCAGGGATTCCGTGCCCCAGAAGGCCTTGACCGCTTCGGCAATGATGAGCATGAGGCCCAGGGTCAAAAGCAGCTCGCCGATGTGGCCCAGCCCGTGGGCCTGGACCTTGCGCAGCAGAAACCGTTCGATCAGGATGCCGATGATCCCGACGCAGATGGGAGCGAACAACAGGGACAGCCAGAAGTTCTGGGTCCAGGCCAGAAACTGAAAGCACAAATATCCGGCCAGCATGAAGAACGAGGCGTGGGCGATGTTCAATATGCCCATCATGCCGAAGATCAGGGTCAGGCCGGAGGCGACGAGAAACAGCAGCATCCCGTACGCCAGTCCGTGGATGGCCTGCGCGACGTACATGGCGGTAACCGGACTCATGAATGGTTCCTCCTAAACATACGATTTCCTGTTAACGTCGTTTTATGGCCCGCCTCCCGGCATCCAGGCAAGGAAGCGGGCCATTTTTCGGGTTATGCGTTCGTCTCCGCGACCGGGCGGCCGCGAAGAGGCGTCCTATTTCTTGCAGCGGTCCAGTCCCTCGGGAATGTCCGGCATGCAGAACCGGGCCGGGACGACGAAAGGTTTCTGAATGGCCGCGTTTTTCTCATAGAACTTGTTGGGGAACTCGAGCTGGGTGGTGTGCATGTCCAGAACGATCTGGTGATCGCAGGCCCGCATTTCCAGCTTCTCTCCGAAAAAGGCGTAGGTGTCACCTTCCCAGACCTTGATGATCTTTTCCGGGTCCGTACTGCCGGCGCGCTGAAGCACGTCGAAAAACCAGTAGTGGGAAACGATGTCGCGGTTCCAACTGCCGCCGGGCCATTTGTACAGGACGCTGTTGTAAGGCTCCTTCCAGGTCTTGTAGCGAGGCTCCCACAGGCTGAACAGCTTGGCCTGGTTGGGAATGCTGTCGTCCGGCTGGTAGTCCTGGACCACGACCACGCCGGCCCCGTTCGGACCGCCGACCGCCTCGAGCGGTCTCGGGTCGTCCGTGAACGGACCGGCGATGGGGATGATCATGCCCATCTGGCGAGACTGCTTGAGCAGGTTTTCATAGTCGATGCCCCAGTTGCCGGAAATGATGACCTCGGCCCCGGCGCCCTTGATCTTTTCCAGGTACGGCGCGAAGTCCTTGCTGAACAGGGGGTGAAAGTCTTCGCCCACGATCTTGGATTCCGGTCGATACTGGGCCAGGTACTTTTTGAAGACCTCGGCGAAGACGTGCCCGAAGGCGTAGTCCTGGCACAGAAGATAGAACTTGCGCTCCGGCCGGGCCGCGTAAAAATAGGCCAGGGCCTTGGCGTACTGGGTGGTGTTGCCGCAAGTCCGGAAAGTGTAGCGGTTGAAGTTCTTGGCGTCCATGAGTTCGTCGGACAGGGCGGTATAGTTCATGAAAGGGGTCTTGTACTTTTCCGCTACCTGTTGGGCGATCAGGCTGATATGGCTGCCGGCCGTGCCGGAAAACATGACCACCTTTTCTTCCAGGCAGAGTTTTTCCGCCGTACGCTTGGCCGTGGCCGGTTTGACCTGGGTGTCGCCCTTGACGATCTGGATTTTCTTCATCTTCCCATCGACCTTGATGCCGCCCTGGGAATTGATGTCATG
>JAHJTB010000098.1 GCA_018830135.1 Pseudomonadota bacterium | reverse complement strand
TGCCAGGCCCTGCTGGACGATTCAGCGCTCCTGGCCTGCATGGCCTATGTGGACCTGAACCCGATCCGCGCCGGTGTGGCCGAGACCCCGGAACAGAGCAAATATACGGGCATTTACGATCGAATCCAGGCCCGGGCTTCCGGGGCGGATGATATCTGGATCTGCCCGCTCGGCGAAGAAGACCATAGGGACCGCCGGGGCGTGCTGACTCTTGGCCGGGACGAGTATCTGTCCCTGGTGGACTGGACCGGGCGGGACATCCGGCTTGGCAAGCGGGGGGCGATTCCGGCGGACCTGTCCGACATTCTGAACCGCTTGCCGATCAACCAGGTTCGCTGGCTGGACACGGTTCAGGGGTACGGCGGCCTGTTCCACCAGGCAGTCGGCCGGATGGAAGCCATGATGCATATGGCCCGGCGCCTGGGCAAGCGCTGGCTGGGCGGTATCCGGGCCGGTCGGACCGCGTTTTTGCCTGCCTGACCCCGAAAGGCCTGACGCCCCATACCTCAAATTCAGGCCAACAAGGCCCGACCTTGCCCGATTTCCCTCGAATTTGAGGCAAGACAGGCTCAACTATTACGATCTCCAGTATTTAGGGTGCGATTAATAGCGTTTTTGATTGAAATGGAGGTCCCCAAATGAATCTGTTAAATATATGGATGTCTAAAGATTTGATGAAAATTTATGACGATCGGAACTGCGATTACAGCAGCCGGCGCGGGGGAAACGACCTTGCCTCCTCCCGCGCCGGTGATTGCGTGATTCAGCCTTCTGATTATCTCCGTCCGGGCTCCGGCTAATGCTTGACCACGATGGACTGGGGCATGTCCACGATTCGGGCCCGCAGGTATTCGCCCAGGGTTTTGGCCTGGGGATCGTTGCGGGTCGAGGCGGCCACGCCTTCGCCCAAAAGGCCCTTGATATAGAAATTGACCGCCTTCAAGTTGGGCAGTTCGTAGCGCTCGATCTCGTAGGGCGCCAAGTCTGCGAGCAGGGTTTTTAGGCGGTCTACGGTCAGGAAGTCCCGGAGGAAGGCGTATCCTTCGGGGGTCTTGTGCCAGACGCCCATGTTGGCATTGCCGCCCTTGTCGCCGGACCGGGCAGCAAAGGCGCGGCCCAGCGGAGCCTTGACCGTGGGGCCGGACGGCGCGGCCGGGGAGGCCTTGTCCGGCGGGTCCAGGGCCGCCGAGGCCCGGGATTCGGGTGGGCCTACAGTGAAGCGTTCGCCGTTCAGCGTTACGGTCTGTTCGATGAGCCGGTTGGAGACCAGGGCCGGCCAGTGCACGATGGCCGGGTCCCCGCCTCCGGGCGGGCTGGTGGCCGTGAATCCGGGGATATTGGCCAAGGCCAGTTCGACGAATTTTGAGGAGAAAAGGCGGCCGACCTTGTTCTTGTCCGGGTCCATGACCGATATCTTCATATAGGCCCAGGCCTCGTCGTTGGATTGCGGGTCGGGGCGATCCGGGCGGGTGAGCTGGACGTCGACCTGGGCGAAAGTGTCCCGGCCGCCCAGGCTGTCGAAGAGGGTCTCTTCAAAGATGCGGGCCTTTTCTTCGATGTCCAGGCCGGTCAGGACCAAAGTCATGCTGTTGCGGTACCCGCTGAGCAGGTTGAGGCAGACCTTGGTCGTCTCGGTCGGCGGCAGACCCTTGATCCGGCTCAGCCGGACCCGGTCGGGTCCTTCCTGTTCCAGCTCGAGGGTGTCGAAACAGGCCACCACGTCGGGGGTCAGGTAGTGGGGTTGGCGGATTTCGTACAAAAGTTGAGCCGTAATCGTGCCCACCGAAACCAGGCCGCCCGTGCCGGGGTGCTTGGTGATGACCGCTGAGCCGTCCGCATGGACCTCGGCCATGGGGAACCCCACGTTCTTATACGAAGGCACCTCGTCGATGAATGAATAGTTGCCGCCCGTGGCCTGGCCCGAGCATTCGATGACGTGACCGGCCGCGGCCGCGCCGGCCAACTGGTCCCAATCATCCCGCTTCCAGCCGAAGCGCCAGGCCGCCGGACCCATGACCACGGCCGCGTCTGCCAGCCGGCCGCCGACGACGATGTCCGCCCCCCGGGAAAGGGCTTCGGCCACCCCCCAGCAGCCCAGGTAGGCGTTGGCGGAAATCGGACTGCCGGCGGCCTCGCTCAAGGCCAGCCCCTTGTCCAGATGGGTCAGCTTCTCGCCCAGTGCCTGCAGCTCCTCGAGACGGGGCATCAGGTCGTCCCCGTCAATGTAGGCGATCTTCGGATTGAGGCCCAGGCGCCCGGCAACGTTTTCCAGGGCCTCGGCCAGACCGGCCGGATTGAGGCCTCCGGCGTTCGAAACGACCTTGATACCCTTGTCCAGGCAGGCGCCCATGACCTCCTCCATCTGGGCGAGAAACGTGGGCACGTACCCGGCCTTGGGGTCCTTGAATTTCTTGCGCATCAATATGGCCATCGTCAGTTCGGCCAGGTAGTCGCCGGTCAAGACGTCGATCGGACCGCCTTCCACCATCTCCCGGGCCGCGCTGATGCGGTCGCCGAAAAAGCCGCTGCAATTGGCGACAATCAGTTTATCCATGTTCCACCTCGGTCTGCATCGTTTTTCATCGTATCCTTTCCATAGCATATATTGTTGGGGCTCAATCCCGGATCGGCACAACGGCCAGCCCGTCCCCGGGCGACCGTAATACCGATGTCAACGGCCGGCCGGCCAAACATCCCGCCAGAGCGCGAACGTACCGGGCCGAAGGCCCTCCCTGTTATTCCCGGTCCGCTTCCAATCGTCAATGGTCTTTTTTCGGGAGGTCCATGAAATCGGCGGCGGCACGACTTGTTTCTATAAAAAATGGGTGTCCAAACTTAAACAGACTGGGGCTCCCGGACCTGGGCCGGACCCGGCGGGACGACCTGTGGGTCCATTTCTGCAAGCAGGAGGGAGGTCAGCGGGGCGGCGTCTTTTTTTCCGCCTTCTTTTTTTCAGGGGTCGGCATGGCCGAGGCATGGTCGAAACCGCGCCGGAGCCAGCGGTCCAGTTCGGAGCGGTCCGCGATTACGGATTCGGGCAAGACCACGAACTCCTTCATGACCCGGCCCTGGAAGGGCTCGAACAGGGCGGCCCCTTGGTGCCGGGACATGATCGCTTCCCGGTCCGGTTCGCTCAAACGGAGCACGAGGTGGTCCTCCTGCACCCCGGCGAACCAAGTCTGGCCGGCGTAAAAGGCCGGGCAGCCGAACATCCGCTTGTTTTCCACCTCGTAGCCCGCCAAGGCCTCATCGAGCAGGGCGCTGAGTGCGGGCGAGGGTTTTTTCCAGGCCATGACGTGCTTCTTGATGCGGACCGGACGCCGCGCCGGCCTTACCAGGAATGGCTGATGACCCCTCGGGGGCAGGCCTGGACGCAGGGCAGGGGCGGCCGGTCCGTTACCGGTTTGCAGGCCCCGCAGGCGTATTTGATTTTCTTTCGCACCGCCTCGCTGACAAAGGCCACCGGCTCGTCCCGCAAGGGGTCGATCGGGTCTTCGCCCACTTCGAAGCAGTCGGCCGGACAGGCCTCGGCACAGGCCCCGCAGCCGTCGCACTGATCTGTGTCGATGGTGATGAAAAACTCGCCCGATCCGTCCTTGTATCCGTAATTCGCGATCATGGAAGCGTCCTTGGCGGCGGCCGGAGGGACCGCCGTTATTTTTTGCCCTTTTCGATCAGGGATTTGGCGAAGAGGGCCGCACCCAGGGCGCCGGCGATCTGGGTGTCGTACCTGGGCTCCAAGGCCTGGACGCCCAGCCGGCTTTCCAGCCGCTGGACCACGCCCTTGTTTTTGGCGATGCCGCCGGTGATGCCGAAGTCCTCCTCCATGCCGATGCGTTCGAGCAGGGAGACGACCCGGTGGGCCATGGCCGAGGAATAGGCGGCCAGCACCTTTTCCCTGGGCCAGCCCTCGCGGAGCAGGCCGCTGGCCTCGGACTTGGCGAACACGACGCAGGTCGAGGAGACCGGCGGGGGTTCCTCGTCCACCTGGAGCGACAGTTCGCCCACCTCGTTGATGGACACGCCCAGCAGGTCGGCGAAGACCTCCATGCCCCGGCCGGTCCCGGCCGCGCACTTGTCGTTCATGAGGAAGTTGGTCACCTTGCCCTTTTCGTCACAGTGGATGGCCTTGCAGTCCTGCCCTCCCATGTCCAGCACCGTGCGGATGGTCGGGCCGTACATGAAGTTGGCCCCGAGGGCGTGGCAGGCGATCTCGGTTATGGCTCGCTGGGCGAAGGGGACGTTGACCCGGCCGTAACCGGTGCCCACGGAATACTGAATCTTTTCCAGGGTCAGGCCGTCGGTGTCTTCCAGGGCCCAGTTCATGACGTTGATGGCGCTGTTGGGACTGTCCGACCCGGTTCGGGTATTGGCGTAGGCGAAAATTTCATTGTCCACCAGAATGACGGCCTGGGAACTGACCGAGCCCACGTCCACGCCGGCGGTGACGATCCCCCCGTCCATCCAGCGCAGGTCCGGGTTGGTCCAGCGGGACTCCGTCCATCTCCAGTAT
>JAHJTB010000097.1 GCA_018830135.1 Pseudomonadota bacterium | reverse complement strand
GGCCAGGCCGATGTCCATGAGGATCAGGTCGGGACTGTGGCTCCTGATCTGATCGACCGCTTCTTCGGCCGAACCGATCGGCCCGAGGGGGATGTAACCGATATTGGCCAGGGTCTGCCAAAGCAGGCGTCCGTCCACGGGGTTATCTTCGACGATGAGGATTTTTTTCCCGTTCAAGGGTACGCTTTCTGTTGGGTTAGCGATCAGGCCGAGCCTCGAGACCCGGCCGTTGGCCCGGATTTGGGTCGCAGACGTCGCAGGCGGCCCGGTCGCCGTCAAACAGGCTGGCCAGATAATCCTGGCAGGCCCATGGTGTCCGCCGCCCCCTTTGTGAGGCCTCCGGACGAATCCGGGCCAAAAGAATCCGCCGGGGACGATCGGTCCTGGTGGGCAAGCCGTCCGAGAGCCCCACTCGAACGGTCTGTTTCATTATATAACATATCGCCCAGGGTGCAAGCGACGTGCATACGCCTCCGCCGGTGTGCCGTCCCGAAACGAAAAGCGAAGGATTTCGCCTCTCATCCACCCTGGAAGCGACGGCCGATGTATTCCAGGGCTTCGGCAATACCCAGTTTGGCGCTGCTGGGGCCGACCCGGATGTAGAAGGCCTCGTCAAAGCCCTTCTGCCTCAGAAAAGCCGGGCGCGGACCCCGGGCGCAGCGAACCCGGTAGACCGTCCGCCCGTCCAGTTTTTCAAAGTCGGTCCGGATGAAGGGGGCCATTTCCGGCCCCAGACTCGATTTGACCAGGTTCCAGAAGTGCAGACCGAACTTGTCCTCATCCGGGAAGTCGTCCGTTTCGATGCCTTCCGCGGACCCGTCGTCCCGGACGCCGATGAGCAGAGTCCCGCCGCTGGAGTTCAAAAACGCGGCAATCGTTTTCAGGGAGGCGTGTTCCACGGAGGCGTCCTTTTTACCCGCTTTCAGGTTCCAGCGCAGGGTGGACTTGAACTCGACATCGTACCCTTCTCCCGAGGCGATCATTTCCCGAAGACCGGTCGCGGTCTCGGAATTGGAGCAGCAGGCCAGATATTCGACCAGAGCGGATGCCTGGCCGTGAAGACGATTGAACCCGGCCCGCGGGTTCGCCCAGTCCGGCCTGACGACCCGCACTCCGATCCGTTCGGACAGGGTCCGGACCGGTTCGGGTTCCTCGGGCGTTTCGCCGTTCGGGCGAGGCGGATGGAAGTTGAAAAGCGTGTGGGCGTATTCGGAAGGGGTGACCGCACCGGTGACCAGCAACAGGGGTAGCAGGAGGCCGGCCCGATTTACCAGTCCGGCCAGCAGGGCCGCCGCCCGGCGCTCCGGCGGCAGTTCCGCCCAGACCCGCCGGACGATGTCGAGGCAGGTGTCAAGGGCCTCCGGGCCCAGTCGGACCTGGCCTTTGGAATGGTCCTGAAAAAACTGGTGGACGCTTCCGAGCACACCGGAGAGTCCGGTGACCAGGAGGGCCAGGCCTCGGCCGTCCTCGTCCAGGCGGTCCGGGTCAAAGGTCGATCGGCATGAAGGCGGGTTCCCAGCGGAGGCCGAAAGCCTCGTAACCATCGGGTCTCGGTAAAACATGGCCTCCGGGGGCCATGAAGCGACAGGGTCTCCTTCGATCAGGTCCTTTTGGACGGAAAATATCCCGTAGGCGTCCAGGTGTCCGGGTTCCAACCGTGGTGACAGAATCAGTTCCCTTTGAATATGTTGGAGAAGCCGGGGGGCCGGGTGGGATATCGGCCGCCCGCCCGGGGTGGTCAGGGGCTGGTCGCCGTAATAAAGCACGAACTCGACGTCGGTCATGACCACGTCGAGCAGTCGTGGGTCCAGTTCCAATCCGGCCGGTGTTGATGCGAGTGGCATGCGTGCTCTCCGGGGGCGCCTCGGTTCGATCGGAACGGGGGCCCGGGCCAGACCCGGCGCGGTCAGGGCGTCAGGGTGACGTGATAGGCGTACTGTCCCCGCTGGACGATGGCCGACAGGCCTTGCCGGAATCGGTATTTGGCCAGGGCTCTCAGGTATTTTTCCACCGTGCTGGTTTCGACTTCATTGATCTGATGAACCAAATCGCCGGGGCGCAGGCCGATCCGGGCGGCCGGCGACTGTCGCCGCACGTTCTTGATGGCCACAACGGGCTGCCCCTGGATTTTTTCGTCCTCGACCTCCAGGCCGTACAAGTCCCAACTCAGGTCCCGCGCCTTTTTCATGGGATAGGAACTGGTCCGGATTTTGACTTCCATGGCCCGTTTTTGGCGAAAGGCCTTGATCGTGACCGTGTTGCCGGACGTGTAACCGCGCAGGATGTCTTCGTATGCGTCCGTGGAGCTGACCCGGTGATGGTCGAGACCGACGATGACGTCGCCCCGAGCCAGACCGCTGTCGGCGGCCGGGCCGTTCGGGTCGACCTGGGTGACCACGGCCCCGCCCTGGTCGCCCGTGCCGAAATGGGAGGCCAGATTGGCGTCCACGGTCTGGAGGGACAGGCCCAGCCAGGCCGGATGGACCTCGCCGTAGGTGATCAGTTCCTGGATGATGCGCTTGGCCTTGCTGATGGGGATGGCGAAGCCGATGCCCTCGGCCTTGTCATAGATGGCTGTATTGATGCCGATCAGCCGGCCGTTGATGTCCAGGAGCGGCCCGCCGGAGTTGCCCGGATTGATGGGGGCGTCGATCTGGATGAAGTCCCGAAAGACCCGGCCCCCCGCCCTGAGTGAGCGATTGAGGGCGCTGATGACGCCGGTGGTGACCGTATGGGTCAGGCCGAAGGGGTTGCCGATGGCGATGACGGTTTCGCCGATCATCAGGTCGTCGGAATCCCCCAGCGGCAGATCGGGCAGGGTCTTTTTTGTCTGAATCTGAAGGAGGGCCAGATCGTTGTCCGGGTCCGATCCTACCAGGCGGGCTTGAAACTCCTGCTCGTCCACGGTCTGGACCAGGATTTCCGAGGCCTGGACCACGACGTGTTCGTTGGTCAGGATGAAGCCTTTCTTCCCGTCGATAATGACCCCGGAGCCGAGGGAGGTCACCTGGGATTCCCGGCGGCCGAAGGACTCGAAAAAGTCCCGGAAGAACTGATCGAACAGGTTGTTGTCCCGGAACTGGTGAAACGGACTCGGCCCTTCGGACCCCGCCTGCCGAGTGCTGACGTTGACCACGGCGGGCCCAGCCAGCTTCACGGCCCGAACCACGGGCGTTTCCCTGGGATACGGACCGGGCGCGGCGGGGAGCCTGGCCGGGAAAATCAGACCCCCGGCCGACAACAGGAGCAGAAGCCACCACCGGGCCCGGACCCGTCTCCGCTTCATGAGCCGCTCCGGGACATGGCCCTCAGACGGACGATGCGTTCCTCGAGGGGGGGATGGGTGGAGAACAGGTTCATCGCGCTCCGACCGGAAAGCGGGTTGACGATGAACATGTGGGCCGTGGCCGGGTTGGCTTCGAGGGGCAGACGGCCGCTGGCCTGGCCCAGTTTGGTCAGAGCCGAGGCCAGGGGTTCGGAGCGGCCCATGAATCCGGCGCCGGTCGAGTCGGCCAGGTATTCCCGGGATCGGGAAATGGCCATTTGAATGAGCATGGCCGCGATGGGGGCCAGGATGGCGGTAAAAAGCAGGCCGATCATACCGCCGCCGTCCTCATCGTCGTCCCGGCCGCCGAAGCCGAAGATGGCCGTCCAGCGGGCCATGTTGGCTAGAATCATGATGACCCCGGCCATGGTCGCGGCGATGGAACTGATCAGGATGTCCCGGTTCTTGACGTGGCCCAGTTCGTGGGAAATCACGCCGGCCAGTTCCTCCCGGGTCATCATCCGCCGAAGTCCCTCGGTGACGGCGACCACGGCGTGTTCGGGATTGCGTCCGGTGGCGAAGGCGTTCGGAGATTCCTGGGGTATGACGAAGACCCTGGGCATGGGCAGCCCGGCGCGTTCGGCCAGCGAACCGATCAGGTCATGCAGTTCCGGGTCCTCATCGGGGCCGACTTCCCTGGCCTGGTACATGGCCAGGACGATCTTGTCGGAAAACCAGTACGTGCCGAAGTTCATGATGACGGCCAGGCCGAAAGCCACGACCATTCCCTGGCGGCCGCCGAACAGGTTGCCCAGAACGACAATCAGGGCGGTCAGGCCGCCCAGCAAGAGCACGGTTTTGATTTGGTTAGGCATATCCAGGCCTTTCGTTCCCCGTGTCTATTCGATGTTGACCTTGACCCTGGTGATCTGTTCCTCCGGCTTGGCGATGGTCACCCGCAGCACGCCTTCGGCGATCCGGGCCTGAATGGTTTCTGCCTCCGCATTGAACGGCAGATTGAACTTCCGCTCGAACAAACCGTAATGTCGTTCGGAACGATAGAGGCTGCCCTGGGACATCTCCTCCGGGATCGGGCGGTTACCGCTGATGATCAGGGTCTCCCCCTGGATTTCCACGGAGACCGATTCCCGCGGAACGCCCGGAACGTCGGCCAGCAGGACCAGGGCCGCCGGCAGTTCGAGCATGTCCACTCTCGGGTGCCAGGCCTTGTCCCGGTCCG
>JAHJTB010000096.1 GCA_018830135.1 Pseudomonadota bacterium | reverse complement strand
GGGATTCAGATGGAAGTGGTCGAGATCCCCCTCGACCAGCTCATCATCAAGTACCATCCCCGCAAGAACCTGAAGGACATGGAAAGCCTTCAGAACAGCATCAGGCGCGATGGCCTTCAAGAGCCTCTCCTGGTCTACCCGACCGGAGAGGGCAAGTACTCCGTCATCGACGGGACTCGCCGATTGAAAGTCTACCAGGACTTCGGCCGGCAGGCAATCCCCTGCATCATTAAAAAGGTAGGGGATGCCGATGCCGCCCACCTGTCCTACGTCAAGAACTTCGAACGGAGCGCGTTCGACCCGATTGAGATCGCTCTCCATCTCAAGGCCATGCGGGACGACTTCGGGTACAGCCTCCAGGACCTCGAGATCAAAGGATACGGATCACGGCCCACCATCTCGAACAAACTCAAGTTGCTCGAACTGCCCGAGCCGATCCAAGAAAAGATTCGAGGCGGACAACTCAATGAGGGCCACGGTCTGAACCTGGTCAAGCTGCCCTCGAAGAAAGAACAGGAACGCTGGGCCAAGCGGATCGCCGACCACGAACTGACTGCCAAGCGGGCCGAAATCCGGATCAACAACTACCTCTCGAAAGGCAAAAAGGAAACCAAGCAGAAGGTAACCATCCCGGAAGGTGACATCCCCGGGGTCTACTTCAAGGACTCCCGGGACATGAGCGAACTGCCGAAAGACTCGGTCCACCTGATCGTTTCCAGCCCACCATATAACGTCGGGATGGAATTCGAGGTGGGTATCAGCTACGACCAACACCTCGAAATGGTCCGAGACGTCCTCAAGGAATGCGCCCGGGTCCTCGTCCCTGGCGGGACTATCGCCCTGAACGTCGGCGACATCCAGAACTTCAAGGGACCCAAGGGGAAAAACGAACGCACCCAGATCCAACTGATGGGCCACCATTATCAGACCTTCCTCCGGGCACACCAGATACTGCTCTCGGAAGTGATCATCTGGACCAAACCACCCGCCTGGAGGAAACGGCACGGATTGGGCCTTACCGAGAACACGGTTCACACGGCCTACCGCGTGATCCACAACTATGAGCCGATTTACATCTTCCGGAACAAAGGCGAACGTGAGGTTCCCTCCGAGGAGATCGTTCTCCGGTCGAGGCTGACCAAGGGCCAGTGGTTGGCTTGGACTCCTGCGGTATGGTACATCCCCCCCGTCAACAAGATGGAAGGGCATCCCGCCATTTATCCCGACTCGCTGGTTGAGCGGTTGATCCGGATGTTCTCTTACGAGGGCGACACCGTGCTGGATCCTTGGCTCGGCTCAGGTACCACGGTCAAGGTGGCTCGGGAACTCAACCGCGAGGCGGTCGGCTACGAGAAGGAACTTCAGTATAAACCCGTAATCATGAAGAAGCTGGGGTTCCAGAGCATGGTCGAAATCCTGGACGAGGTCAATCAATCCATCGCCGAGATGGATGCCGCGACCTCTGACGAACTGGTGCCCACCCTGGTACGTCGGCCAGACATTGAACTCCCTGACCTTTCGGAATTCCTCGACTGGGACGAACCGGCTGAAGACCACCTGACTGCCGAGGAAGGCCAAGGAGAGTCCATCCAGTCCGGTGACCACTCGGAAGTCATGACTGCCGACTCCCCGGCTTGATTGACCTGAACCCGGGACGTGGGGCTCATCCGGGCCTCACGTCCATTCCGTTGGTTAGCCGTTATACTTTACTAACAACTGGTGTTGGGCGGGGAGAGTCCACACCTTCAATCCGATCAATGGACCATCGCCATGACCGTCATTAAACCTGCCGAAGTGGCAAAGAGCTTGGCAAAGTCGGTTAGCTGGGTCTACACTCATGCTGCCGAGTTGGGTGCTGCCAAGATTGGCGGGTCATGGATTTTCACTCAGGAGGGCCTTGAAAATGCCATACAGAGAGGGCAAGAAGTGGCGAGGAGTCGTTACCTATCAAGGCGCGCGGCACCAAGCCCTGTTGCCAACAAAAAGAGAAGCCGCCCAATGGGAAAACCGGAAGCGCACCGAGCTGGAGACGAAAGAGAAGAAGCAGCACGCCGGCATGGACTTGATGACTTTCTGCACTAAATACCTCGATTACTGTCAGCGATACACCTTGAAGACTTATGATGAAAAACGAACGCTGTGCCGACGAGTGATAGGGGCATGGGGGCCTGAGACCCTTGTTCAAGACATCATGCCCGACATGGTCTTAGAATATCTTGATGGGCGGGCCAAGAGTCAGTCTGCTAATGCCTTCAACAAGGATCGGAAGAACCTTCTGTCGATGTGGAACTGGGGCCAGGATATACTGGATTTGCCGAATAACCCTCTGACGAAAATCAAGAAACGACCTCACGACCGAGAAACCCAATATACCCCCTCCACTGAGGATGTGCTCAAGGTGCTCGCCGTCGCGGACAGAACCGAGTCGGTGATGCTCAATTGCTACCTCCAAACCGCGGCCCGCCGTTCTGAGATTTTTCGCTGGACCTGGGTGGAGGACATCAATTTTGAAAGACGCGAATACCGCCTGGGGACCAGAAAGACCAAGGATGGATCGATGGAGTACGAATGGTTCCCGATGTCAGACGAGCTTTATGAAAACCTTTGGTGGTGGTGGCAAAACCGCCCGATCAAGGATACCCCCTTTACCTTTGTCTCCGTCCAACCTGGCCCCGGCTACATGCGACCCTATAAAGAGCGCCGGCGGTTTCTGAAGGGGCTATGCAAGCGGGCAGGAGTTCGGCCCTTCGGTTTTCATGCCTTGCGGCGGTATGTGGCATCTGTCTTGGCTGACACGCACAAGGTCAGCGCCAAGAGGATCCAGCGGGTCCTCAGACACAAGAGCGTGACCACCACTGAACGGTATATCCACAACATCAACCAGGACCTCGCCGAGACCCTCAATCTGCTATCCCAGTCCAAAATACCCGAAGACCCTACCCGAAAACCCAAAGGGGTCAGCCACGAGGATGGCTAACCCCTTGTATTTACTTGGCGTCCCCAAGGGGATTTGAACCCCTGTCGCCGGCGTGAAAGGCCGGTGTCCTGGACCTGGCTAGACGATGGGGACGCGCGTTCTGGTGGGCCGTGCTGGACTCGAACCAGCGACTCTCTGCTTAAAAGGCAGATACTCTACCGACTGAGTTAACGGCCCCGACCCGGACACCGAAAACCAAGAATTTACTTATTTAGGACGCTCCGGCTGATTTGTCAAGACAAATCGTCCGGCCGGGGCAATTCCCGGCCTGACCCGGCCGGGCGGGCGGTTCGGGGGCTCGGCGGTCCACGGAAAGCCGGAGACAGGCCGGTGTCGGCCCCGATCCGGCCTGTCGGTATATCAGGTTGAAATCATTTGCGTTTCATTCGTCCCGGGACCGGATCGGCTGGCGGAGGCTTTTGACCCGGCTGTTGCGGCGCTTGCCGTCCAGGCGGCGGCGCCTGGATGCCGCCGTGGGCCGGGTCCGCCGTCTGGGTTTCGGTGGAATCGCGGCCTGGCGTATGAGTTCGATCAGCCGAAGCCGGGCATCCTCCCGGTTCTTTTCCTGGGTCCGGTGGCGGCGGGCGTCGATGATCAGCACTCCTTCGATGGTCAGACGTCCGCCGGCCAGCTGGACAAGGCGTTCCCGCACGGCCGGGGGCAGCGAAGGCGAGCCGGCCACGTCGAAGCGAAGCTGGACCGCGGTGGCCACCTTGTTGACGTTCTGCCCGCCCGGCCCCGAGGCCCGGACAAAGGTCTCATCGATCTCCTTTTCGTCCAGGAATATGTCCGGGGTGATCTGGATCATGGCCGGTCAGCTTTGGCCTTCCGAAACTCCCAGACGATCGAGGGCCATCTTTTTGAGTTCGATCTTGCTGACCTTGCCCGCGCCGAGCAGGGGCCATTCCTCCTGGGTGAAGAAGAGCACGTGCTTGGGAATCTTGAAATTGGCGATCCGGTCCCGGCAGTATTCAACCACCGCTTCCCGGGTCAGATCGGCGCCCGGATCGGGTTCGATGACCGCGGTCACGGCCTCGCCCCACTTGTCGTCCGGCAGTCCGATGACCTGGACGGATTTGACTCCGGGCAGACTCTCGAGGAATATTTCGACCTCCCGTTCGGACACGTTTTCCCCGCCCGACTTGATCATCATCTTGTACCGGCCGCGGTAGACCACGTTGCCCTTTTCGTCCATCCAGCCGTAGTCTCCGGAATGGAAAAAGCCGTCCGGGTCGATGGCTTTGGCGGTTTCCTCGGGGTTCTTGTAGTACTCCTGGAAACGATTCCAGCCTCGCAGGCAAAGCTCGCCGGGCTGGTTGGGCGGCACGGTTTCGCCGCTGACCGGGTCAACGACCTTGACTTCGATGCCCGGCCAGGGCCGGCCGTTGGTGTATTTACGGACCTGTTCGTCCCGTTCTTCGGGCCAGTGGCTGACGCCGGTCCCTTCGGTGAATCCGTAGTGATGCGTGACGATCTCGGCCCCGGGCAGGACCTTCCGGCAGTTGTCGTACCCCTCGGGTCCTACGGCCAGCAGCACGAATCTGACCGAACCGAGATCAAAGTCCTTGAAGCGGGGATGGTTTTCCACGGAGTGAAAATGGAAGTCGAAACCGCCGTAGTTGCATATCCGCTCCTGTTCGATCAGGGCCATGATCTCCTCGGGGACGAAGTCGTTGACGTACAGAAAGCAGCCGCGCATCAGGGCCCCGAGGGGGGCGTACACGCAGCCGCCTATGTGGTAGAAGGGCAGATAGCTCAGAAGACGATGGCCGGGTTCGAGGTTCCAGCTCCGGCCGTAAAGATGCTCGGCGATCCCCAGGAGGCTGCGATGCACGTGGACGACCCCTTTGGGCCGGGCCGTGCTGCCCGAGGTGAACAGAATGTTGCAGGGATCGTCCGGCCGGCCCGGGGCCAGAAAGGCGTCGGCCTGGTGGTCGGTGAAATCCGAGCCGGACGCGAGGACCTCGAACAGGTCGTGGGCAAAGTCATAACGTTTCCCGTCCGGGCTGAAGCAGACCACCCGCCGGAGTTCGGGCAGGACGTCCGAGACCAGTTCCGGACCGGTGGAAGCGGTCAGGCCAGGATCGATCCGGCCCAGGATGTCCACATAGTTGCCCTGACGAAGTTCGTCGACCATGATCAGGGTCTTGACGTCCGCCTGTTTCAGGGCATAGGCCAGTTCATCGGAACGAAAGGTGACGTTGAGCGGGACGATGACCGCGCCCAGGATGTGCAGGGCGTATTTGACCACGACCCATTCCGTCCCGGTGCCGAAGATGGTGGCGACATGATCGCCTTTGCCCACCCCCAGCCGGCTGAGCCCCAGGGCCAGTCGGCCGGCCCTTTGGTACAGTTCGGCATAGGTCAGTCTCTCGTTTTTGGCGGCCAGGGCTTCCCGGTCTCCCCAAAGGGAAGCGGCCTCTCTCAGGGCCTGGCCGATGGTTTGGCGTTCCCAGTCCGGCATGGGGTCAAACTCCTTTCCGCATTTTGTCGGTAAATTCCCGGCAGTTTCTCCTATCGCCGGCAGGCAGGCAAGAAAATAATGCCCCCCGAAGGCCATGCATTCGATTTTTCCGCCAGCGGATTCATAACCGCCGCCATGAACGACGGAGCGGTCGCGCAAGGCCGACGATCGCTGAACGCTCACGACCCGAATCGCATCGGCTTGCCGTGCGCCATGGGATTTGATAGAATCCGCCCCCATAGCGTGTATCGCATAAATGAATCGAGGCCGAACGATTTCCGGTCCGGCCGCGGCCCGGGGGAAGAGGCGGGACGTGCCGAGAAACGGTTTTTTCAAACGATTCCTGGTTCCACTGGTCCTGGTCGTGGGCGTGATGGCCCTTTCCAGCCTGGCCTACCACGGGTCGAGCGGTCTCCGGCCGGGACCGGTGCGGGACGTCCTGATCGGCGTCTTCGGGCCGCTGCTTTTCCTGTCCATCTGGTTTTTCGGTTTCGTGGGGCCGCCGCTGGCCTATTTCCAGGGGGCCGGCTTTTTCGAGCGGCTGATCGTGGCCTTTGTCAACCCGGCGATCTGGGTGGTCCGGATGGAGGCCAAAGTGGCCTGCCAGTTCACTCCGGTCGAGATGGTCTATTTCTTTTTCCTGCCCTGGACCTTTGGCGTGATGTGCGTAACGCTTTTCGAATTTTCCGCCGCCGAACTCGTCTGCCGCTTTTTCCACAAGCGCCGGGACGAGTCCGTCCGAGTGCTTGCCCCCGGGGTCCTGTCCGGACTGGTCCTCGGCCTGGTCGGGACCTACGCCGGCCTGATCCGGGGACAGGAATGGGTCTATATGGTGGTTCATCACTATGCCGAACACGTCCTCCAATAGCCTTTGGAGCGTTTCATGACCGGACGCGCCGGAGACGACCGGCACGTTTCACGACGGGCGGCCCTCAAGCGGATCGGCGCGGCGGCCCTGGCCGCCGGCATGTCCGGCATGGGGTGGCCCCGGGCTCTGGCGGCCTCGGAAACCAGCCCCCGGCCCAACTTCATTTTCATCCTGAGCGATGACCACCGCTGGGACATGCTAGGCGTCATGGGCCATCCTTTTCTCCAGACGCCCCACATGGACCGGCTGGCCCATGAAGGCGTGCTTTTCGAGAACGCCTTTGTCACCACTTCGCTGTGCAGCCCCAGCCGGGCCAGTTTCCTGACCGGACAGTACGCCTCGGTCCACGGGGTGCGAAACAATTTTTCCCGCTGGGACGAACGGCGAAACCGGACCTTTCTGGAACGGTTCAAAAACGCGGGGTATGACACGGCCTTTATCGGCAAATGGCACATGCCCGGCGGCGGCCTGCCCAACCTGCCGGGGGTGGACCTGTTCGTTTCCTTCACCCGCAAGGACGGACAGGGGGATTATTACGACTGCCCCTTGTTCGTCAACCATCGTCCGGTCCCGAACCGCAAGCCGTACATCACGGAAGAGCTGACCGACTATGCCCTGGACTTCATCAATCAGGACCGCGACCGGCCCTTCTGCCTGTATCTGTCCCACAAGGCGGTTCATCATGACTGGAAACCCCCCGCGCACTTGAAGGGCAAGTATAAAGACGCCGACCTGTCCTTCCTGGCTCCGGAATCGGACAAGTACAACACCTGGACTCACAACAACTGGCTGGAAGGGACCATGGGCGACATGCACTCGGTCTATCGCCGCTATTGCGAGTGCCTGGAATCGGTGGACGAACAGATCGGCCGCCTGCTGTCCGCATTGGAGCAAAAGGGGCGCCTGGACCGGACCGTCATCGTGTACGCCGGGGACAACGGATATCTGTGGGGCGAACACCGGCTTTACGCCAAACATTATCCCTATGAGGAATCGATCCGCATTCCGTACATCGTACGGGCGCCCGGCCTGGTGGATCGACCGGGCCGCCGGGCCGGGCAGATGGTCCTGAACATCGACCTGGCCCCATCCCTGCTGGACATGGCCGGACTGACCCCGCCCGGGGACATGCAGGGCCAAAGCTTCCTGCCCCTGCTTCGTTCCGAGGGCGCGCCGGGCCGCAAGGCCTTTGTCTACGAACTGTTCCGCGACTTTCCCTTTGGAGGCCGCGTGCCGCCCCACAAGGCGATTCGGACCGAAAGCCACAAGTTCATCGACTGGCTCATGTGCCGGGAGCCGGAACTCTACGACCTGGTCCGGGACCCCCGCGAACTGAACAACCTGTACGGCCGGCCGGAATCAAGGCCGCTGGCCGACCGCTTGAAGGCCGAACTGGAGGCTCTGAAGGCGCAATACCACCTGGTGGACGGATAATGGATAAAGGTTGTCAAAGCAGGGGCGGTTTTCGTATTTTATTTATTTAACATAACCGGATAGTTAGTCAGGGAACCACTCCGGCCGGCCGGGCCGGAAATATTCGATCCAAATCATAAGGAGATACTTTGATGCCGGAAACCGAAACCAAACCCAAGCCGCCCAATTTTTTGGAAATCCACTCCGCAACCCAGCCCGACAAGACCGCCGTCATCGGCCTGGAACGTTCACTGACCTATGGCGGTCTGAGACAGCGAGCCCGAGCCCTGGCCCAGCGCTTGTTCGACATGGGGCTTCGTCCCGGCGACCAGGCCTCCGTCATGACCTACAACTTTATCGATTACTATGAAATCAGCCGGGCCCTGGAATATCTCCAGGTCGGGCTGGTCATGATCGGTTACCGGATGAAGCCGCCGGAAATCGAGTACATCGTGGACAATTCAGACTCCCGGCTCGTGTTTTTCTGGCACGAATTCGCCGATCGGATTCTGCCGTTTCAGGACCATTACAAGAAACTCCT
>JAHJTB010000095.1 GCA_018830135.1 Pseudomonadota bacterium | reverse complement strand
CTGTACCACGAGGAACAGTTCGGCCCCGCGGTCCCGGTCGTGCCGTTCGACGACCCCGAAACCCCTGTCCAATGGGTCATCGAATCCCCCTACGGCCAGCAGGTCAGCCTCTTCGGCGCCGACCCGGCCCGACTCGCCCTCTTGATCGACGCCCTGGCCAACCAGGTCGGCCGGATCAACCTCAACTGCAAGTGCCAGCGAGGCCCGGACATATACCCGTTCACCGGCCGCAAGGACTCGGCCGAAGGCGTTCTGTCCGTCCCGGACGGGCTGCTCGCCTTTTCCGTCCCCTCCGTGGTCTCCGCCCGGACGAATCCCCCGGGCGATGACATGCTGGAAACCGTCCGCCGCAAAGGCCGCTCGAACCGCCTTCAATAGGCCGCCGGCCAAGCCCGGATTCTGCTTGAATTCCTGCCTTCCCCTCAATAATGTGAGGGAAATGAACATGAACCCTTGTTACGGGCCGGCCGGGCGCAAGCGAAGGATGAAATGGGGTCCAGCTTGGCCGGTCGGGTTCCGTAGCGAGGTCGAGAAATCATTAGCGAAACGCGAAGTTGGAGGAGATTTTGGTCCTCGATATATCGTCGGGTTAAGGCCCGGAGTCCGGGCTAATACGGGGGAAGCGTCCGGCGGAAGCCGTGGGCCAGAACCAGCAACATGAAAAACAGGTTGCGCGGCAAAACCCCCCAGACCGGCAGGGACACGGCCTGGCCGCTTCGGCCCGATTCGGCCGCCGAGGCCAGGCGGCCTGCGAGCGTCTCCATCCAGGTCACGGTCCGAGGCCATTCCCACAGCCGTTCCTGCCCGAGGGAGGCGGCATGGGAGGCCGCGGAATCTCCCGCGGACGCGCTCCGGGCCGCCCCTTCCAGCAGACCCGTCAGCCCGTCGTCCGGTTCGTCCCCGATCATGGCTTTCAAGGATGACGAGCGGCCTGGTGGGCGGCCAGGGCGCCCCGCTCGGCCTTGGGATCGGTATGGGTCAGGCGGGTCGAGGTCCTGGCCAGTCCCCGCATCCGCTCGGGCCGGCCGCCAAACGCGGCCCCGATGATGGCGGCCCGCATGGCCGGTCCGTTGCCCGCCGAAAACACCCCGCTCCGCGATGCGGGAAACCCCAGCCACAGCTTGACCAGCGCCCGCAAGGTCGCCAGGCCGATGCCGGCGGGCAGACCCAACAGCCAGAAGCGCAACCGCCAGGCCAGGCTCCGTGAAAACGGCTGGATATCGCCGCCCGAGACGATCAGGGCCTGGGCGACCATGCAGGTATGCTCGGTGTCGTCCGAAACCATGCCCCGGCCGAAAAAAAGCGGTGGCCGGCCAGATCGGGAAACATGCGAGCCTGCCGCCTTTTCGACAGACCTTCACAGGCCAGGCCCAGGGCGTCGCCGGCGGCCGCGCCCAACAGCGATCCGACGACGGCGCGCTCTAGGGAAACGGGTATTTCCACGCCGGCCGCCCCCTCCACGCCCCGGTTCCGCCGATCAGCTCGAAAACCAGGTCGGCCGCTTGAAGACCTTGCGGCTGAACAGCCAGTTGTATTCGCCCACCGTCTCCTCGAGGGCGCGGGTCAGGGCGGGAATGAACTGCTCCGGATCGTCCAGGCCCTTCTTCGTGAACCACTCCCCGATCTTTTTATGGGGCACATCGCGGACCTCGGCGCAGGCGGCCAGCAGCCGGGTGGTCTTTTCTTCAAGCTCCTGCTTTTTCGGATGCCCGGCGGAGGTGGACTGGACGAAGTAGTGTGCCGCCGTGGCGATGAGCGGGGCCAGGTCGGAAGCCGGACCGATCTGGTTGAACAGCAGAATCGCGACATGAATAAAGTCCTCGACCGGAATGCCGACCCAGATGCCCAGCCGGAGGGCCTGGGCCAGAAAGACCGGGCCGTCTTTTCTCTCGGTCGTTCCCAGGATGGCCAGCACCTTGAACAGCTCGACCCAGGCCGACAGATCGCCCAGGACCTTGACCGCGTCGATGTGCAGTTCCCGCTGCCGGTCCCGGCGCCCCTGCTTGCCTTCCCAGCCGGCCAGGCTGACCAGCATGTCGGCCTGGCCCCGGCCGTCACGGATGCGGCGGCGTATCTCGATGGCCTCGTACCCGAAACCCAGGGCCCGGTCGAGGTCCCCCTTGGCCGCGGACAACGAGGCCATGGCCGCCAGGGCCGCGGCCTTGCCTCGCTCGTCGCCGGTCTTTTCCCAGCAGTCCAGGGACTCCCGCCACAGCCGGAAGGCCCGGCTGGTCCGGCCTTTCTTGGCCAGCAGCCCGGCCAGGTTGACCAGCGTGGCGCCCTTGACCCCCGGATCGTCCATGGCGTCGAGCAGCTCGAGCGCGTTTTCCCACAGGGCTTGCGCCTTTTCGACCTCGCCGCGTTCCTCCATCAAACCCGCGATATTCACAAAGGCCCCGGCCCGGGTCTCCGGGTCCCCGGCGGCGCGGATCATCGGCAGGGCCGTCTGCCACAACTCCAGCGCCTTGGACGATTCGCCCTGGGTGGCCAGGAGTTCGGCCAGGTTGGCCTGGATGATCGCCCGGTCCAGGTCCGTGCCCGGGTCCCGGCCCGAACGATCCATGATCGTCAGGGCCCGTTCGAAACGCCCCCGCGCATCCGAAGTCCGTCCCGTGACCCGTTCCGCCTGCCCCAGTCCGGTCAGAAGCCGGACGTTTTCCCCCCAGTTGACGCTCAGCCGGCCGATGGTCGCGGCCTGGCGGTGGTGAGCCCTCCGGTTCAGCACATGGGTCAGCAGCGTCCCGATCTCGAGAATGGTCGTCCCGTCTCCGGACAGGATCGCCAGCCGGTGGGCTTCGATCGCCCAACGGATGTCGTCCTCCGGTGTCCGGCGCCACCGCTGGTACAGGTAGGAAGCGCTCCGGCCGCAACCTTGCGAGACATCCTCTTCACTCAGCACTCGACCCGCCTGCGTCCTCAGACCCCACGGCACGATATACCCGGTTTCCCCTTCCGGGGCGTCCAGGCCGGCCTGGGCCAGACCCAACGACGCCAGCTCCGCCAGGAGCGATTCGGCAACCGGAGCGCCGGCCGCCGCCTCGACGACCGGGCGGGAGACGGGCAGCTCGAAAAGGGACAGCCAGGCCAGCACCCGCAAGGACGCCTGGTCCCGTCCTTCGAGCAGATACCGGGTCAGGGTCTCGTTCCGTGCTTCCGGCTCGGCCTGGGCCAGATTCGCCAGCAGCGTCTCGTAATCGAAATCCTTTAGACCGGCCACGGCATCGAGCCGGTCGATCAGGCTCGGGCTGCCTTCGGCCAGGACCAGGCTCCGGTCGAAATGGCTCCGGTCAACCCGCATGAGGCGGTGCAGGCCGGGCAGGCGGACGGTCTTTTTTTCCACCTCCACGGCCGACATCGGTTCGACGGGCAGGGCATGGAGCCGGACCGGACGGGGCAGTTCGAAAAAGTGGCGGCTGGTGATAACGACCCGGCTGGCCGATTCGGTCTCGCGTATGGCCGCCAGAAGAGCCTTGAGGACGTGCAGGGGCTCCGCCTTCAGGCTCGCCTTGCCCTTGACATGTTCCAGGTTGGGATCGAAGCCGTCAAAGACGAACAGAAAGGGCCGTTCCCGCAAAGGTTCGGCCAGGAGCCGGCGCAGCTTCTGGGCGAGGATCAGCCCGGGATGATTCAGGAACGAACCGGAGTCTCCCAGATCGGCCTGTTCTTCGATCCGGTTCAGCAGCCCGGCCTCGTCGATTCTTCCGGTCCAGACCAGGCGCCGGTGGGTTTCGATTCTCTCGCAAAGTCGGGATGCCAGGCAGGACTTGCCCATGCCGTCCCGTCCGTGCAACAGAACGCCTTCGGCGTACCCTTCATCGCCCCGGGCGCTTCTGAGCACCCGGAGGCCGTGCTGGACCGCTCGCCGACGTCCGACAAACCCCATGCGGCCGCCGACCGGGACCAGGCCGATGTCATCGAGATATTCGGGGGGTGCTTTAGGCTCGGGGCTCGGAAGGCCCCCGGCCCGGGCGGGATCGACCAGGGCCTCCGGGATGGCGCCGGCCGAGTAGAAACGGAGAAAGTGCCAGGCCTTGGATTCCGACCGCCAGAGTTGCTCGCGGGCCAGGCCGACCGCCTCGTCCAAACGGCCGCCCTGGACCAGATGGGCGAACAGCCCGGCCGCAACCACGGCCGACGACTGGTCTCCCACCGCCAGGGTTCGTCCCAATACCGACAGGCGCCCGGCCGCGGCCAGTCTCCGGCAGAAAAGGGGCAGACCGCCCTGGCCGGCCGAAACCCCGGCCTCACGGCCCGAGATGCATATAAGCCGGGGCGTACCCGCCAGAGCGCCCACCAGGTCCGCAGGGGACGCCGCCTTGCGGAAACCGATGTCGTTCTCCATCAAAAAGACGGGTTCCGGCCCGGACATTTCGATCCGCCCGGTCAGGTGCAGCACGTCGAACCAGCCCGGCTCCCGGGAACCGACCAGTTCCGCCAGCCCTTCCAGCGTCCCGGTCTCCTCGAAGAACAGCTCGACCGGCAGCAGACGGCCCCCGTTGAGCACCGTCGCTTCTTCGGCCTCGGTGTTCAGGACCGGCCGAACGTCCTCCGGGGAACAGGCCGCGAAGACGATTCGGAGGGCCCGGCCGGCCGGCGGGAACGGCCGTTCCCCCTCGGAAACAATTCGATAGGGCGAGAAAAGACCATGGCGCCCCGAGGCGAGGAATCCGTCCTTGCCAAGCAGTTCCCAGGGCAGCTCGCCCAGCCCTTCCTCGCACTCGATGCGCAGGACCAGACCGGCGGACTCGGAAAGCGCCCCGTCCAGCCAGGCGCCCCCCAGTCCGTTCAGCCAGTCGTACATCCGACGGCCCAGGGCCGCCAGGTCCGCGGACGGCTCCCCACAGGCTGTTTCGATTTCCCGGACGAACCGGTCCACCTCCGCCCGGGGCAGGGTCCTCTCCGCCAGGCTTCGGCCTTCCGAAGCCCGGACCCATATCCGCAAATCCTCGCCCGGACTGCCGGACGATTTCAAGTCATAGGCATTCATGTCGCGCCTCCCTTTTCCTGGGATGCCGTTCCGAACGCCACGTCCCCTTATCGCCGACCCGAGGGCCCCGCGCCCCCGGCCGGACGACACCTGGCGATCAGGGCTCGACGGCCCGAACGATTCATGGAGCGGCGTGGCGAAACGGATGCCTCACAAATCGTTCGGGCCAGGATTATCCCGGCCGCCGACTCAGCCGGCGTCCAGGCTGCACTGGGTGAAGTCGATCTCCTTCTTGCAGCCCTTGCAGACATGCGGCCGGTCGAACTCGTCGGGGAATATCTCTTTTTCCGTGCCGCAGTTGGGGCATTTGCAGACAAAGGACTGAAGGTTCTTGTTGGCTTCGAAACCGGGGCAGTGCTGCGGTGTGCTGGACATGGTTTACCTCCTCACATCCGTTAAAGGCCCGTTCAGGCCACGTTCATCTTTCGGCTACCTGTTAATTCTATCCTCGGTTGGGCGCCAAATCAAGCCCGAGGCCCTTTTCCCCGGCCGGACGGGCCGCGGGCCGCTCTTCCATCCGCCCCCTTCCGCTCCGGCCGGAACGGGGAACCGGCCGACCGGGAAAGGCATTCTATTTTTTGAACTTTTTATCGAGCGCGTTGATAGGGCCCCTGCCCCGCCTTTGAAAAACAGTCCGCCCATTACGCTTCCCACCTGACATTCCCCGCCGCCGGCAACCCCGCCGCGCCCCCATAATAAGCCAAATCCGCCGAAACAAGGATGGTGAGGTATAGGGAGATTTTATCGAAAAGTCCCCACCGATCCTTTACTTGTCCATATTCCGCCCCGGATCGAATATTGGATTGAAAAACCGGAATTCCTGGTGTAGACTCGATCATAAGTCCGTGAATGAGTCTGACTGACAGGCTGGATTTCGATCCTTATTTTTGCTTACTTATCCGGAAGCGACATCTCGCGCCGCCCGATAGCTCCAGGGCGGAGCGCAGGGGGATTGTAGCGCACCCGGAGAACCCGGGTTCCGGCAGCGGTCATCGAACGGGACGCGGACAGTTTTCTATCACACTCCGATTGCACTTTACTCATTCCCGAGGTTTGTGATAGGAGTCCCTTGTCGAAGTAAAAATTTAAAAAGAGGCTTATTTCGGCGGTCCGGATGCGCGTCATCCGGCGGCCGCCGGTAAAAGAAACCGAACCCGCATCCTTCCAATCCGATCGCGCGGCCTTTTCAACCGTCGGTAGCCGGGCGATCAAGGGACGAACGGCAAGATTCCTGGTTTTATCAACCCAACTCTTTTTTGGCGCTTTGATCCACAAGGCTGAAGTGACAGGGAGCGGCAATGCCCAAAAGAAGAAAAGTGGACGCACAAAAACTGATAGAGGCGGTCGAGTCCGGGCGATTGAACAAGGATGTCATGGACACGTACGGCGTGGGGTCCCAACCGCAGCAACCCGTCAAATCCAGGTACCGCCGGAAACGGGGCGCTGGCGAAGCAGTGGTCCTGGAGACTTATCCGCTGCTTGACGTGGAGTTGAAGGTCAACAAACGAGGCAGTCTGGTATTGCCTCGATCCGTTATTGACCAGTTGGGATATGAAGAAGGCGACGTTCTGGTCGCTCGCAAGACCAAAGTGGGCATAAGCCTGAGAAAGGCTGAATGACTCCCGCATTGTCTTCACTTCGGGCAGTTTGATTACGCCCCGCGGGAATGCATCCCGCATTCGTCAGTTGCCTCGAATCAGCCTATTTATCGGATGTGGCGCGTGGCCGACCATGACTTTCGCCATATGGACGGAAACCCTTGGACCGCGGCCGCGCTTCGAATCGCCGGAACCTGATCGACCTCTCGCGCCGAAAACCCGCATTCCTCGATTCGAAACACCCCGCTCCCCGGCCCGACTGGAATTTCCCCCGCCATCATGTTAGAGTAGGTCTTGACAGGAGTGATCGACTCGACCATGTCCCCTGAAGATTCATACGGAAAAAAGTCGGCCCCGCCGGACAAGGTCCGCCGGCCGGAGGAATTGACGATCTACGAAAACTGGTGCAAGCGTTGCGGCATCTGCGCGGCGTTCTGTCCCACCGGCGCCCTGGAAATGGGACCGGACGGGCCGGAGTGGAAACATCCGGACCAATGCGTGGGCTGCCGGGCCTGCGAACTTCGCTGCCCGGACTTTGCCATCGAAGTGCTGCTGCCCGGAGAGAAGGAAGATGCCTCGGCCAAGTAACGAACCCCGGACCGCCCTGATTCAAGGCAACGAGGCCTGCGCCGAAGGCGCCCTGCTGGCGGGCTGCCGCTTCTTCGCCGGCTATCCCATCACGCCCTCCACCGAAGTCGCTGAAGTCCTCGCCCATCGCCTGCCCGTGTTCGACGGGACCTTCATTCAGATGGAGGACGAAATCGCCAGCCTGGGCGCGGTCATCGGCGCCTCGCTGGCCGGGGCCAAGGCCATGACCGCGACCAGCGGTCCCGGCTTTTCCCTGATGCAGGAGCATATCGGCTTCGCCTGCATGGCCGAGGTGCCCTGCGTCATCGTCAACGTCATGCGCCTGGGGCCTTCCACCGGATTCCCCACGGCCCCCTCCCAGGGTGACGTCCAGCAGGCCCGCTGGGGGACTCACGGCGACCACCCCATCATCGCCCTCTGCCCCTCGACCGTGGGCGAATGTCTCGATTTGACCGTCCGGGCCTTCAATCTGGCCGAAAAATATCGGACCCCGGTCATCCTGCTCATGGACGAACAACTCGGCCACATGCGGGAAAACATCATCCTGCCCGAACCCGGCGGCATCGAAGTCCTGGGCCGGGCCAAACCCCAGGTGCCCACGGAATGGTACGTGCCTTACGAGGACACCCCGGCCGGCGTTCCGGCCATGGGCGTCTTCGGCGAAGGCCAACGCTTTCACGTCACCGGCCTGATGCACGATCCCCACGGATACCCCACCGGCCGGGAAGACGAGATCGTGGCCCTGACCAACCGGCTTTTCAGAAAAATATTCACCCGGCTCGAGGACATTCAGACCGTGGACGCCTACGCCGTCGATGACGCCGACGTGGTCGTCATCGCCTACGGCTCCGTGGCCCGCACGGCCCGGCACGCCGTCAGGCTGGCCCGAAAAAGCGGCATCAAGGCCGGCCTGCTACGCCTAGTCACCTTGTGGCCCTTCTGCCGGGCGGCCGTGGAAAACCTGCTCAAGACCTGCGATTACCTGGTCGTGCCCGAACTGAACAAAGGCCAGATATCCAGAGAGGTCAAACGCGTCGTCCAGGGCCAGGCCCAGGTTCGAGCGGTCAACAAGTTCAGCGGCCGGGCCATCCGTCCCGAGGAAATCCTGGCCGCCATCGCGGAGTGCCGATCATGACCGGAGAACGCCACCTCATCTATCAATACCTGCGCCACGACAAGAAGTTTCCCCATGTCTGGTGCCCGGGATGCGGCAACGGCATCGTTCTGGGCGCCCTGATCCGGGCCGTCCACAACTCCGGCCTGACCAAAAACCAGATCGTCCTGGTCTCCGGAATCGGCTGCGCCGGCCGGATGACGACCTACGTGGACTTCAACACCCTGCACACCACCCACGGCCGGGCCCTGACCTTTGCCACGGGCATCAAACTCGCCCGCCCGGAACTCCACGTCATCGTGGTCATGGGCGACGGAGACGCCACGGCCATCGGCGGTAATCATCTCATACACGCCGCCCGACGCAACGTGAACATGACGGCCCTGGTCATCAACAACCACATCTACGGCATGACCGGCGGCCAATACTCGCCGACCACGCCCTACGGGCTCAGGGCCACCACCGCGCCCCACGGGCACATCGAGCATACCTTCAACATCTCGCACCTGGTCGATGCGGCCGGGGCCAGCTTTGTCGCCCGAGGCACCGTCTATCACGTCAACCTCCTGGACCGGCTCGTGGAAAAGGCCCTCTTCAAGAAGGGTTTCTCCCTGGTCGAAATCATGTCCTCCTGCCCGACCCACTTCAACAAGCTCAATCAGCTCGGCTCGGCCGTGGACAGCATGCACTGGCTCAAAGAACATGCCGTGCCCGTGGAAAAGGCCAAAGACATGTCCAGGGAGCAGGTCCACGGCAAGTTCCGCGTCGGGGTCCTGGCCGACCGGGACATCGCCGACTATCAGGCCGAATACGAACAGGTCCGGACCAGGGCCAAGGATGACCGGGTCTACCGGCCGGCGCCCAAGGAGGTCTCCCGGATACTGGAATCTTATCAGACCTACTAGGCGAGGAAACGGACCGTCATATGGGCAAACGATACGAAATCCGATTGAGCGGAACCGGCGGGCAGGGCGTGGGCCTGGCCTCGATCATCCTGGCCGAAGCGGCCATGCGCAAAGGCCGCGGCCAGCGGGTCGCCCAGACGGTCAGCTACGGGCCCCAGGTCCGGGGCGGATACAGTGACGGCGAGGTGGTCGTCAGCGACGAGGAGATCGACCACCCCATGCCCATTCATCTGGACCTGCTCATTCCCTTCAACCAGGACTCGGCCGACCAGGGCGCCCGCCTGCTCAAACCCGACGGATTCACCCTCATGGACCCGGCCCTGGTCAACCGCCGGCCCGAGGGTTGGGTGGCCGTGCTGCCCCTGACCGAACTGGCCCGGGAAAGCACCGGCCGGGCCATGATGGCCAATATCACCGCCCTGGGCGCGGTCTCGGCCCTCTGCCCCGTGATCGACGCCAAGTCCCTGAACGAAGCCATCGAGGCCCGGGCTCCGGAAGGCATGGCCCAGACCTTTCTGGCCGCCGCCGAGGCCGGCCGCAAGGCGGCCCGGAAGATCAAAAAACGAATGAGTTTCGAAAAACCTCCTCTCCAGGACGATTAAAAACCGTCGGGCCGGCGGCTCGACCCGGCAGCCGAAAAAAAATATGGAAAGCGAGAAGGAAGATGAGCAATCTGATCGTGGACGTGAAAGACGACGTGGCCCTGATCCGCTTGGACAACACCGTAATCAACTCGCTCAGCCTGGAACTCTTCACCGAGCTGAACGAGACTCTGGGCCGGCTGAACCAGGAGGTCCGAGGCCTGGTCATGGCCGGAGGGACCAAATTTTTTTCCATGGGCTGGCAACTGCCCACCCTGCTGACCTATGACCGAACCCGGATGACGGAGTTCTTCACGGCCTTCAACCAGGCCTGTCTGAACCTTTACGCCTTCCCGGCCCCCACGGCCACGGCCATGCAGGGCCACGCCGTGGCCGGCGGCTGCGTCCTGGCCATCATGACCGACTACCGCTTCATCGCCGCCGGCAAGCCCAAGATGGGGCTGAACGAGGTCCTGATCGGTCTGCCCGTGCCCTACCTGACCGATATGGTCCTGCGCCAGATCGTCAACAACCGGACGGCCAACGACATCGTTTGTCTCGGCGAATTCATCGGCCCGGACCAGGCCCTGTCCGTCGGCCTGGTCGACGAAGTCCTGCCGGTCGAACAGGTCGAAGCCCGGGCCCTGGAAAAAATCGGGGCCATGGCCGCCCTGAACCAGGCCGCCCAACGGGCCCAGAAGGCCCACCGGACCGAAGCCGTCCGCTTCTTTTACGAACGCAAGGGCCGGGAGTTCGACCAGATTTTCCTGGACGCCTTTTTCAGGCCCGAGGCCAGGGAACTCCTGCAGAAAACCGCCGAAAAGTTCTAGTAGACAACCAGGGACAGCCGCCTGTTTTCACGTTTTCCATTGGGAAAACGTGAAAACAGGCGGCTGTCCCTGGTTGTCCTCTACTGGTTTTCCAACCCCTGTTTTCTTTTTGCCAGCTCGCCCCGGTACCAGTCCAGCAAGGCGCGGATGACCACCCCCGCCGTGTCGAAACTGAACAGGCCGTGTTCATCCACCTTGGCCCGGATGCCCTCCCGGCCCCGCTCCACCTCGGCCAACTGAAGCTCCAGGGCCCGGACTTCCTCCTCAAAGGCCTCGATCACCCGGGCCGGTTCCAGAAAGCGGAAGAAATAGGCCCGCTCGGTAAAGGGCAGCCCATGGTCCAGGGGCACGGGATCGCCCACGAGCTTATTCAAAAAACGCTCCCGGCCGGACCGGGTCAGACGAAAGACGTTCTTGTCCGGCCGTCCCTGCTGCGGCACCACGTCCTTTTCCACGTAACCCGCCTTTTCGAGCTTCCGGAGCATCGGATAAATCTGGTTCAGGCTGATCGGATAAAAAGGCAGCACCTTTTTGGTTATGGTCCTGAGCTGGTACCCGGTCTTGGGCCCGGACATCAGGAAGCCCAGGGCGATGAGTTCGACGTCCATGCGGCGCGCGCTATCCTCCTTGAACCGGCGGATGTCAACGGAGCCGGTTTTTCCTTCTCGCTTCGATGGTCTCGACCAGGGCCTGAAGCCGCGTGTCCGTCTGGGCGTCGCTGTAGAAACGCTCGTCGCACGAATCGCCGCCGATGGTCACGGCCGGAATCCCCAGCCGCCGCCCCACGCCGTCCATGACCGCGAAGCTGTGGCTGTTGAAGGCCCGGCAGGTCTGGGTCTCGCTCATCACCAGCCCGTCGATGCCGAATTTCTCGCATAGATTCACGATGTGGTCAACCTGCCCGTTAAAGTCGCAGTTGATGCCGATTCCGCACAGGTTGTGGGCGATGCTCTCCAAAGGCCGGTCCGGATCGATCAGGTCGGCCCGCGGCATGAAAAGCAGATGGGTGTACGCCCCGGCCACGACACAGGCGTCCAGGGAGGCGAACTTGCGGCCCAAAACGCCCAGCTTCGGCCAGGTCATGATCCCGTCCCAGTAGAGCCGGTATCTCTCGTTCGGAACGCTGCCCACGCCTTGGGCGATCCGCTGCTCCACCTCCTGTTTCATGTCATCGAGCAGGCCCACGGTCCCGGGCAGGCCGACCAGATGGCAGACCGGCCCGATGTTGGCCGCCATGTCGAAAAAGCTGGCCGGAGAAGGTTTGTGGGCGCACAGGTCCATGATCTCCTGCCGCAGCGTCACCGCCTTTTTGACGTGCCCCATGACCTCCCGCAGCCGGTCCCAGTCGTAAGGCCGGCCGGTCACCTCCTCGAGGAGGCCGATGAACTGTTTCTGCTGGCGGATGTAGTCCTCGAAGTTGTAAGCCTGGTCCGATTCGTCCCAATTGAAACGCGGCTCCAGATGAAAGGCCGGGACGCCGCAGATGGCGGCCACCGAATCCCCCCACAGCCGGCCCGTTCCGCAGCCCGCTCCCGGCACGTTGACGTACAGGTCCGGCGGGGGCATCCGGTACAAGGTCGGGTCCAGGTCCGGGTTCAGGGCGAAATCACCCCGGGCGATCCGGGCCAGCCCGATGAAGCTCCGGGCGTACGAACAACAGTCCGGCAGCATACCGAACTCCTCGGCCGCCTCCTGAAGCGGCTTCTCCAGCCCTTTGGCCGCCAGCCCGGCGATGAGCCCTTCGGCGTGAAGCACCGGCAGGCCCGCGCCCCGGGCCAGCAGAAAGGCCGGCAGGCCGTTGGCCCAGACCACCTTGCTCCCCCTGGCCGCCTGTTCCTTGATCTCCAGAAACGAAGCGATCATCATCGCCCCGATCTTTGAAACGCTCTCGAGCCGGTTCGGCTCCTTGATTATTTCGTCCATCTCGCCCTCCTTTACCCCCCGTCAAATCGCTTTCCGGTCCAACATCTCGACAAAGGCCTGCAGCCTCGTCCGCATCCCCTCCAGTGAAACCACCTCATGCTCGGTTTCCAGCATCAGGTACGGAATGCCGGCCTCGGCCAGGGCCGCCTTCATGAAAGGATAGACGAACAGGTGAGGTTCGCAGTACTTGGCGATCAGCAGAATCGCCCCCCGGGCACCGCTTTGCCGGATACGGTCCACCAGATACCCGGCCCAGCCCATCTCCCCGTCGCTTCTCGTGGGCACCGGCACCGTCCGGTCCAGAATGCGCCGGGCCAGCGCCTCCAGCGGGGGGCCATCGGTCTCCGCGTCCAGGGCGAAATACCGCCGGCCCGTGTACAGATCGTCGTCCACGATCTCCACCCCCGTCCCTTCGATCAGGTCCACGATGTCCAGCTTGGGCCCCTGGCAGAGATGGCCGGACAGGAAAAGCGGCTGGCCCGACCGGGTCATCGGTTCGACCGCCTCCAGTTCCGTTGCCAGACCGGCCAGCAGTCGGCCGTACTCCTCCCGGGGCATGACCATGCCGGCCCGGACCACGATCTGGCGATCCCGCATCGACAGGCGCCCCGGGCTTTCCCGGCAAAGGTCGAACAACCGGCGCAGCAGGCCCCGATTGCGGTTGAAAAGCCGGATGCTTTCGGCCAGGGCCTGGTCCTCGATCCTGCGGCCGGCCAGATTCTCGATGAAGCCCCGGACCTTGCCCAGTTCCCGTAGCGTATCCTCGAAAACCCCGTCCCGGGACAGCACGGTCGGAAACTGGGCCAAAGCCATTCGCACGCCCTTGGGCAGGATGTGCTTCAGGCTCAGGGCGGCGTTTCGGTTCTGGATGCAGATGTCGCTGTATATCAGGCCGTCGAAAAAGTCCAGGCCGCCCCGGGCCGCCAGGTCGATGGCGTTCCGGGTGATCCCGCAGAAAAACGGGTGGACGTGGGCAAAGCCCTCGGTCACCGGCTCCTCGGTCTCCTGGAGCACCACCGGCAGCATGCCGGCCGCGTGAATCAACTCCTCGGGAAAGTGCATGGGACTGCAACCCACCACTTGGGTCCGGCCCGAGGCCTTGCAGGCCTTGACCGTGTCGTACGGCCGGGCCGCCGCTTCCCGAAACGGGGCCAGGGCCCGCTCCAGTCGCTTGTCACTCATTTTCCACTCCTTTGTCCATGGTCGATCCAAGCCGATTCTTCATGCCAGCGCCTCCCGGGCGAACAGGGCCGCGCCCAGGGCACCCACGATCTGAGGCTCCGGCGGCCGGAGGATGTCCGTCCCCATCAGCCGCTCCAATACACGCACCACGCCCACGTTCTTGGCCACCCCGCCGCTCATGGCCACCGGCCGGCCCATCCCGACCTGCTTGACCAGGCTGTGCATCCGCCGGCCGATGGCTTCGTGGATGCCGGCCACAATGTCCAGCCGGGACCGGCCCCGCGCCTTCAGGGAGATGACCTCCGATTCCGCAAAGACCGTGCAGATGCTGCTGATCGAGGCCGGCGCCTCGGAACGCAGCGACAACGGACCCATCTCGGAGATGGGCAGGTCCAGGGCCTGGGCCATGACCTCCAGAAAACGGCCGGTGCCGGCGGCGCACTTGTCGTTCATGGCAAAGTTTCCCACCCCGCCGTCCGGGGACAGGGAAATGACCTTGCTGTCCTGCCCGCCGATGTCCATCACGGTCCGGACCCCGGGAAACAGGAAATGGGCGCCCCGGGCATGACAACTGATTTCCGTAACGTTGCGGTCCCCGAAACCCACCATGCTCCGCCCGTACCCGGTCGTGACCAGACAGCCGATATCGGACCGGTCCAGCCCGGCCTCGGCCAGGGCCAGAGACAGGGACTCGGACGCGGCCGCCTCGTCCACGATCAAACCCTGGACGACCCGGTAGGCGACCACATGGCAGTCGCGGTCCACGATGACGCTCTTGGCGGTCAGGGAGCCGATGTCCACGCCGGCGGCATAGGTCATGGTCTGCTTTCCTGTCTGGTCTGTTTTGAGGATGGCCCGAGGTCCATACTTTTTAATATATATTTTTATTGAAAATATGCAAGAGAAATTATGGGGCAAGGCCGATTTTTTAACCAACCCCGAAAATTATACCGAAATATCAAATGGTAACAGGAAAAGTCCGCGCCGGCCCCACCCAAACGCCCACACGCCCTCCGTCGCCTTCTTGGACCGGGCATATATCGGTCATTGCGGCGGACGGGGTGGTATACTGGCTCGCGAATCAGGAACTTCCGGGGCCATGCCCTGGCCGCCGAAGCCATACGGGCTTGCGGGACGACAGGTCCTTAAAGCCGTCGCCGATCCGGCGGGTCGTTTCCAACTGCGGTTTATGAAACCGGAGGACCGCCCCGGACTATTCTCCCGTCCGATCGATGACGAACCTTCCGATGCGCTCGACGGCCTCCCGGCCTTCGGGCAGCATGGATGCGAAAAAATGCCAGACGTGGACCATCTCCTCCCACGTCTCCAATGTCGCCTCCACGCCCGCCTGTTCCGCCCTTTTTGCCAGACGAGTCGAGTCGTCCAGCAATACCTCGGACGTGCCCACCTGGATGAGCAGGGGCGGCAGGCCGGACAGGTCGGCGTACAACTGAGAGGCCAACGGCGTTTTAGGGTCCCTGTCGCCCAGATAAGCCCGGACGAACACCTGAAGGTCGTCGTACCCCACCGTCGGGTCCGCCTCGGCCTTGCCGGTCATGGAATCCCCCTCCCCGGCCAGATCGACCCAGGGTGACAGGCAGATGCCGGCGGCCGGGAGCGAGACCCCTTGATCACGCAGGGCGACGAGCGCGGCCACGGTCAGCCCCCCGCCCGCTGAATCCCCGGCCAGGACCATCCGGCCCGGGGCCGCCCCCCGGTCAAGCAGATGGCGGTAGGCGGCTTTGGCGTCCTCGACCGCGGCCGGGAAGGGATGTTCGGGGGCCAGCCGGTAATCGACCAGCAGGACCCGGGCCCTGGCGGCGCGGGCGATGTGGGAGACCATTTCGCGGTGGGTGTTGAGCGATCCGATGGCGTACCCGCCGCCGTGGAAATACAAAACCACCCGGTCTTCATGGGCATTCGGGGTGAAAATCCATTCGGCGGCCATGTCCCCCACCCGGGTCGGTTCCACGGAAACGTCCGCCGCCGGGGCCAGGACGGATGTATGTTCCTCGAATCCCGCGCGCCGTTCCTCAAAGGTTATACCCGCCTCGGGCTCGGGCATGGATGCCAGCAGTTGCAGAACCCCGGCAAATTCCGGGCTGGGCATGACGGTCCTCCCTGGTTTTCAGATTCCGACAGGCGATCCTTCCCCAACTCCCCTGAAAATCTGACGCTTTGTCGGTATAATATTCCGGCAAAACCGTTCCTGTCAAACAGATAGGCTTCCGTCAACCAGAACCCGGCCTCGTCTGGTAATCATGGCTGAACGGGACGTCAGCGGCGCCCGCGACGTCGGCCTCCTCGCCGTCCGCCACGACCGCCCCCTGATCGATAGTCTGTGGAACAAGATGGTTGGGGTGTTCGGGGAGATATCGATTTGAATTTACAGCATATAATTGGTGTGGCAATCAATCTGGCAATATCGATGCCTTGTACGTTCGCAAGTATTTATGCTAGGCGAATGATTCCTGGGGCCCCGATTGAATGTTGATCACATAAAAGCCAAATTTTCTGAAATGGATGTCTTGGAGGTATTATAATACTTGTTCTGTTATTTATGTAATCCCTTTTACCCCATAAAGTGAAACCGTTCCGAACAAGAAGCCAAACGGGTTGAACAATGTAATTTTTTTTAGACTTATCAAATAGCCTTTGATTTAAAGAATTGATGGCCCTTATATTAACTGGTATTATACGATGTTTCTTTTGTATTTTTTCAGGGTAGTCAGATATATTTCGATTATCCAATCTAACTGCTGCTTCAATATTTGTTCCGTACGAGTGAACAACTTCCACCCATAGATCATTCCCGTTTAAGTAGCAGTGTGTGTCTGGAATACCATGCCTTTCAATGAGTTCTTTAAGCAAAATTTTCTTTATGTGCGTCCTGTTAAATTCCAGAATAAAATTTTTAATGGCATTACACTCCAATAATTTTTTTTGTTGCCCCGAGTATTCATTCATACAAAAAGACCCACTATTTTTTTCTCCAAGTCAAATAAGCCTTTAATCAAAATGGAAAAGCTAAGTCTTCTGGAAAATATTTCGTATTTACGGACTTGAAGACATTTCGTATTCGTTGATAACTGCTTTGATCCTATCTGCATACTGATAAATTTCATCCACTCGATTTATTGGGACCCGTTCTTCATTTTTACTTGAAAAAAGGCCGAGATGTTTTTGTGAATAATTAAAATGCAATCGACATATTGGTTTCCGGTTGTTATCGTCAAGCAAAATACCACAATAACTCTTGGTGTCCCTCATCATTATTCGGCTAACATCAACAATCTCTCTTACTATAGCTTTAACAATATAATAACCCTCTAGTTCTTCCTCTGTGGTGATTATTCCTTTATCAACTATCTCAGATCGCTCTATTTCTTCAACAATTTCCGCCTGTTCTTCATGATCAGCATCAAGTGCCGATTTCAAGCGATCATTTACCCTTTCCCTAATAAACTGATTAAAAGCCTCTTTAACTATATTTCGAAATTGCTCTAAAACGATTTGTGTTAGCCTGCCCGAATATACCCGAGACGCAAAGAACCTAACAAAATCATCAGTACAAGATGACATCTCATCGATAATAATCCGCTTTATCGCCCCAGTATATTTAAGTTCGCTCGCGGTCGCCAAAATGTTATCTAACTCAAACGATGATTTTGTGAATTTTTTTAATTCAAAAATATGCTTATCATCAAAATCAAGTAAATTAAAAATGAAAAACGGCTTCGGATCCATTTTATTGGGTTCATCGATATCAGAATAGAAGTAATAAATTATCCCATTTGTTAAGATTCCAAAGCGTGCCTCGGAGACAGAAAAGTATCTATATAGTTGAGATGCATGCTCCTTTTCAAGATTTGCGCCACACCACTTACATTCAATTAAAACTATGACCTTGTTGTCTTTACATATTGCATAATCTACTTTTTCACCTTTCTTTATTCCAATATCTGTGGTAAACTCAGGAACTACCTCCATTGGATTAAAGATGTCATAGCCAAGGGCGGCGATAAATGGCATAACGAAAGCGTTTTTTGTTGCTTCTTCTGTTTTAATATAATCCAATTGTTTGGGTATTCGATTGACAATTTCATTAATCTTGTCAACAAAATCCATATCGGGCCTCCATTATAAGATATAAATGTAGTATTTAAAAAATATTGTATTGAAAACGCTCTCATAATATCCAATTCAAACCAATACCTATACCAACAATGAAATCAGGCACAACGCCAAACTCATTGAAATCAAAAATTGCGTACGATAATGAATAATTTTATACATTGTTATAATAACTTACCGATTCTTAAAATGCAAACGAAATTTTTTCTTAAAATTATAATCTTCACTCCAGTAGATTTTTTCAATTTCTGCTTCCTCCCCCCCACGAAACGAGATTCACTCTT
Organism: Pseudomonadota bacterium; assembly: GCA_018830135.1. GTDB lineage: Bacteria > Desulfobacterota > Desulfarculia > Adiutricales > JAGVGV01 > JAHJTB01. Next base: position 20,018 of record JAHJTB010000095.1, on the reverse strand, counting down.
TGGCCTTCATCCCGAACAGAAACCGCAGCGCTTTGACCCGCCTGATTAACAGGTCGTGAGTCGCGGCTGTGATCACCACCAATGAAGCGGCGCCGAGAAGGAGACAGATCAGCGAAAGGCTCAAATCGCTGTCAGCCTCCAGGGCAACCGCCATCCTCAAAAATGCCAGCAATGCATTTTTAGCCCCCGGTGTTCACGGATCGGGTGGGGCACATACTCATACAGGCCTGCTTTTTTACCCTCCAGGACGCGGTCGAGGTAGATTAATGGCCAGGCCTGCGTCTTCGGTAACCCTTGACCGCATTTGCAGGAGCGGAGAAATCCTGGCGTGACCCGAAACTGGGTTGAACGGTACACGGTTCAAAATCATTTCTGGCCATGCCTGATCGTTCTCAATCGGTTGACTGCATCGAGTTCGTTCGATTACTATGCTCTCAAGCAGGAAATTGGAAATCGGCCATACGGTTGGGATGGAGCGGCCGGCCTCACGGCAAACGGCGATTTAATCTTCATTCACACGGACATGATGCAATCCGGAGCGTTAAGGAGAATTTCAGGCAATGAAAGAATTCAAGGACAAGCTGGCCGTTATCACCGGAGCGGGTACGGGCATGGGCCGGGAACTGGCGATCAAGCTGGCGGCGGCAGGATGCGGCGTCGCCGTCTGCGATGTGCTGATGGACAATCTGGCCGAGACGGTTGAGGCTGCCCGCAAGGCCGCACCCGACGGTACGCCGGTCACGGCCCATGAATGTGACGTCTCCGACGAGTCGCAGGTCCTGGCCTTCCGCCGGGCCGTCCGGGAACGGCACGGCGCCGAGACGATCAACCTGCTTTTCAACAACGCCGGCGTGGGCGGAGGGGGCAGTTTCATTCTCGATCCCCGCGAAGAGTGGGACCGGGTCTTCGGCATCGACTGGTTCGGGGTCTATTACTGCACCCGGGCCTTCATGCCCATGCTCCTGTCCGCCGACGAGGGGCATATCATCAACATCAGCAGCATCAACGGTTTCTGGGCCTGCCTCGGTCCCAACATCGAACACACGGCCTACTCCGCCGCCAAGTTCGCGGTCAAGGGATTTACCGAGGCCCTGCTGGTCGACTTGAAACTGAACGCCCCTCACATCAAGGTCTCCCTGGTCATGCCGGGGCATATCGGCACCTCGATCAGCTTCAATTCGCCACGGGTCCTGGGCTATCCCGAGGTTGAGGAAATGACGGCCGAGGACCTGAACCGGATTCGCGGGAGAATCGCCAGGAGAGGCATCCCGACGGACGGCATTACCGACGAGGCCCTGAAATCATTCCTGCAACAAATGCGATCGGATTTTCAGAACAACGCCCCGGTCAGCGCGGCGGAGGCGGCGGACGCCATCCTGGACGGCGTGCGCCGGGACCAGTGGCGGATTCTGGTCGGCCAGGACGCTCATGATCTGGATCGCCTGGTCAGGGAGTTCCCGGAAGAGGCCTATGACGATTCCATGATCCAGCGAATCCAGGCTGCCGCTGAAGCGCGAGGCAAATAACGTCAGGCGCCCATACATACCATTTCATTCGCTTTCGCTGGAATAACCTTGGATGGAATAATTCTGGACCTCCATAAAAATTATTTCAGACCCAGGGCATCATGAAATTCGTGACCGAAAGTGGATGGTGAATTGACTCTATTTTATGGGTGTCCCGCCTAGTCCCAACGGCGAGGAGGTGTAAAATGATTCGGGCCATTGCTATAACCATGGCATTAATCCTCTTTCAAGGCTCGTGCTTATTCGGCTCCGCCGGACAGCTCTCATGGCCTATGGCCTGGGCTGTTCTCGGGATTTATGTCGCCTCCAAAGCGGCTGCCTTCGCCTTTCTCGACCCTGACCTTCTCCGGGAGCGGGTGGCTCCAGGTCCGGGAGTGGAACGCGAAGACGTGGTCCTTGCCATCTTGGGATATCTTGGCCTGTACCCTGGTTTGTTTGTGGTCGCCGGCCTTGATGCGGTTCGCTTCGGCCCTGCCATCCCCATCCCCGAATCCATTCAGGGGACGGCGTTCTTTGTCTTCGCACTTGGCTATGTCTTCGCATTCTGGGCCGTCCTTACCAATCCGTTCTTTGCCACCGTTGTGCGAATTCAGGATGATCGTGGTCACTCGGTCGTCTCGTCAGGCCCGTACTCCCTGGTTCGGCATCCCGGGTACGCGGGTGTGCTTCTCGCCCACCTGGCCCTTCCGTTCGCACTAGGCTCCATATGGGCTTTGGCGCCCGCAGTCGTGGGCACGATCTTGTTCGTGGCGCGAACATCACGCGAAGATCGAATGCTCTCCGAGCGTCTTGTCGGATATCGCGAGTATCAGAAGCGGGTCCTTTGGCGGTTGTTGCCAGGTGTTTGGTAGCCGGATGCGCCGTTAGCGGGGTTATAGGTACCCTCGGGCCGCAATTTTTACCATTGCTGCAAGTAGTCAGCATCACTACCTCGGTATTTGTCGGTTGACCGTTTTTGAGACAAGTATTTCTGGAAGCGGTGGAAACGGCTTTGTTCCAACGGATGTTCCCCCATATGGGCGTGTGGCTGTATTAATTTAACTGACCGATAATAAGATCATTTTCGGCATGATGCCAGCTTTTTCTTAGTGTCTGCCTTTATCGTTGATTTGGGTAAAGCCGGAGGAAGGCTGACATTGAGGGCGTTTAAAATGAATAACCTCGGACATCCATAAAATTTATTTCAGATCCAGGGCATCATGGAATTCGTGACCGAAAGTCGATGCTAAATTGGCTCGATTTTATGGGTGTCCCGCGTAGTCCCATCCTGTATGGTCCCATTAAGGTTGTCTTTATCCCACTGTCAGCACTTATAAAACTTGACACGGTTGACATATTTTTCCGGCCCGTCACTTCTGGATCGGCCGCCCCGCCCGGTATTTTAACCGGTTTGCGGAGGCCGCATATTGACTTGATCGAGGTTTTGATCGGATAATGACGCCGTCATGCCCGAACGAACGTACAAAAGCGACCTGAGCACGGACGAGAAGGTGCTCATGGCCATTGTCAGAGCCGCCGAGATTTTCAAGAGAAATCACTCGGCCGTGTTCCGAAAGTACGGTCTGTCCTTCCCCCAGTACAACGTCCTGCGGGTTCTGGAGGCCTCCATGGGCGGACGGAACAAAATGAGCGAGGTCAGCCGGATCATGCTCGTTCCCGGCGCCAATATCACCGGAATCGCCAAACGACTGGAAAAGGACGGATTCATCGTCAAGAAGCCCCTCCCCGGGGACGACCGCGTGACCCTGCTCGAAATCACGCCCAAGGGCCAAAAGACGCTGAAAAATATCGAAAAAGAGAAAGATGACTGGCTGACGATCATGCTCGAGGACCTCTCCGCTTCCGAACGGCTCGATATTCTTGACAAGGTCAGGCGCATCATCAGAAACGGAAGAAATGGCACTCATCAGTAAAAAATACTGGGATACGCCTCGCCGGCTCAACCGGCAACCCCGTCATTTTCCTCATATATTCTTGATATCAATCCATTCAGCCGCCTGCCACGGCCCAATCCGTCAACAAAAATCATGTTCGAATTTTGCGGTTGGGTTCAGCACCGGTTGGCGAAAAATCGCCCTATAACAGGAAACCGCCCGCTCTTGCTTCCCGCTTGTCACCTGTTTTCATGATTACCCGTGGATTTGGGAGATAAGTTGCCGGTCACTTTTTCATCCTGGTTTCGGAAACCCGGGCAGGGGGCATGGTTGTGATTGAAACGACATCCATAATGGCGAAAGCGAGCGGCCGGGCCATCTTCAAGTTCGAGGCCCCTGGGGCGGCCGAACTGACCCGGGCCTCGGCGCTTCTCTGGAAGCCCGCGAGGCGGACGCGGCCCTGGCCTCGACGATTGCCAATGCGTCAGGTCCTCGAAGCACCAGACACCTTCGTCGCTTCGCTCCTCGCAGAGACGGCGGTTTTGGGGATACGCGACGGGAAAAAGCGATTTCCGCTCGTTCCCAAGCTCCAGATTGTAGACCAGCGAATATTTCCCTCACCCGGTAATCCCTTCGTCCCGATGTGGGTGGGGACGGGGGTTTCGGACACTTTCAGGAATATGCTATATTAATACGCTCGCTGGTATGAGGCCGTGGGTTCTCAATGCAAATCGCCGGAGGTGGACTCGATAAATGAGCGACGAAACGTACAAAATCGTTTTCCAGGGGCGAATTCAGGACGGATTCTCCATTGAGACGGTCAAAGCCGGTTTCGGCCGGATTTTCAACCTGAATGCGGAAAAAGTCGAAACGCTTTTCTCCGGCCGGCCGACGGTCATCCGTAATAATCTCGACCGCGAACAGGCCCTGAAATATAAAAAGGCCATCGAAAATACCGGGGCCGAATGCCAGGTGCTGAAGAACGAGGTTCAATCCGAACCCGCCGAACCGGTGGAAGCTCCGGCCGAGGCCCCGGTGAAACAGGCGGCCGCCGTAATCGACCCGGCCAAAATGAAAGTCCTGGAAAAATACCGGTCGCAATTAACCGCGCCGCAGTGTCTGCTGGCCCCGGACATCCCCGAGGAATTGATCTCGGAGGCCTTCGGCGCCTGGGCCAAAAAGGCCGAGGACGAGCGGCCTCTGGCTTGGTTCGAAATCCAACGGGCTTCGGACAAGCCGTTCGGGATACTGTTGACCGACCGGCATCTGCACGTCCGCAGCCTGACCCGTGCGGTCCGCTCCATTCCCTTTGAACAGTTGAGCCAAATCCGGATTCAACGGGAAAAAAAGCAGTGGGAAATGGAAATTGGCGTCAGCAATCTCTACCATAACATTCCCGAGAAAAACATCGAACCGATCCGCCGGTTTCTGGCCATGTGTTTCGAAATCAACGGCCTGAATCCGCCTGAGGAAGTGATGGCCGCCGCCGAGTCGAATCGCCCTCCCGAGGTTGTCATCAGGGACGAACAGACCAGGCTGCAGGCCCTGGGTTCGCTTCGGTTCGACCTGGAAAAGCTGCAGCAACGGCTGAAACAAAAACTAACACAAGAAGACGAGGCTAAAAAGGTCCTGAAGGAACTCAAGACCTCCGTCGTCCGCGAGAGACCGAGCGCGTATGTTCCCAGCGGAAAAACCAGCCCCAAAGCCGTCCGACTCTTGAGGCTGGGGGTTCCGGTCGCGGCCGTGGCCGGGTTCGTTTTCTGGTTCTTGTGGTCGATGCTGGTATTTCAGGCCATCATGCCGCTGTGGGTTTATGTCGCTTCCAAAGCCGGCCGTTGGATACTGTTCATTGGAATGATCGGACTGGCCATCATGTACGCCGCGGGTTTTATCGCCGGCGGGGGCTGGACGGTCGCCCGGACCATCCAGTTTTTCGGACGAAAGGGCGCTAATCGGAGTCCCTCCGCGGCCCGCAAGTACGCACTGATCGCCGCTATCCTGATGGCCGCGCCGATCTTCCTTTTTTTCCTCCTGGACCAGCGCTCCGGCTTTTGGCACTCCTGGTTGAACTGGCTGTTGGCCGTCGGTGTTTTTGCCATGGCCGCCATATATGTGGGCGTGGCCGGATATTTCGCCGAGCAGGCGGTCGAAGAAGACAAGTTTTGCGAGGTCAAACAGGTTTATTTAAAAAAACACCGGTCAGGGACCTTCGATCTGTCGGAACTCAACGCCTTGATTGACGCGCTCAGGAACGGCGACCACAACGCGCTGGCCGGCTTGAAAAAAGGCGCATCGTCCGACGAAAACTTTTTCATACTCCACCTGTTCATGCTCCCCGGTGCGAGCCGGTTCGCGGTGGGTTACCTGGAGGCCTTGATCAACGTCGAGGTCCATTATGCGGGCGATTCGAACAAGGATGGCCAGGAGTCAAGCCGGGAATTGTGGCGATTCCTTTCACTGGCCTACGATTCCAAGGAGCTGGTCAAAATCGGTCGAACCTTGCAATTGGTCGAATAAGGTTTCGACCCGATGGGCGGTCCGGCGGAATCTCGCCGGTACGACTTCACCTCGCATGTCCGTTTCAGCGCGGACCGGACCCGTATGGTGCGTGAGAGTGCTGGGGGCGGAGTTCAGGACCGGGACATGCTGCCCTGGCTGAACCGGTTTGAGCAAAGGCCGGCCGACGAAGATGAGGTTATCGATAAATGGCTCTTGAAACCAAAATCAAGGGTAGGCATAAAAAGGCTGATTCATGCTTTCCTCCAGAGGCGGACAAGTCGCGGGAATGGCATATAGTTAAGTGTCATTTCCACGACTTGTCCGACTCTGGAGGAAAGCGGGAATCCAGGTTACTCGATATTCAACCAAAATCGACATTCTCAGATCCGGACGGATTTTTTCCGGCCGCCGCGCGTATGCTTCTGGCCGGCCTCGATCTGATATCCCGGCCGGACCCGGCCTGATACCTGTTGTTTCTTCGATAAAATGGGTGTCTAACGCGGTCCTATCTTGAAAAGCCTGACCTTCAAATAGCGGTTTACTTCAAGCGGAAATCCTGCCAGCCTGCCAGCCCTGATATGATTTCACAAACCCGGCGTACCATGTGAATCACTCGATCATCCCCGGGATGTTTCCGCGGCCGCGTTCCGGCCGGCGATTCGACCGAAAACCATGCACTCCGCGATATTGCCGGCCCCCTGGTAGAGCAGCCCCCACAGGGAACCCAGTTCGCCGGCGCTGTACAGCCCCTCGATCGGCTCGCCAAAGGCGTCCAGGACCCGGGCCTCGGCGTCACGGCGGGGGCCGCCCTGGGTATTGATCAGGGCCGGGTGCATGGTGACGGCGTAGTAAGGCGGCGATTCGATACAGGCCGACGGTCCGTCCGGGTTCATGCTTCGGCCGAACTGACCGTCACGGCCCTGTCTCGCATCCCGGTTCCATCGATCCAGGGTATCGGCCAGGCTGGCCGGGTCGACGCCGATCTTCCGGGCCAGCTCGCCCAACGTCCCGGCCCGGATGATCCAGCCCTTCTCGATTTCATCGCGGTTGTCCCGGCTCCATTCGTAGGCCGCCCCGGCGGCGCCGATACCGGCCATGTGGGAAATCCTGCCCTTCGATCGAAGCGCCTCGTCGAATATGGCGTAAAACGGGATGCGCGGATACTTCAAGGCCTGGGCGTCGTAATAATCCACGGCCAGAAGCCCGGCGTGGCCTTCGATCCGGGTTTCGTCCACAAAGCGTCTGCCGTTCCGGTCCACATAGACATGGGCCGGGTGGCCGAACAACATGGCGAAGGCGGATTCAAACTCGGGGACCTTGAGGCCGAAACCGCAGGACACCCCGTTCATGTGCCACAGACCGGCCCCGACCCGCTGGGCCATGCGGACGCCGTCCCCCCGGTTTCCCGGATGCCCCAGGGAATGGATCGGAAATCCCTTGACGTGGTTCCGGAGCATCCGGGGGTCGGACTCGTATCCGCCGGTGGCCAGAATCACGGCCCGCCTGGCCCGAACGGCCACCGCGTTCCCCTGGTCCTCGACCACCAGGCCGACCACCGCGCCCCGGGCATTCGTCACCAGTCTCCTGGCCGGGGCGCGGGTCATCACCGGTATGCCCCTCGTCTCTTCAACCGCATGGCAAAGCAGTCCGAAAAGGTGCTTGGCAAAGGCGTTGCCTCCTTTTTCACTGCCGTGAACGATGTACTTCTTCATCGAATCCGCCCCGGGTACCTGAGGGAATCCCGCCCCGCCGTAGGAATGGACCTCCACGTCCGGCCGCAGGCTTTTCACCCATTCAACGTTTTTCACGGATTCCTCGGCAAACGTCCGAATCAGGGAATCGTCCTTTTCCGACAGGGACAACTCGAAAAGGCCGGAAATGTACGTCACCGCGTCTTCCACGTTCGTGGGGCACAAAAATCCGCCGAACGAAACCAGCGTGTTGCCGCCGCCTTGTTCCGTGCTTTCCACGATCAGCACGTCCGCGCCGGCATCATGAGCCTCGATGGCCGCCACGGCCCCGGCGCCGCCATACCCCGCCACCACGACGTCGGTTTCCCGGTCCCAGTTCTCCACGATTCCAAAGGATGTCGATTCACTCGGTTGCGTCATCTATGCCTCTCCATTCCCCGGTGCCGGAAATCCGTCACAGCCGGCCGGTTGGAAAATCGGATAGCCGGCTCCCACGCGGCGGCCGGCGGCCGGCGACCGGGTGTTCTATCGTGTTCGTATTAAGGATATCCGAACATCCTGGGATCGGGGATAGTATAATCGACAATCATCTACGATGCCGGGTATTTTTCCGAGGGGAGCCGGTTCCGGGGATACATCAATTGATAGAAATCCCTCTCGGTTGGGTAGGCGATGATACCCGTTGTCTTTTCAATAAATGGGTGTCTGACTGAGATATCAAGAGCAGACCTGCCCCCTTTCTTTCAGCATGGGTTTGCCCCCGCGGCCGGCCATGTTGACAGATACGGATAAAGAGGCTATTGCTTAATAAATTTGTTAACGGGGGCTCGGACAAACCGGGCTGAGAGAGACCCTTGCCGGGCGCGGGAACGAATCCAGCGCACCGGGCTGTGGGGCCGACCGTGGAACCTGATCCGGGTAATACCGGCGTAGGGACAGCGACCCAGAAGCCGCTCCATTGCCGGGGCGGTTTTTTATGTGCGCTGTATGGTCATGCATCGGTATTTTTTCGTGGAGGCAATATGACCCGATTGACAGAGCAGGCAGTCCGAAGTCTGGAAGCGATCCGGGGCCAAAAGCCTTTGATACACAACATTACCAACTACGTGGTGATGAACACCACCGCCAATGCGCTTTTGGCCATGGGCGCTTCCCCGGTCATGGCTCACGCCATTGACGAGGTCGAGGAGATGGTTTCATTCGCCGGGGCCTTGGTGCTCAACATCGGCACGCTGAGCGGTCCCTGGGTGGAGGCCATGCTGGCGGCGGGCAAACGCGCCTCGGAGCTTGGCAAACCGGTCATTCTGGACCCGGTGGGCGCCGGTGCGACCAGGCTGCGCACCGAGACCGCCAAAAGGATCCTTTCGGAAATCAAGGTTTCGGTCGTTCGCGGAAACGCATCGGAAATTCTGGCCTTACGGGACGCCGCTTCCCATACCAAAGGCGTGGACGCGGTTCACTCGGTCGATGAAGCCATTGACGTCGCCAGGCAGATTTCCGTCGAGCTTCATACCACCCTGGCCATAACGGGCGCGACCGATCTGGTCACGGACGGCCGGCAGGTCGTTCGGATCGAAAACGGTCATCCCTTGATGGCCCTTGTCACGGGCATGGGATGCACGGCCACGGCCTTGGTCGGTGCGTTTTCCGCGGTGGAAGCCAACCCGGTGAACTCCGCCGCCGCTGCGCTGGCATACTTGGGCCTGGCCGGGGAAAATGCCGCCGGGCGGGCCGAGGGACCCGGCAGTTTCATGGTCGCCCTGCTTGACGCCTTGTACACCATCACGCCGGAGGACCTGGGTGCCGGGGCCCGGATTGTAACGGAGTCTTGAGCGTGGATTATTCGGTCTACCTGGTGACGGACTTCGATCTGGCCCGGGGAAGAACGACCCGGGACATTGTGGCGGCTGCGATCAGGGGCGGCGTGTCTTGCGTTCAATTGCGCGAAAAAAAACGCGGCACCCGGGAGTTCATCGAGGAAGCCCTTTCCATCCGGGAATTACTCGCCCGCCACGGCATCCCGTTGATCATCAACGATCGACTGGACGTGGCCTTGGCGGTCAAGGCGGACGGGGTTCACCTGGGCCAAAAGGACATGCCCTGTCTCATGGCCAGGCAACTGGCGCCGAAGGACATGATTGTGGGAATCTCGGCCGAGTCACTGGAAGATGCCATCCAGGCCGAAAAAGACGGAGCGGATTACGTAGGCGTCAGCCCGGTTTTTGCGACCCCGACCAAGACCGACGCCGCGGAACCCCTGGGGCTGGATAATCTGCGACGCATTCGGGAGCGAGTCAGGCTGCCCCTGGTCGCCATTGGAGGTGTGAACGCCGGTAATGCGGCGACCGTGATTCACCACGGAGCCGATGGCGTGGCCGTGGTATCTGCCATTGTCCGCGCCCCGGACCCGGCCGCGGCCACCCGCAATCTGCTGGATATCGTCACGCAGGCCAAGACAGGCAAATAGCGGACATCGGAGGGCCTGACCCCTTTTCCAGTTGAGTCATGCGCCCCCCGAATTCCCTCCAGGCGTTGGGTCACGCCGCTTACGAATTCGAAAAAATATGTAATTTCAAGCCGATCCCCCTTGCCAAACCTGCCAACGAATTTGTTTCCAACATTTCTGTTGGCTGATACGCCTGACTACTCGTTGCCGGAGGTGTCATGAAAACGCTCGTGGGGGTCATCGGAAGCTATGCCGTGGGGGATCGCTTCTGGGGACGCGGTAAGGCAAGGGGGGATAAGGGGGTCAGGTCTCCGTTTGACCTTTGGAGACAGGTTTGCGGATTTTCTACCTCGCTGCTACTCCAAAGGTCAAACGGAGACCTGACCCCCTTACAAATTTGGTGCCCCCGGCGTGACTCCCTTCGCTTCGCTCAGGGTAAACTGACAGGAGACATTGGATGACGGCCAGCTTCTTCTCGCAACGCCAGCCCTTGATTTCCCGCTCCCGACGAGCCGCGGAATGACGATCCGGATGCGGTTCGGAATACAACAGGCGGGCGTGGTGCTGGGTCATCCGGTGATCTACGTTGGTCGTAATGCCGGTGTAAAGCTTCCCCTGACGGTCGCAAATGTACACGTACCACGTTGGATTCATAAGACAACTGCTCGGTTGGAAGAATATAAATATGGTGCCCCCGGCGTGACTCGAACACGCGACACCAGGATTAGGAATCCTGTGCTCTATCCACCTGAGCTACGGGGGCTTTTGCAATAAAAACAGTCGATTGCCGGAACAGCGGCCAAATCGCGCCCGATCGCGGCGACCGGAAGCCGCTGCGTCCAGGCCGCTCTCGCCTCTATACCTGAAACCCCCTGACAAGGCAAGCGAATTGAAAGCCGCCGCCCCCGGGTCGGCCGCCGATAGAGTCGTCCGGCCCATTTTCCGGGGCCAGCGGAACGGTATTGACAGGGCCGGACCGGAAGTCGTATGATTCAGACATTCAGCCTCTATCGTTTTTTTCTACCAGGGCAACGGGGATGGTCCCCGGATCGATGGCGGAAGGCCTTGGGCGCCGCCCCGGATGGGGCCGGGGGCGGCTGATCAAGATAACCATTTAATATAAAACATAATTTACCTGACCGGATTCCGGCCGCCCGACCCGTTGCGGGACGGCCCCCCCCCGGGCATGTGTCCATAAAGGTGCAACGAATGGGCCGCGCGGCGTCCATGGTCGAACTGATCAAAACCCCCAACCAGTCCCTGCGTTTGCGGATGACGCTGGTGGCCACCGCGGGCGGGCTGGCTCACATCTTCCTGCTCTGGGTCTGCCTCCAGTTGGGCTTTTTTCGCGGGGGGACCGGTGTGTTCCTGGCCTTGGCCGGCATCGATGTCGCCGGCCGGCTAACCTTCCTGGTCCTGATCATGACCGGGGCCAACCTCCGCTTCAAGGAGCCGAGCCTGACGCTGCCCCAGATCGTCTGGGCCACGCTTTGCGTCATCGCCGCCGTAAATTTTGTCGAACAGGGCCGCCTGGTCTTCCTGATGTTCTTCCTGCAGGTCATGTTCTTTGCCGCTTTCCGCCTGATGCTGCGCGGCTTCCTGTACATCACCGTCCTGGCCGCCCTGGGATACGGCCTGGTCATCCTGAACCTGGCGGTCCGTCATCCCGAGAGCATCCACGTCCGGATCGAACTGTTCCAGTGGTTCGGCTTCGTGCTGGTCATGCTGAGCCTGTCCCTGATCGGCAACATGCTCAACGCCTTCATTCAGGGCTACCGCAGACAGAACATCGAACTGACGGCGGCGATGAAACGGATCGAGGAACTGGCCGTGACGGACGAACTGACCGGGCTTTACAATCGCCGCTACATTCTGGACATCATCAACGACCAGCGATCGCGGGTCCAGCGCAATGAGCGCACCTTTTCCGTGTGCTACCTGGACCTGGACCACTTCAAACGGATCAACGACACCTATGGTCATCAGGCCGGGGACGTGGTCTTGAAGCGCGTATCCGAGGGTATCGGCGCCTCGGTCCGGGAGGTCGACTGGGTATCCCGTTTCGGGGGCGAGGAGTTCGTGGTCGTCCTGTCCGGTTCCGACCTGGAAAGCGCCCGCCAGGTGGCCGACCGCTGCCGCCGGCGTATCAAGGAGATATCCTTCGATGACGTGGCCCCGGACCTGTGGGTCACCGTCTCCATCGGCGTGGCTCAGTACCAGCGCGGCGAAACCATCGACAACCTGCTTTCGCGGGCCGACGATGCGCTTTATCAGGCCAAGGAACAGGGCCGTAATTGCACGGTCTGTGAAACGGCCCTGCTTCAGGCGGCCCTCAACTAACCCGCCTTTTCGACTCGATCGGCCCGAGGCCTGACGGTCAGGGTCAGCCCGTCGACCTTCTCGACGACCACCAGGTCGCCTTCGGCCAGGGCGGCATCCGCCGAGGCTCTCCATATCTCCCCATGGACCCGGACCTGGCCCCGGGTCCCTTGCCATCGCCCGACTTTGGCCGTCTCCCCCACCAGGCCGGACGCCCCGGTCAGGGAAGGGCTCTTGCGGGCCCGGAACGACCAGACCAGGGGGAAGATGACGTGTTCGGCTATTTCGAAAATGACGATCCCCGCCAGGACCGCCAGGGCCAGGTCTTCCAGGCTCACGACCGGCCCCGGACCCGCCTCCGGAACCGGTGGACGCCGAAGCCGATCAGGGCCAGGACCGCCGCCGCCAGGGCCAGGGCCAGCCAGGTCACCCAGGTCCCGCCCTTGACCAGCTTGTACGGATTCCAGGAGGCTTCCATTGTCTGCCGCCCCAGACGGGTCCGGTAACGCTCGGGCACGTCGGGCAGGCCGTCTCCGTTTCGGTCCGAAAAGCCGCGCAGAAAGTCGATGACCGCCCGCCATTCCTTGAGTTCCTGAATGCCGTCCCGTCTCTTGTCCGCGTCCACCCGGGCCGTCTTCAGGTCGGCGATGGGCCGGCCCTGGCGGTCCTTGGGCGCGATTTCGAGGATGCCGTAGGTGAACCCTCCGATGACCTTGAGAAAGGTGGAGTTGTAGATGTCCGCGCCCACGCGGTAGAGCCGCCGGTTTGACCTCGAGTAGTCCAGCGGGACGTACCCGGTTTCCTCGTCTCCCAGGCTGATTTCAATGACCCGGTCGAAAAGCATGCGGTGTGGATTGTACCGGACGCGGGCCCCGGAAAACTGGATGAAATAGTCGGGGCCTTTTAGCGGATGGATGCTGGCCAGAATCTCGAAGACTTTTTTCAGTTCCGAGGCGTCGATGTAAAAGGACACCAGGGGGTAGCCCGGGGTGTCGTCCGATCCCACGCCCAGGGGGATGGCCCGGAAGGCGTCACAGACCGCGATGCGGCCGGTCCGGCCCACGAGGATGTCGTCCCGGATGACCCCGTTGGAGATCACGCCGAGCACGACCCGGCTCGCCGGATCGGCGGGGTCGGAGTCGTATCGGTTGATGGACCAGCGGATGGCGTCGCTGATCAGGTTGCCGAGGTTGGATTCGTCCTCCTCGATCCGCAGATCGAAAGCCGTGGCCGCGATCGCGGTCTGAAAGCCCAGACCCATGGGTTCGAGCACGGTCCGGTCGACGCGGTCCTCGAAGGCCCGGACCGCCTCGGTGATGGCCCCGTCTCCCGGGATGCGGTCGTCGATGTTCACCAGTTCGTACCGGTCCAGCCGGACCTGGCCGGCGTCCAGGACCAGGTCCATGACCCCCAGGAAGCGGCCGTAGCTGCCGGCCTGGACGATGAGGGTCCGGCCGACCCGCAACGGCTCGGGGACCCGGGTGTGGGTGTGCCCGCCGATGATCACGTCGATGCCCTCGACCTCCTCGGCCAGACGAATGTCCTCGGAGCGGGACCGGACCGGAGCCAGCCCGCCGTGGGACAGGCAGACGACCAGGTCGACCTTCTCCCGCTCCCGGAGCAGGCGGACCATTCTCCCGGCCGCGGCCACGGGGTCTTCAAAGGTCATGGGCCGGGCGAACGGGGCGACCTGGGCCGCATCCCGGCCCATGAGCCCGAAGAAGCCGATCCGCAGGCCGTCCCGCTCGAGGACCCGGTACGGCTCGACCAGCCCCTCTTTGAACAGCCGTTCCAACTCGTCGTCCTGGTCGCTCTCCGCGCTGAAGACCGCGTTGGAAGACACGATCCGGGGCAGTTCCCCCCGGTCGCGGGCCGCGGCCAGTATCCGGGCCAGGCCCCGGGGCTTGAGATCGAATTCGTGGTTGCCCAGGGTCAGCAGGTCGTAACCCATCCGATAAAGCAGCCGGAGTTCCACGGCCTCTTCCCGGGAAATCAAGTGGAAAAGCGAACCCATCATGAAGTCGCCCGCGTCCAGGACCAGCACCGGACCCGGACGTTCCCGCCGGACGCGCTCGATGGCCGAGGCCAAGCGGGCCCAGCCGCCCACGGTCCGGTCGTCCCCGGTCCGCTGAGGCGTGTAGTCGATATTGGGCGAAAAGCCCAGCAGGTGGGAATGCAGATCGTTGGCATGGACCAGCGTCAGCCTTTTTTCGGCCGCCGAGGCGGTCGAGGCGATAAAGACCAGAATCACGGCCACAAGAATTCGCGACAGCGTCATACACCCTCCCGGGCGCAACAGCCGGCGCCCTGAACCATCGATTATTTTCCGCTATTTTCCCTCGGCCGTCAATCGACCCGCCGTAAGGCTTCTGTTGCCCGGGGCCCGGAGTATTCCCTCCGCCCGCGCGGCCATCGGTCGAAGGGCGATTCTGTCGCCCTGGTCCTTTCATGCTGACATGGTGAAGGCGGCCGCGGAGCCCCGAGGCCGAAGGCCAAGACAGGGCGGTCCTTCAATCCCACCAACCACTGGAAGGTTACGACCCGCCGCGGACGGCCTTTGACAACCGTTCTCCCGGGGCATAGAATGGAAGGCCAAGGGAAGCGAACCATGAAACTGATTCTGGAAACCCCGGAGCCCAGCCGGCCCTGGACCGTTTTTTTCGGCCTCCTCAGACTCGTCTGCGGCGTGGCCTTGTTCTGGTTCGGCCTGAACAGCGTCCTGGTGGGCTGGGCCTACTTCCGCCATAAAGGCGCGTTCGTACCCCTGTCCCTGGGCCTGCCCCTGGCCCTGATCGGCTTCTGGCTGCTGCAAAAAGGACTGGGGCAGGTCATGGGCCGCCGTCCCGCCGACAGCCGCGAGGATTTCGGTCTGTAAGCCGGACCGTACCCGGCTCCCCGCCGGTTTAAAAAAGCGCGCCGCCCCTGTATTTTTGTTAGAAACGTTTCAAGTGTTCACGGCCGACGACCGATATATTAAGTGTATTTGGAAGACATCCCAAAACACTCCCGGCGGCGGACCCTGCCAATCCTGGCGGGGTTCGCCACTTTTATCGCCCCCTTTTTCCCTTTGACCCGGATGCCTGACATGACGCTCCCGCCCCCCCGTTTGACCCGGGAATAAGTTATAAAACTAAAATATTTACTTGTTCTCTATTAATATGGTAATAGAGTAAAGCAAAAATGGTTTACGGCGGTGATAGTGAAGATGAAAGACTATTTTACCACCCATGACATTGCCCTCATGCTCAACGTGACGCGGGTGACGGTTCGCAACTGGATCATCAAGGGGCGCCTGGCTGCCACGACCACTCCGGGCGGCCACCGGCGCATCAGCCGCAAAGAGTTGACGCGGTTCATGGAAAAGAACAACTACAGCACCGCGATCATCCGGGAGTATGAACTGACCCGCCGCAAGCGGTTCGTGTACTGCTGGGAATACCACCACAAGGGCTTCGTCAACCTGGCACACCGGCACCGTTGCGAAGACTGCCTGGTCTTTCAGTGCCGGGCCCAGCGCTGCCACATCCTGAACAAGGAAGTCGGGCACAAGAAGGTCTTCTGCATGGATACCTGCGACAAGTGCGGGTACTATTACAAGTACTTCGCCGAGGAGGGCTGACCCTCCGCTTCAGCCGGCCGGCCCCGCTCCGTCGGGCCGCATCGGCATTCCACAGGCGCGGCTTGAACCCGGGTGTTGCGGCCGGCTTCCATTCCGATGCTCGTCACCCGTTTTTCCGTTCGTTCCCAAGCTCCGGCCTGGGAACGTCCCGGGCCTTGAAGCTCTGCGTCAACCCTTCTCCAACATGACACGACCAGGACATGAAACAACGCTGATCTGAAAGCGGGGAAGCTGGAGCTTGGGAACCAGCGGGAAATATGCCCCTGGCCGCCTCTATCCCGGATTTCTCACCGGGTTCCGTATGGACGTCGAGAAATCATTAGCGAAACGCGAAGTTGGAGGAGATTTTGGCCGCAGGCATATCAGGGCGATCTGTTGAGGAGCAAAATCTTCGAAACGAGCGTTGCAGCAAGGATTTCCCGGCCGTAGCGGGAAGCTGGGTAGAAATCCGGGCTAGGGCCTCGTCAGACCTGATAGAGATAGGCCCCGGGAAATTCGATGCAGGTCAGTTTGCCGCCGAACACGGCGCCCGTGTCGATTCCGATCTTGTTGGCCATGACGATGGGCTCCCGGGTCGGCGTGTGCCCGAAAATCACGGTCTTGCCGTGGTCGTACGTCGAATGGATGAACTCCTCGCGAATCCAGATCAGGTCGGAGGGGTCCTGTTCGGCCAGGGGCCGACCGTCCCGAAGTCCGGCGTGGACGAAAATCTGTTCCCCGGTCTCGTAATAATAGGACAGCGAGTTGATAAAATCGAAGTGGTCCACCGGAATGCCCGCCTCCTGGCCGCCGTAGCTTTCGATGGTCTCCCGCCCGCCGTTGATCAGGTATTCGCCCCGGTCCCGACCGTCCAGGAAATCGAGCAGGAGCCGTTCGTGGTTGCCCATCAGACAGACGATCCGGTCCGACCATTGACGCAGGCCGAGGATGTGTTCGACGACCCCGGCGCTGTCCGGGCCCCGGTCGATATAGTCGCCGATGAACAGCAGGGTGTCTTCCTCCGGGTCCCAGGGGATCAGGCCCATCATCTCCCGGAGCTTGTCCAGACACCCGTGTATGTCGCCGATGGCGAAGAGGCGGGACAAGGCCGGCTCCCCCGCCTACAACCGGGCCAAAAGGACCCGCCGCCGCTCGTCCAGGCGGCGCAGTCCCTCTTCCCGGGCAACCGCTTCGGCCTCCCGGAGTTCGGCCGAAGTCAGGGGGCGGGCCAGTTCGGGAAACTCGCGGGCCCGGCCGCAAGGCCGATACTGTCCCATGACGTTGACGTAGGTCTCGGGCGAGACGTCCCGGGCCAGAAAACGGGCGACGTCGCGGGTCCCGGCCCGGCCGTCCGGCATGACCAGATGGCGGACCAGCAGCCCCCGCACGGCCACGCCCTCGGCGTCCATGGTCAGATCGCCGACCTGGCGGTGCATTTCCAGGACCGCGGCCCGGGCCCGTTCCGGGTAGTCCGGAACCTGGCAGTAGCGCCGGCCCGCCTCCTCGTCCCAGAACTTGAAGTCCGGCATGTAGATGTCGAAGACCCCGTCGAGCAGCTTGAGGGTCTCCACGGAATCGTACCCTCCGGAGTTGTAGACCAGGGGCAGACGCAGGCCGGCCTGGACGGCCAGGGGCAGGGCCTCGAGTATCTGGGGCACGACGTGGGTGGGCGTAACGAAGTTGATGTTGTGGCACCCGGCCCGGGCCAGCTCCATCATCAGGGCGGCCAGGACCTCGGGGCGGACTTCCTGCCCCTCTCCCATGTGGCTGATATCGTAGTTCTGGCAGAACAGGCACAACAGGTTGCAGTGGGTGAAGAATATGGTCCCGGACCCGTGCCGGCCCACCAGCGGGTCTTCCTCGCCGAAATGGGCGTTGAAGCTCGAGACCCAGGCCCGGGCCCCGGTCCGGCAGTGGCCCGTTTCCCCGGCCGTACGGTCCACCCCGCACTCCCGGGGGCAGACCCGGCAGGATTCGAGCATCTTCCGGGCCGCCTCGGCCCGTTCCTCCAAAACCCCTTCATGGAAAAGCCGGATGTAGGAAGGCTGGGACATGGCTCGTCACCCCCTGCGCCTGGCTTCGGAGTATAGGGGATGGCCGGCCGGATTTCAAGCCGAGGACCGGAGGGGTTCGGTTTTCATACCGATCTTGCCCGCCGGCCGGCGGGGCCGTATAATAAGACTTACCGCTCCGGATTCAACCGGCGGGGACCCATGGAAGGACGAGGGCGCCTTGAAAAAGAAAAAGGAAAAGCAGGTTAGGGAAAACCGGGTTAGGGAAAAGCGCGACGGGACGCGCATCCTGTTATTCACCGGCAAGGGCGGAGTGGGCAAGACCTCGGTATCGGCGGCCACGGCGGTCCGGGCGGCCGAAATGGGCCTGGGGACCCTGGTGGTCAGCACCGACGCGGCCCACAGCCTGGCCGACTCCTTCGACCGGCCCATCGGACCCGAGCCGGTCCTGATCGATAAAAACCTCTGGGGCCAGGAGATCGACGTCAACGAACAGATCGCCAAGAACTGGGGCCCCATTCACAACTTCTTCATGAAGTTTCTCCGCAAGCGCGGTTTCGACGCCATCATCGCCGACGAACTGGCCATCCTGCCCGGCATGGAGGAGGTCTTTTCCCTGCTGGAAATCCGGGACCACGCCCTGGACGAGCGCTTCGACCTGATCGTCATCGACTGCGCCCCCACCGGCGACACGGCCCGCCTGCTGGCCATACCGGACATCGCCCGCTGGTACATGGAACGCATCTTCAAGATCGAACGGGCCGTGGTCAAACGCATCCGCCCCATGGCCGAACGCCTCCTGGACACCCCCCTGCCCACGGACGACGTGTACGAGGCCATGGAAAAGCTGTTCTACCGCATCATGGAGATCAAGGAACTGCTTGTGGACCGCGAACGCACCTCGATTCGCATGGTCCTGAACCCGGAAAAAATGGTCATCAAGGAGGCCCAGCGGGCCTACACCTTTTTGAGCCTCTTCGATTTCGGCATCGACGCGGTGGTCGTCAACCGGCTTCTGCCCGACGAGATCACCGATCCGTACTACGGCAAGTGGCGCGAAATCCAGGCCGAACACCTGGAAACGATCCGCCGGTCCTTCGAGCCTCTGCCCATCATGACCTCCCGGCTGTGGGACCAGGAGATCGTGGGCTGTTCGCTCCTCTCGCAACTGGCCGCCGAAATCTACCAGGACCGCAACCCGGCCGACGTGTTTTTCCACGGCCGGCCGGTCAGCATCACCCCGGATAACGGCCGCTACGTCCTGGAACTCCCGGTGCCCTTCGCGGACCGGTCGGAACTCGAGACCTGGATTCACGGAGACGAACTGGTCGTCCGTTACAAGAACTACAAGCGCAACCTGATCCTGCCCCGCTCCCTGGCCAACCTGGAACTGGTCAAGGCCGAGCTGACCGGCAAGTCGTTGCGACTGACGTTTGGAGGTCAAGACCATGTCGAAGAAGCATGACGAGGAAACAACCTGCCCGCTGTGCGAGTTCATGACCTGGACGCGGAATTCCGAGACGACGGTTCATCTCCGGAACGCCCGGCGCGAAATCCTGCTGGCGGTCAAGTCCGCCATCGAGGCCGGACTGGAACGCCTGGACCAGGAGGAAACGCCCGCCCCCGCCTCCCGGCGCAAGGCCAAGAAGGTCAAGATCGACTGAAACCGGGGGGCTGGTTCGCGAGTAGGATGAGAGCTTGGGAACCAGCATGGAAATCAACCGGCAAGACCGTCTTTGCGAGTAGCCGTCCTCTGGGAAGCCCGAAAGTTATGGGATTTAGCAAGAGGTCCCGCTAATGGGCCTGGACCCGAGTGTACCAGATTGCTTCGTCGCCCGCGGCTCCTCGCAAAGACGGGTGGAGTACGGGGGCAAGGGAAGCAGGCATGAAACCTCGAAACGGGAGCCTTGTCCTGGTGGCATGCCGGTGATGTCCGACGAAGCCTTGACTTAGACGAATCGCTTCCTCTAATCGCTGATCCCAAAATACTCCGTCTTTGCGAGGAGCCGCGGGCGACGAAGCAATCTGGTGAACCTGGGAACTTCCATCCTCT
>JAHJTB010000094.1 GCA_018830135.1 Pseudomonadota bacterium | reverse complement strand
CGACGCCGACGTGGACGGCGCCCATATCCGGACTCTGATCCTGACCTTTTTCTACCGGCAGATGCCGGACATCATAGAAAACGGGTATCTGTATATCGCCCAGCCGCCGCTCTACCGGGTCAAGTCGGGCCAGAAAGAGACCTATATCAAGAATGAGACGAACTTTTCGGACTTCATCCTGAACCGTTTCGTGGAAAGCCGGGAGTTGGAACTGGTCCATGGAGCGCTGAAATCCCAGAAACTGCTGGGCATGATCCGGACGCTGGTCGCTTACCGCAACCAGATCGAGCGCTTTACCCGGCGCGGTTTTCCCGAAGGCTTGTGGGACATGCTTCTGCCCCGGCTGGCCGGTGACGGGAAGGGCTTTTCGGACGAGGCCTGGGTCTCGGAACTGGGCCGGCTGCTGCATGACCGCGGATACGACGTCAAGGGGCCTTTCAAGGACGAGGAACACAACTCTTACAGCATTTCGATTCCTTCGGTCCACAACGGATACCGGCGCTTGAACCTGGATCGCGAGTTGATCAAGAACGACGACATGGTCCGGCTGATCAGCCTGTTTCGTGATGTCCAGGGTCTGGGCCAGCCGCCATACACCCTGGTCACCAAGGACAAGCGCCGCGAGTTGAATTCCTGGTCCGAGCTTCTGGAGGCGGCCCTGGCCGACGGCCAGCGGGGCATATCAGTCCAGCGTTACAAAGGCCTGGGCGAAATGAATCCCGACCAGCTTTGGGATACGACCATGGACCCGGAAAAGCGCACGCTGCTTCAGGTTCGGATCGAGGATGCCGTCGAGGCGGACAGTATTTTCACGATTCTGATGGGGGACAAGGTCGAACCCCGTCGGGAATTCATTCAGGAGAACGCACTCAAGGTTCGTGAACTGGACATCTAAAGCGATCAAAGATCG
Organism: Pseudomonadota bacterium; assembly: GCA_018830135.1. Lineage (GTDB taxonomy): Bacteria > Desulfobacterota > Desulfarculia > Adiutricales > JAGVGV01 > JAHJTB01. The sequence goes on along the minus strand of JAHJTB010000094.1, from coordinate 2,970 downwards.
GGCCAGGGGGAACTTCCGGCCCGCGGCCGGCGCCCCCGTATATACCTGATACAAGGACGTCAATGAATCTGTTTGAAAAAGTGGACGTGGTCAGGATCGAGGAGGAGATCAAGGGCTCCTATCTTGACTATGCGATGAGCGTGATCATCGGCCGGGCCCTGCCGGACGTTCGGGACGGACTGAAACCGGTGCACCGGCGCATCCTGTTCGCCATGCGCGAACTGGGCAACGACTACAACAAACCTTATAAAAAGTCGGCCCGTGTGGTCGGCGACGTAATGGGTAAGTACCATCCCCACGGCGACGCCGCAATTTACGACACGGTGGTCCGCATGGCCCAGGACTTTTCCCTGCGCTACCCCCTGGTGGACGGTCAGGGCAACTTCGGGTCCATCGACGGCGATTCGGCGGCGGCCATGCGTTACACCGAAGTCCGCATGGCCAAGCTGGCCCAGGAATTTCTGCTCGACCTGGACAAGGAGACGGTCGAATTCGGGCCCAACTACGACGACTCCCTCAAGGAGCCGCTGGTTCTGCCGACCCGGATGCCCAATCTGCTGGTCAATGGCTCGTCCGGCATAGCCGTGGGCATGGCCACCAACATTCCGCCTCACAACCTGGGTGAAGTCATCGACGGACTGATCGCCATGGTTCACAACCGGGAGATCGGCATCGACGAACTCATGACCATGATTCCCGGACCGGACTTTCCTTCGGGTGGTTTCATATACGGCCGGGAAGGCCTGGAGGAAGGGTACAAGACGGGCCGGGGCATCATCCGGGTCCGGGGCCGGGTGGGCATCGAGACCAAGGCCCGTGACGGCCGCAAGGCCATCGTGATCAACGAGCTGCCCTATCAGGTCAACAAGGCCAGGCTGCTCGAGAACATCGCCGATCTGGTCAAGGACAAGAAGATCGAGGGCATCACGGAGATACGGGACGAATCCGACCGGGACGGTATGCGGGTCGTGCTCGAGATCAAGCGGGATTTTCCGCCCGAGATCATCATCAACCATCTTTTCCATATGACCCAGTTGGAAACCAGCGTCAGCTTCAATATGCTGGCCATCGTCAACCAGGCGCCCCGGGTACTCAACATAAAGGAAATGCTGGAGTATTTCCTGGAGCACCGCCGGGAGGTCATCGTTCGGCGGACCCGTTTCGAGCTGGCCAAGGCCGAAGCCAGGGCCCATATCCTCGAGGGCCTCAAAAAGGCCCTGGACCAGCTCGACCTGGTCATCGAGCTGATCCGGGGCAGCGCCTCGCCGGCCACGGCCAGGGAAAAGCTGATCGATCGCCTGAAGATATCGGAAATCCAGGCCCAGGCCATCCTGGACATGCGTCTCCAGCGCCTGACCGGCCTCGAGCGCAAGGCCATCGACGAAGAGTTTCTGGAGCTGATCAAGCAGATCGCCTACTATCGGGAGATTCTGACCAACGAGCGTCTGGTTTCGAACATCATCGAGGAAGAGCTGATCCAGATCAAGGAGACGTACGGTGACGAGCGGCGGACCGAGATCGTGGACCGCGAGGGTGGGCATCTCACGCCGGAAGACCTGATCGTCCAGGAGGACATGGTCGTCACCATTTCCCACACCGGGTACATCAAGCGCAACCCGATCAGCCTTTACCGGGCCCAGCGGCGCGGCGGACGGGGCATCACCGGCACCCGGACCAAGGAAGAGGACTTCGTCAGCCGCCTGTATGTGGCTTCGACCCACAGCTATCTGCTTTTCATGACCTCGACCGGACGGCTGCACTGGCTCAAGGTCCACGAAGTCCCCCAGGCCGGCCGCATGGCCCGGGGCAAGGCCGTGGTCAACCTGCTGAATCTGGAACCCGATGAAGTCGTGGCCACCGTACTCCCGGTCATGGACCTGAGCGAGCCGGACCGGTACGTGGTCATGGCCACCCGCAACGGCCAGATCAAGCGGACCGAACTGGCGGCCTTTTCCAGGGCCAAGCAGCGGGGCATCATCGCCCTGACCATCAATCCGGATGACGAGCTGGTTTCGGCCGCCCTGACCGACGGGAAAGGCATCATCTTCCTGGCCACGCGCCGGGGCAAGACCATCAGCTTCCCCGAGAGCGACGTGCGGGTCATGGGCCGGACGGCGGCGGGCGTGCGGGCCATCCGCCTGGACAGGGACGATGCCGTGGTGGGCATGGAGGGGATGGACGAGGAGCGCGAGGACATCATTCTGACCGTCACGGCCAACGGGTTCGGAAAGCGGACCGAGGCCCGGGAGTACCGGCTCCAGTCCCGGGGCGGGATGGGCGTCATCGGCATCAAGGCCAACGAACGCAACGGCCCGGTGGTCGGCGCCTTCCGGGTCACCAATGAAGACCAGTTGATGCTCATCACCGACACGGGCCGGATCATCCGCATCCGGGTCAACGAGATTTCCGTTATCGGGCGCAACACGCAAGGGGTCAAACTGATCGAAGTCGAGCCCGAAGAACGGGTCGTGGGCGTGGCCCGTCTCGAGGAGCAGGAAGAAGACTGAGCGGCGCTTTGAGGACGCTTCCCACGGAAAGAGCATTCCGGGTCCTTTTGCTCTGCCTGCTTATGGTCCTGTCGGCCTGCCAGCCCAGGACCGAGGCGGAGTTTTTCAAAAAGGCCGAAGTGTACGCCGAAAAAGGGCGCTTCGAGAAGGCGGTCGAGACCTATCAGAAGTATCTGGCCGATTTTCCGGAAGGGGAGCGGCGGGACAAGGCCCTGTTCCGGTCCGGCGAGATTTTGTACTATGCTCTGGGTCAGCGGGCGCCCGCCGTCCGCAATTTCGATCTGCTGGTCCGGAAGTACCCGGCCAGCGCCAGCGCCTTCCGGGCCCGGGAGATTCTGGCCGGGGTCTTTCGGGACGAGGTCCAGGACTACAAACGGGCCGCCATCGAGTACCGCTGTCTTCTGGAACAGCAGCCTGAAAGCCCCAAGGCCCCGGGTTATCAGCTCCAGATCGCCCGGTGTTT
>JAHJTB010000093.1 GCA_018830135.1 Pseudomonadota bacterium | reverse complement strand
GCCATGCAGGTCATGGGCGGGATCGGCTACACCAGCGTTTTTCCCATCGAGCGCATCCACCGGGACCTCCGCCTGGCCTCCATCTGGACCGGGACCAACGAAGTCATGGCCATGATCATCGCCCATGAGTGGTACCGGGAGTATTTCAAGTCCGGCCGGGCCTCCCAGCCCCGGGACTATGAGGCGGACGCCGAAGCGGCCATGGAGATGGAAGAGAAGATATACGAGTGAGCGACGAGGCGCGATCGGGCCTTGGCCCGACTATTGAAAAAGCGAGCGATCATGAGTGAAGCCCCCTTTCAATCCGGCGATCCCGGCCGGCCCCAGGACCTCCAGGCGGCCTTTGCCCAATACAAGTACATCCTCGGCGACCAGGCCGCCGTGGTTCTGTTTCTGGCCGGCAGGCTGGGCAAGCCCGTTCTGGTCGAAGGCCCGGCCGGCGTCGGCAAAACCGACCTGTCCCGCGTCCTGGCCCTTACCGCGGGACGCCGCCTGATCCGGCTGCAGTGTTACGAGGGCCTGGACGAGTCCAAGGCCCTGTACGAATGGCAGTACGGCAAGCAGCTCCTTTACAGCCAGATACTCAAGGATAAAATCTCGGAAACCATGTCAGACCAGCCCGACCTGGACCAGGCCATGGAGCGGATTTTTTCCTTTGAGGACCTGTTTTTTTCGGAGCGTTTTCTTCAGCCCCGGCCCTTGTTGGAGGCCATCACTTCGGAACGGCCGGTCGTGCTGCTAATCGACGAAGTCGACAAGTCCGACCCCGAATTCGAGGCCTTTCTGCTCGAGGTGCTGTCCGATTTCACGGTCAGCATACCCGAGATCGGAACGATCCGGGCCCAAACCATGCCCCTGGTCATCCTGACCAGCAACAACAGCCGCGAGATGAGCGATGCGCTGAAAAGGCGGTGTTTGCATCTCTTTCTGGACTTTCCGCCGCCCGAGGTCGAGCTTCGAATCATCCGGCTCAAGGTGCCCGACCTGCGGGAAACCGTGGCCCGGCAGGTCGTGTCCCTGGTCGAGCGGCTGCGCGGGTTGTCCCTGAAAAAGAGCCCCAGCATCAGCGAGACCCTGGACTGGGCCGCGGCCCTGGTCGCGCTCTCGGTGGATTCGTTATCCGAGGATGTCCTGGACCAGACCCTCAGCGTCCTGCTGAAGTACGAAAGCGATCTGGCCCGGGCCCGGGAAAAACTGCCGGAGCTGAGGCTCAAGGCCGGCGGCCGGTCGCGTTGATCGTCGGACCGAGGGAGTTTTGCGGTTGACCGGCCGGCGGAGTATAATATAAGACAGACACATCGGATGATGGTTCCTCCGGCGTTTTCGGTCTCAGGGGCGGGGCACGTCGGCGGTTTCCCCTTCTTGCCGTCTTCGGTCAGAGGGCGCTAATGGAAAAATCACTACTCGATTTCGCCGGGCGTCTGCGTTCGGGCGGGGTCCGGGTTTCACCGGCCGAGGTCTTCGACGCCTGCCGCAGCCTGGATTTCATCGACCTGCAAGACAGATGGGTCTTCAAGGACGCCCTTCGTTCGACCCTGGTCAAACGCACCCGCGACATCCCGCTTTTCGACGACCTGTTCGAACTCCATTTCACCGGCGGGCAACCATCCGAGGACGTATCCGATGAGACCGGCGACGGACCGGAGGATCGGGCCGCCCGTCTGGCCGAACTGATCGAACGATTCCAGCCGGACCTGACGCCGGCGACCGAGATGCTCATGACCGGCCAGTTCGGCCCCCTGAACCGGATGCTGCTGGACCGTAGCGAGGACATGGGCCTCGAGCGAATGGAAAGCCCCCTCCAGCTCAACTTTTTCCTGCGCGGTTTTCGTCGGGAGATGGACCTGGACCGGATGCAGAGGGAGTCATCCCTGTTCGCCGATCAGTTGGAGGAACGGGGCCTGGACCCGGACGAGGTTCAGGCCATACGGGAGCATACCGCCGGGAACTTCGATCGCCTGGAAAAGGACATCCGCCGCATCCTGCAAAGGGAGCTGGAAAAAAATCGCTACCTGTTCGTTCGGCGAATCATGGAAGAGGACGTGGCCGAACGAAGCCTCGGCCGGTTGTCCGAGGAAGACATCCTGTCCATGCGCCCCGCGGTCGAACAGCTGGCGCGCCGCCTCAAGGAGCGGCTCAGTCTCCGGATAAAACGAGCCGATACCGGTCGGTTGGACCTTAAGACGACCTTGCGGAAAAACGTCGGGTATGGCGGCCCCCTGCCCGACCTCCATTTCAGGAAAAAGAGCCCCAAACGCCCCCAGGTCGTTGCCTTGTGCGACGTATCCCGCTCGGTCAGCAATTTTTCCCGGTTCATGCTTTTGTTTCTTTACACACTCAAGGAGGTGGTCTCCCGGGTCCGCAGCTTCATTTTCGTCGGCGACATGGTCGAAGTGACCGAACTCTTTCAGCGGCACGACCTGGATGACGCGGTTTCCATGGCCGCGTCGGGCAAGGGACTGACCTACGCTTTCCGGACGGATTACGGAAGTTCGCTGAGCCAGTTCGTCGATGAATCCCTGACCGCGGTCAACTCGAAAACCACGGTCTTCATTCTGGGCGACGCCCGGAACAATTACTACGAGGCCAAAGAGGAGGCCTTGCGCACGATCTCCGAACGGGCCAAGAAGCTGATCTGGCTCAATCCGGAACCCCGTCCGAACTGGCGGCTTGGGGACAGCGTCATGGATATTTACCTGCCCTATTGCACAACCGCCGCCGAATGCGGTAACCTAAAACAACTATCTTATGTGGTCGAGGAGAACCTGCTGCCATGAGCGTCGAAGATTTCTTGAAATCCGCCTATCTGACAAGCCAGGAGACCTACCCTCAGGGTGAAGCCATCTTCGATGAAGGTTCCTCCGGCGACTGGATTTACGTCGTCCTGAAGGGCCAGGTCGAAATTTTCAAGATGGCCAAAGGCAAGCGGATTGTCGTCGATATGCTCAAGGAAGGCGACGTCTTCGGTGAAGTGAGCTTTATTGACAAACAGCCCCGATCCGCCGGCGCGCGGGCCCAGACCGAGGTGGTTCTGGGGGTCATCGATGTGGATTTCCTCGTCTCCGAGTACAACAAACTGCCCAACCACTTTAGGCTGAT
>JAHJTB010000092.1 GCA_018830135.1 Pseudomonadota bacterium | reverse complement strand
GGTTCGCCGTTATCCTGGCGCGGCCATGCGGGTGGCCGGGTGGGGAGAACCCCTGCTCCATCCGCGGTTTACGGATTTCGCCCGCCGGATCAAGTCGGCCGGCATCCCGTTGAAGATTTACACCAACGGCCTGCTTCTGACCGAAGAGATGATGACCGCTTTTGTCGAATGCGGCGTGGACGAGGTCCAGTTTTCCATGCAGGGGCTGACTCCGGCCCAGTACGAGTTCAACCGCCGCAGGTCCGACTACGCTCTTTTTCGGAGCAAGGTCGAGCTGGCCGCCCGCGTCCGGGACCGGCTGGGCGGCGGGCCGTTCCTGAGCCTGCTGACTTCGGTGCTGAAAAGCGAACTCGGTGAGGCCGATCCGGCGGCGTTCATTCGGGACTGGTCGACCCTGGTGGACAAGGCGGCCGTGGACATGACCAATTTGAACTTCGTCCGTCATCTGGATCGGGTTCGAGACCTGCTCGACGACCAGGCCCTGTCCATGGTCCATCGGCCTTGCGTGGACGTGTTTCTGGCCATCGAAGTCAACGCGGACGGGACCATCGAGTTTTGCGGCCAGGACGCGGACCAGACGCCCGAGCACGTTCTGGGCAACGTCCTGGATATGAGCATTCACCAGGCCTGGCATTCGGAAAAGATGGAGGCCCATCGCCAGGCCGTGGGCCGGGAGACTCGGCACGACGAGTTGCCGATCTGCCGGAACTGCTACCACAACACGGACAAATATGACCTGTTCAAAGACCAGTATTGAGACCATGGCCGTGACAACGGCTTTGGGCGGCGCGGAAGAGATCGGGGCGGCCGAAGTCCTGGACGGGGACCGGGTTTTGGCGGCCGGACGGGTCCGGCTTCTGGCCTGGGACACAGACTTCTTCGGTTTTCCCTGCGCCCGAATCGAGGCGCTGACTGCCACTGGTGAGAACCCGGCCCGTTACGACGCGGTCCGACGGGCGGTGGCCGACCTGCTGGGCTGGTGCGACGATCGCGGGGTGAAATTCGTCACGGTCAAGGTTGCGGGACCGGAACCGATCCTGGTCCAGGCCTTGGAAAGCCGGGGATTCTACGTGACTGACTGCACCGTGGCCCTGGCCCGCGACGACCACGCGCCTTTGCCCCAGTCCTCCGATTCCCTGGACGAGTTCTCTTTTCACGACCGGATCGAGGACCACGCGGGTACGGCCCTGGCCTTCAGCGGCCTCATCCTGGACGGCCGTTTTCACAACGACGTTCGGATTTCAAAAAAGACGGCCGACGGCCTCTGGCAACGGGCTGTCTTGAATCAGACTCGTTCCGAGGCCCGAGAGGTCCTGCTCATGACCCGCGGCGCGGACCCGGTCGGGCTGACCACGATCAAACCGGTTGACCCGGAGAATCGGGCGGGCTGCCTGTTTTTCGTCGGCCTGCGCGGGTCATATCAGGCCCGGGGCCTGGGCCGGGTGCTGCTGGGGGAGACCCTTTACCGGGTCCGGGGCGAGTACGACCGGCTGGAGGTCGAGACGTCGACCTACAACCAGCCCGCCCTTCGTCTTTACCAGGGCCAGGGTTTCAAACCTTCGCAGGTGAAGCTCAGCCTGCACTGCTGGCGGTGAACCCGTGATATCGCGCTTCAAGGAAACCGTTCGTATCGGACATATCGAGATCGGCTCGGGCCGACCGGCCCTGGTCGTGGCCGAGATCGGAGGCAACCATGGAGGCGACCCGGACCTGGCCCGGGAGATGATCGATGCCGCGGCCGCATCCGGAGCCGGCGCGGTCAAATTCCAGACCTATCGGACCGGGTCCTTCCTGAGGCGTTCCAGCGAATACTTCGACGAACTCGCGGCTGAAGAGCTGTCCTTCGAGGACGTGACCGGCCTGGCCCGACACGCACAACAGCGCGGCATCCTTTTCCTGACCTCGGTTTTCGACCCGGAAAGTCTGGGTCTGGCGGCCGACCTCGATCTCCCCGCCATCAAGATCGCCTCCTGCGATCTGGACAACCTGCCTTTGCTCGAAGCCGCCGCCGGACTGGACCGGCCGATCATCCTGTCCACGGGCGCCTCTGAATGGTCTGAAATCGACGAGGCCCTCGAGTTTCTGACAAGCCACGGGGTACACGAGGTCGTCCTGCTGCAATGCACTGCCCTGTACCCCTGCCCGGACGACCAGGTCCACCTGCGGGTCATTCCGGCCATGGCGGAGCGGTACGGGCTGCCGATCGGTTTCTCGGACCATTCCCTGGGCGTCGAAGTTCCGCTGGCCGCCATGGCCCTGGGCGCGGCCCTGCTGGAAAAACACTTTACCATCGATCGGACCCTGCCCGGCGGAGACAACGAAATGTCCTGCCTGCCCCTCGAAATGGAAATGCTGGCTCGGGGCGCCGGACGGATCGCCCGGGCCCTTGGCTCGCCCGACAAACGGCCCGCTCCGGCCGAAGAGGACGTCCGCCGGGCCATTCGCCGAAGCGTGGTGGCTTCCGTCGGAATCCGGGCCGGACAGACGTTTTCCCGGGCCAATCTGGCCCTGAAACGACCCGGCGGAGACCTGCCGCCCGAGGCCTTCTACCGGCTGCTCGGACGCCGGGCCGTAACGGACCTGGCGACCGACGAACCGGTCACCTGGGAAAAGGTGCGATAGATGTTCCAGGTCTGCCTGCCCGTCTCCCATCTGATGGACCGGGACTCACCCCGGGTCAGGGCGCTTTTCGATCTGGCCGACGTGATCGAATACCGTTCGGCCCACAGGCCCGATTTCGTTCCGGACAAGCCGTGCGTGTTCCACTGGGGGCTCGGGTCGGTCCTCGATGGCTTCGGTCCGGAGTTCCAGGGCCAGGGGCTCGGCGGATTCCTGGCCCGCATCCGGGCCGATTGGTTCAGCTTCGACCTGGGCCCGGCCTGCCGGAGAAACGATTACATTCTCCCGCTGTCCCCGACCCTGGGCCCGGAGGACATTCTGGCGGAAACCGATCGTTCCCTGGACCTGGTCCGACGCTCTTATGCGGGGTGCCTGGCCGCGGAAAACTACAACTACTACCCGACCGGCCTGTACGAGCACATCTGCCGCCCGGACTTCATCGGCCGGTTTCTGGAAACATTCGACCTGGGCCTGGTCCTGGACCTGGCCCACGCCTCGGTCACGGCGGCCAATCTGAACCTGGACCTCAGGTCCTATCTTCTGGAGCTGCCCTTGGAACGGGTAGTCGAGGTACACCTCAGCCGGCCCCATCTCCATCCGATCGTGGCCGTGGACGCCCACGCCGCGCCTCTGGATGAGGACTTCGATCTGTTGAGCTTTGTATTGGCCGAACTTTCCGGACCGGCGATCGTGGCCATCGAGCATTATCGGGACCTGGATACGGTCCTGTCCCTGTATCGCCGGTTGAGGGAACTGCTCGGCGATTTCGATCTCCGGCCCGAGGCGGCCGTTGGAGGACAAGGTGCATAGAACGTACATGGATTCAGCCGAACGCCTTCGGCGCAAGAACGCTTTTGACGGAAGCCTGGTCATGGGCGTGGACCGCTTGAATCGGGAGAGCGGGCGCGACCGGCATCAGTCATCGAGTTGGGACTTTCTCGTCGACCCGGCGACCGGGCTGCTCAAGGCGAACCTGGCCCGTGACCGGGGCTGCCCGGTCTGCGGCGGACGATTCACCGAACCGCTGTTCGTCAAGGACGGTTTCCCGCACGGGCGTTGTCCGGACTGCGGCCTGCTCTATGTCAATCCCGTGCTGCGCGACGACGCGGTCCTGCGACACTACCACCACGAGCGGACCTGGGTCCAGGTCCTGGACAGCGGCCCCCAGGTCCGTCTGGACC
>JAHJTB010000091.1 GCA_018830135.1 Pseudomonadota bacterium | reverse complement strand
GTCGTCATTCGACCGGGCGTAGGTGAACCGGCAGCCCGACTCCTGGAAGTCGTCAATGAATCCCTCGATGACCTGGGCCGTGGGGCGGTCGGCGGTATAGTCGATGAATTCGTCCGGATCGATCGTGGCCAGGGGGGCGGCCTCGAGTCTTTCCAGAAGATAGCCGATCGTGCCGGTCGATATTTCTCCCGCATTGGGCCAGCCGGAAAAACCCATGATCAGGACCGGCCGGCGAAGGGACGGCAGGTCGTGGAACTTGATTGCGTTCGTCATTTCATAACCTTCGGCCGGTTCAAACCGACCGTATTTCCTGGATCAGATCGCGGGCTTCCTCAAAGTCGGGCTTCAGGGCCAGGGCCTTTTCCAGATAGAGAACGGCCGACTCCTTGTGCCCCTGATCGAGATAGACCCGGCTGAGATTGAAAAAAAGGTTCTCGTCGTCCTGGGTGACTTCCGTGGCCCGCAGGAAAAACTGCCCGGCCTCCTCGAGCTTGCCCTGACGCCGAAGCGTGATGCCCAGCCGGTTGAAGATGTGGGTCTGGGCCGGGTCGAGTTGGAGCGAGAGCTTGAAGGCCTTTTCAGCGGCCTCGAACTGCCCGGCCCCCAGGAGGGCCTCGCCCAGCTTGAGCTGGCGGTCCGCGTTCAGCGGGCTGATTTCCGAACTCTTGTTCAGGTATTCCAGGGCCTTGTCCGGTTTTTCCCATTTCAGGTTCAAACCGCCCAGGGCGTCATACGCATCCACGTACATCCGGCTCATGTGCAAGGCCCGCTCGTAGTCGACTTCCGCCTCCTGCTCCTGGTCCATGACTTCATGGACCCGGCCGATCTTGTAATGGATGGCCGCCATGCCCTTGCGGGTCGCGGCCAGGGCCTGTTCGTACTTTTCCAGGGCCGCTTCGGCACTGCCGTTCTGCAGAAGCTGGTTGGCCTCCTGATACAGAGTAGCCCCCTCCGAGGGATGGATCAGGCTGTCGTGGATCAATCCGACCTTGTCCACCAGGGTCTGGTTGGAAAAAGGCTTGAGCAGAAAGCCGGAGACCCGGAATTCCGCGGCCCGGGCCACGAACTGCTGGCTGGTGTCGCCGGAGATGATGACAAAAGCGACTTCGGCCAGTTTAGCGTCCTGGCGCACGGCCTTGAGCAGGTCCAGGCCGCCCATTTCAGGCAGGTCCGCGTCGGCCAGGATGAGATCGGGCAAAGACTCCCTGGCCCGCTTCAACGCGGAGCGGCTGTTCTCGGAAATGGTCAGGTTGGTGTATCCCTCGTTCTTGAGGTAGTTGCGAACGATGTTGCGCAGTTCCAGCTTATCGTTGACGACCATGATTTTGAACTGGTCTCTGTCCATAGACCTCTCACGCGCGGTTTGAGTATGCATCCAGTGTACCGCAAGCGGTTCGGACTTTCAACACCTATGCGACACGGCCGGACCGGCCCATTTTTCTTGTCAGCCGTTTGAAAGTCAAGTATGTTGACACGTTGTGCGTTGATCCATTGATAATTCCGGCGGCGCCGTTTCCCGGCGACACGGTCTGAAAGGCAACGCGTGGGCATGTCCGCGGGAACAGACGACGTCAAAATCGATCACCACGCCCTGGTGACCTCCCTCTCCGAAGCCCTGGGGCTGGTGGGCGGCAAGATCATCGACCACGGCAAGCGGGTCGCCCATATCGCCTTGAACCTGGCCCGGACCATGGACCTGTCCGAAGACGAACTCGACGACCTGTACATGGCCGCCCTGCTTCACGACGCCGGCGTCTCCCGGACCCGGACCCATCGGCTGCTCATGCAGTTCGACTGGGAAGGCGCCTTCGAGCACTGCCAGGACGGCGCGGCCCTCGTCAAACCCTTTCCCCCTTTTGACCGGGTCGCCGACATCATCCTCCATCACCACACCAAATGGTCGGAACTGGCCGAACTGGACGTTCCCCTCCGCACCGCGCTCATGGCCAACCTGGTCTTCCTGGCCGACCGGATCGACATCCTCCTGGACTGGAACCGGGAGCTGCTGCTCAGCCGGCCCAACGTGGAAGCCAGACTGACCGAACTGGCCGGACACTACTTCAATCCCCGGGCCGTGGCCGCGTTCCGGGAACGGGCCCGGGTCGAGGTCTTCTGGCTGAGCCTCTACCCCCGGCATCTGCCCTGGTCGCTGTCCAACCTGGCCCCCAGGCGTGTCAAGTTTTTCAACCTGGACGAGTTGGAGAGCATTGCCGGCATTTTCGCCCGCATCGTGGACAACAAAAGCCCCTTCACCCGGCACCACTCCGAAGGCGTGGCCCGGCTGTGCGACTATTTCGCCCAAGGCGAGGGGCTCGCCGACCAGACCCGCCAGAAACTGCGGGTCTGCGGGCTGCTCCACGACCTGGGCAAACTCGCCGTGCCGGACGAGATACTGGAAAAACCGGCCGAACTGACGCCCGAGGAGTTCCAGATCATCAAACGCCACCCCTTCGACACCCACCACGTCCTGTCCGGCCTCGATGGGATCGAGGACATCCGGGAATGGGCCGCCTACCATCACGAGAAGATCGACGGTTCGGGCTATCCCTTTCACATCGACGGGCGGAGCCCGGAACCGGAACATTTCATCGTCAT
>JAHJTB010000012.1 GCA_018830135.1 Pseudomonadota bacterium | reverse complement strand
CGACGCGGGCCCAGGCGGCGGGGGCCGCCCTGCTGGTCCTGGTCCTGGCCGGCGGCGTCTGGCTGGTTTATCCGCAACAGGACCGTTCGGCCACGTTTCTGCCCGGAGAGTCCTTTCGTTCGGATTACGAGCGCATGGCCCCGGATGCCATCAGTCTGACCGGCGTGCAATGGTTTCACCAGCGGGCCTTTCAGGACGTCTACCGGCTCCGGGACGACGTCACGGCCATCTCCCTGGCCGACTTCACCTTCCCCTGGTTCTACAGCCCGATCACCCAGGCCCGCTTTCCCCGGGTCGTGGTCCCGGCGGGCGACGTGAATTATCAGGCCGGGCAGGGCTGGTTTCTCAAGCGCTTTCTGGAAGCCAACCTGGACCGGAAGCGGGACATCTACTGGGAGCCCTTCGATCTCAAGGGCGGCGTCTTCTCCCGGCACCTGAAGCCCGAACTGGACCTGCTCTTCAAGGTCACCCCCCGGCCTGTTGACCGCCTCAGCCCGGAAGAGACCCGGGCCGCCCTGGGCCGGCTGCGGGAAAAGATCGAACGGGAGATCGCGACCGAAGGCTTTTACGAGGCCGAGGAGCTGGATGTCTACTACGTGCTGATGCTCTTCCAGTACGCCTTCTATTTCTCCCGGCACGGCCAGATAGGCGCGGCCATGGCCACGCTTCGCTTCCTCGAAGACCTGTACGGCCCGGAAGGCGCCAACCGGATGCTGCCCGCCGACCATGCCGCGCTGAATATCAACATGGGACTGATGCTCGCCTCGGAACAGCGATGGGGCGAGGCGGTGCCCCGGTTCGAGGCCGCCCTGGACCATGCCCGGGGCAACTTCCGCTTCTGGTTCGGCCTGGGCCTGTCCCTGATGAAAACCGGCCGCCTGGCCAAGGCCCGGTCGGCCCTGGAACGGGCGGCGGGCCTGGCCCCGTACGACCCGGAGACCAGGTTGTACCTGGGCGACGTCTTTCGTCTGCAGGGCGACACGGCCAGGGCCAGGGCCGCTTACGAAAGGGCCTGGCATCTGGCCCGGGAGCCTCGAACCAAAATGGAAATCAAGGAACGCCTGGGCGAGTTGGGAGGTTGACGGTGAAGATCGGCCGGATAGCCCGAATCGTGATCGGCCTGGCGGCGGCTCTGGCCGTGCTGGCCGGGGTCATGGAAATGCGGGCCCGAGAGGAACTGGCCCGGGCCAGACAGGCCCGCGACGGGTCCGAAACCGACCTGGCCCTCAAGCATTACAGCCGCGCCTTGAACTGGTACGTGCCCGGAGGCGCGGCCGAGACCGCGGCCGAAGACCTGCTGGAACTGGGGCTGGCCCGGGACCGGGCCGGCCGGGCCCGGGAGGCCACCCTGGCCCTGATGCGCATGCGTTCGGGCCTGTATGGGGCCCGGAGTTTTTACCTGCCCCGACGGGACCTGATCGAACGGGCCGAACCGGTCCTGGCCCGGCTGCGGGCCCGGGAGAAGCTGGGACCCGAAGCCACGGAGGCCGACACGGCCCGACAGGCCCGCGTCTATCTGGACCTGATGCGGGCGCCGGGACGCCCGGCCTTTTGGCCGGCCCTGGCCGCCTCGGCCGGCTTCCTGATCTGGGTCGTTTCCGCCCTGGGCTTTATCTTCCGTTTCTTCGGCCGGGAAAACCGGGTCGCCTGGCCCTGGGCCGCGGTCTGGGCGGCCGGATTCGTACTCTGGCTATGGGGGATGAAATGGGCCTGAGTCTCGCCCTGATCGTGCTGGGCCTGGCGGCCGCGGCCGGCGGCCTGACCTCCCGGTCCGCCTGGCTGAACCTGGCCGCCCCGGTCGGCTGGCTGGCCTTTCTCGCCGGCGTGGTCAGCCTGATGGTCCCGAACTTTTTTTGATCCGTTTTCTTCCCCCGGACCCCACCTCGCTCGATGGAGACTGGACAGACGGCCGTTCATAGGCTTTAATATAGGGCATGCGTTAGATTGCTCGGCAGCAGGCCGCCGGGCCCTCGAGGGCCGAGGCCATCCAGCCCGGTTGGTAAAAAAGGAGGTCCAGATGTCCCCTCTGTCCATCATCGAGGCCATGAAACCCCTGTTCGAACCCGAATCCATCGCCGTGATCGGCGCTTCCAACAATCCCTCGAAGTGGGGCAACTGGATGGTCACCCGGCCGGTCCGCTCCGGTTTCCGGGGCCGCATCTATCCGATCAACCCCAAGGAAGAGAAGATTTTCGGGCTAAGGGCCTACCCCGGAATCCTGGACGTGCCCGACCCCATCGACCTGGCCATCATCACCATACCGGCGGAACGGGTCCCCACGGCCATGCGGGAATGCGTCCGCAAGGGCATCCGGGCCGCGGTCCTGATTTCGGCCGGGTTTGCCGAAGTCGGCCCGGAGGGCAAGGTGCTTCAGGACGAGGTGGTCCGGATCGCGGCCGAGGGGGGCATCCGTTTCATGGGCCCCAACGGCATGGGCATCTGGAGTCCGGCCGTCCGCATGAACACCGCCTT
>JAHJTB010000090.1 GCA_018830135.1 Pseudomonadota bacterium | reverse complement strand
CATATCGGCGCCTATCATGTCAAGGTCGGCAGCGGCATGGTCACCTTTCTGGACACACCCGGGCATGAAGCCTTTACCTCCATGCGGGCGCGCGGCGCCCAGACCACCGACATCGTTGTCCTCATCGTAGCCGCGGACGACGGCGTGATGCAGCAGACCCGTGAGGCGGTTGACCACGCCAAGGCGGCCAAGGTGCCCATCATCGTGGCGGTCAACAAGGTCGACAAGCCCGAGGCTGAACCGGATCGCATCCGGCGGGAGATTTCCGACCTGGGGCTGGTTCCGGAATCCTGGGGCGGGGACACGATCTTTGTGGACGTTTCGGCCAAGACCGGACAGGGCGTGGATGAAGTCCTGGAGATGATCCTGCTCCAGGCCGAAATGCTGGACCTGAAGGCCGTGCCGGATGGGCGGGCCAAAGGGCGCATTATCGAAGCGCGACTGGACCGGGGCCGCGGGCCGGTGGCCACGGTCCTGATCCAGGAAGGCCGTCTCAAGATCGGCGACCCCTTCGTCTGCGGCGTGTACTACGGCAAGCTCAGAGCCATGTTCGATGAAAACGGCGGCAGACTCGACGAGGCCGGCCCCTCCATTCCCGTCGAGATACAGGGCATCGGCGGCGTGCCTCAGGCCGGCGACGAGTTCGTGGTGGTCGAGGACGAAAAGAAGGCCAAGCAGGTCAGCCAGTTCCGCCGCCTCAAACAGCGCGAAAGCGAACTCCTGACCACCTCCAAGGTCACCCTGGAAACCCTGTACGATTCCATCCAGGGCGGGGCAAAGGAACTGAACCTGGTCCTCAAGGCCGACGTCCAGGGCTCCCTCGAAGCGATTTCCGAAGCCCTGCACAAGCTAGCCACCGACGCCATCAAGATTTCCATCATCCACTCCTCCACCGGCGCCATTTCCGAAACCGATATCATGCTCGCCTCGGCCTCGAACGCCCTGGTCATCGGCTTCAACGTACGTCCCAACGCCAAGGTGCAGGACCTGGCCGAACACGAAAAAATCCAAATACGCTTCTATGACATCATCTACAAATTGATCGACGAGGTCAAGGAAGCCATGGCCGGCATGCTCGATCCGATCAAGCAGGAAAAGGTCATCGGCCGGGCCGAAGTCCGTGAGGCCTTCCATATCACCAAGATCGGCACCATCGCCGGATCCTCCGTCACGGACGGCAAGATCGTCCGCGGCTCCAACGCCCGTTTGTTGCGTGAGGACGTCGTCGTTTACGACGGTCGCATCTCCTCCCTCAAACGTTTCAAGGAAGACGCCCGGGAAGTGCTCACCGGATACGAGTGCGGTATCGGACTGGACAACTACAACGATATCAAATCCGGCGACGTGATCGAAGCCTACATCATCGAAGAGGTGGCCGCGACACTTTGATTGAGAAGGGACAAGGAGCCGGCCATGGTCGTGGGACTGCTCAAGGTATCGATGATCATTCCGGAGAATTCCTCGCTGAAGGGAAAGCGCAAGGTGGTCAAAAGCCTGCTGGGCAGAATCAAGTCCCGTTTCAACGTGGCCGCCGCCGAGGTCGAGGACAACGACCTCTGGCAGCGCGCCGGAGTGGGACTGGCGGTCGTGGGAAACGATCGTCGATTCGTCAATTCGGTCCTGGACAAGGTGCTTGACTATATCGAACGGGAAACCGAAGCCGAAATCGTCGATTCCCGAATGGAAATCATCAATATCTTTTGAGGGGGCGACGTCGGTCATGAGCGGTAGAAGGGTTTCCAGGGTGGAGGACCTGATTCGGGAGGAAATATCCCGCCTCCTGTTATACAAAATCAAGGACCCGCGACTGAGCGCGGTCACGGTTACCCGGGTCAAAATGACCGGCGACCTGAAAAAAGCCAGGATTTATTACGGGGTTTTCGACGATCGCCTTGACCGGGAGGACGTATCCCGCGGCATGGAACGGGCAGCCGGTTTTTTCCGTCGGGAGGTGGGCCGGGTTGTTGGGTTGAAATTCGTTCCCGAACTCGAGTTCGAATACGACCGCTCCCTCGAATACGCCCAGCACATGGACCAGGTCTTCCGGGACCTGAAAGACGCGACCGGGACTGGAGACGATGAAGACGCTTTCTAAAGAGACATGGCGAGGCCTGGAGGCCATCGCCCGGCTGGTCCGGGAGCACGGCCGTTTTCTCATCGCCACCCACGTCAACCCGGACGGGGACGCCGTCGGCTCCCTTCTGGGCCTGGGACGGACGCTCGAGGGACTGGGTAAACAGGTTCGGATGTATTCCCGCGGCCCGATTCCCGAAATGTACGCCTTTTTGCCCGGGACCCGGCGCGTGACCCGCGACCCCGGCCGGGGTGATGACTATGACGTGGTCTTTTTGCTGGACTGCAACGAACTGGAGCGGGCCGGCCGGCCGGTCGAACCGGTCAATGGCGCTCCGGTCCTGGCCGTCCTGGATCATCACGAATTCGAAGGCTCGCTTCCCGAATATACGGTGGTCGATACCAACGCCTCGGCCGCCGGTGAACTGGTCTACCATCTGCTTACGGTCCTGGGCGCCGACCTGACCCCGGACATCGCTCAAAACCTGTTCACCGCCATTTCCACGGACACCGGCTCCTTTGCCTTTGACAACACGTCGGCCATGGCGCTCGAAGTCTGCTCCGCCCTGGTCAAAGCCGGGGCCAGGCCCTGGGACATTTTCCGGCAGCTCCATTACAACCGGTCCGCCAGACGGCTCGAACTGCTCGGGGCGGCCCTGGCGGGCCTGGAGTTGTTCCACGAGGGACGCCTGGCCGCCCTGACGATCACCTTGGAGATGATGGAACGAACCGGCACCAGCGGCCCGGACACTGACGGATTCGTCGAGTACCCGCGCTCCGTCAAGGGCGTGGACCTGGCCGTCCTGTTTCGGCAGGAGGACGACGGCTCCTGTCACGTCAGCCTCCGCTCTCTGGGACGGGTCAACGCCGCGGCCCTGGCCAGGTCCTTTGGGGGCGGCGGGCACGAAAAGGCGGCCGGTTTCACCACCCGGGGGGCCATCGAACAGATCAAGACCCTTCTCGTCCAGGCCGCTCAGGCCGCGCTACCAGGGGATGCCCCTGCCGAAAGGTCGGCCTGACATGCCCCCTGGAAGGCATCTACTGTCCGGTGTTCTCGTCGTGGACAAACCCCGGGGGCCGACCTCCTTCGATGTGGTGCGCCGTGTCAGACAGGCCCTTCGCATCAAGCGGATCGGACATACCGGCACACTCGACCCCCTGGCGACCGGCGTTCTGGCCCTGTGCCTCAACCGGGCCACCAAAATGGTCCCCTTTCTTCAGGCCGGCCGGAAGATATACACCGGAGACATGATTCTGGGCATGAGCACCGAAACCGATGACATCACCGGACGGGTCACGGCCAAACGGGCCGATTTCGATCTCAGCCCCCGGGAAATCATTGACGCGGCCCGCGAGTTCGTCGGGGCCATCGAACAGGTACCGCCGGCCTATTCGGCCGTCAAGCTGGGCGGCGTCCCCGCATACCGCCGGGCCCGGGCCGGAGAAAAAATCGCCCTCAAATCGAGGATCGTTCAGGTCGACGAGTTTGAAATCACCGGAATCGACATGCCCCGCGTCTCCTTTCACCTCCGGGTTTCGAGCGGAACCTACGTCCGCTCCATCGTGGCCGACCTGGGCAGACGCCTCAAGACCGGGGCCTGCCTGGAAACCTTGCGGCGCCTGTCTTCCTCGCCCTTCAGCCTCAAAGATGCCGTCACCCTGGACGAGGCCCTGGACCTGGCCCGCGCGGAACGAATCGAGGAACGGATCATCCCCCTGGAGCAGGCCCTGGCCTTCATGCCCGCCGTTCAGGTCCAGGACCGCCTCGTCCGTTCGGTGGAAAACGGGCAGGTCTTGCCCCTGTCCTGCCTGGAAGACTATCACCCCCAGCCGGGACCGGTGCGCGTCCTGACTCGGGAAACCGGATTGCTGGCCATTTATCAATATACCCCCTCCGAAGGACCCCGGGAGCAGGATCAACTGACCCCGCTACGGATACTCGGAAGGAATGCATAAATAATCGAACGTTTAATGCCAAAAGGAGGACAATCAAGGTGGCGTTAACCTCAGAAAGGAAGAAGGACCTGATTCAGGGTTTCAAAACACATGAAACAGATACCGGGTCCCCTGAAGTCCAGATTGCTTTATTGACCGAGCGGATCGTGACACTAACGGAGCACTTCAAGATCCATAAAAAGGACCATCATTCAAGGCGCGGCCTGCTCAAACTCGTCGGCCAGCGCCGCCGCTTGCTCAATTACCTCAAAAAAAAGGACGTGGAACGCTACAGAGAACTGATTGCCAGGTTGGGTATTCGTAAGTGATCGGGACTCAGGTGCATGCTCCTGCCCCATCGGACTCGAGGGGAAACGAAAAAGGAGAAAGACAAACGAGATGAAAATAGAAAGACAGTTCGGAGAAGCAACGCTGACGATCGAAGCGGGACACATGGCCCGCCAGGCCAGCGGTGCGGTGACGGTCCGTTGCGGCGACACCCTGGTCCTGGTTACGGCCGTGGCCACGGAGCAGCAGCGAACGGGCATTGATTTTGTTCCCCTGACCGTGGACTATCAGGAACGTTTTTACGCCGTCGGCCGGATTCCGGGGAATTTCTTCCGCCGTGAAGTCGGACGGCCTTCGGAAAAAGAGACCTTGACTTCCCGGTTCATAGACCGGCCCTGTCGTCCCTTGTTCCCCAAAACCTGGAACTATGAAACCCAGGTCATTGCCACGGCCCTTTCCGTGGACGAGAACTACGACCCCGACATCCTGGCCATGATCGGCGCCTCGGCCGCCCTCCAGATATCGGACATCCCCTTCGCCGGCCCCATCGCCGGGACCAAGGTG
>JAHJTB010000089.1 GCA_018830135.1 Pseudomonadota bacterium | reverse complement strand
TCGGGCTGACGGCCACCTGCCGAAGTCTGGCCAATAAACGCAAAGGGGCGCGAGAGTTCGCGCCCCTTTGCTGTTCTTGGTGATCGCTTTACAACAGGCCCATCTCCCGGGCGATGACCTGCTTCATGATCTCGGTCGTTCCGGCGTAGATGGTAATGGCCCGCACGTCCCGGTACCACTTCGAAATGACGTATTCGTCCATGAAGCCGTACCCGCCGTGGAGCTGGAGGCACTGGTAAGCCACACGGTTGCACATCTCGCCGATCCACCACTTGGCCATGGAAACCTTCTTGACGATGTTCCTGCCTTCGAGGTGATCGGCCAGCAGATCGTCGAAAAAAGTCCGGCCCAGTTCGATCTCGGTGGCCATTTCAGCGAGCTTGAAGGCGTTGTGCTGGAAGGAACCGATGGGTTTGCCGAAGGCATGGCGCTGCTTGACGTAGTCCATGGTCAGCTTGAGCATCTCCTCCGCCCCGACCTGGGCCCGGATGATCGCGATCAGCCGCTCCTGCTGCAGCTTGTCCATCAGGTAATAGAAACCGCGACCTTCCTGCCCCAGCAGATTCGTGGCCGGAACGCGGCAGTCTTCGAAATACAGTTCGGCCGTGTCCTGGATCTGCAGCCCCATTTTCTGGAGGCGGCGGCCCTTGTTGAACCCGGGCGTCCCGGCCTCGACCAGGATCAGGCTGATGCCCTTATAGGCCGGCTTGGCGTTGGGGTCGGTCTTGCAGGCCACCACGGCCAGGTCGCAGCAGTAGCCGTTGCTGATGAAGGTCTTCTGGCCGTTGATCACGTAGTGGTCCCCGTCCTTGACCGCGCGGGTCCGGATGGCCTGCAGGTCGGAGCCGGCGTCAGGCTCGGTCATGGCCACGGCCAGAAGGATATCGCCGGTGGCGGCGCCGGGCAGGTATTTCGCCTTTTGTTCTTCGGAACCGAAACTGTTGATATACGGGGCAATAATGTCGCTGTGCAGCCCGACCGAAAACCCGTTGGCCCGGACCCGGCTCATCTCTTCATTGATGATGATCGAGTACTCGAAGCCGGCCCCCGAGCCCCCGTACTCCTCCTCCAGCCAGGGACAGATATAGCCCTGTTCTCCCATCTTCTTCCAGGCCTCGCGGGGGACTTCATGATTTTCCTCCCACTCCTCAAGATGAGGAACGACCTCCTTTTCCAGGTACCGTTTGAAGGCCGCCCGGAAGATGTCATGTTCTTCCGTATAGATTTGTCGTCCCATTTCAACCTCCTTGGTGACGATGACATGCTGGGCCGAGAGCGCTTCCGGGGAGGCGCGCCCGCGAGTGCCGGCCGCTTACGACCGGTCGTACTGTTCCTTGAGCGTGCGTTTGAGTACCTTGCCGATCGGATTCTTGGGCAGCGCCTCGACAAAGACCACGCTCTTGGGGCACTTGTAGCCCGCGATATGCTTGCGGCAGAAGGCGATGATTTCCTCGGGCGCGGCGGAATGCCCGGGTCTGAGGACGATCACCGCCTTGACCGCTTCGCCCCACTTGGCGTCCGGCACGCCGATCACGGCCGCTTCCGCGATGCCGGGATGCGTGTAAAGCACTTCCTCGACCTCACGGGGATAGACGTTTTCTCCGCCGGTGATGACCATGTCCTTCTTCCGGTCGACGATGTACAGAAACCCCTCTTCGTCAAGGCGGCCCATATCGCCGGTATGATACCAGCCGTCGCGTATGGCCGATTTCGTATTCTCGGGGTCCTTGTAGTAGCCTTTCATCCGGTTGTTCCCCCGGAAGATGACTTCGCCCACCTGGCCGACGGAGACGTCATGGTCATCGTCGTCGACGACCCGCATTTCCAGGTTCAGGTGCGGTCTGCCCACGCAGGCCGTCTTCCGGTGAAAGTCCTCGGTCTGGAGCGTGGTGATGCCGCCGGAGGCCTCGGACATGCCGTAGGTGTCGAACAGCCTGGCCGCGGGAAAGACGGCCTGAAGACGCCTTTGAATCTCGGTGGGCATGATCGCCGAACCCGAGCCGATCAGTTCCACGGAACTCGTGTCGTACGTCTCGATCTCCGGAAGGGCCAGAAGCATGGCGAAGACCGTGGGCGCGGCCGCAAGGCGGTTGATCCGTTCCCGGGCGATGGTTTCCATATAGTCGCGGGGATCGAAGGACTTCTTGATGTGGATCGTGGCCCCGAGATACAGATGGGTCAGGACGCTGCCGATGGCGGCGACATGGAAGAGGGGGAAGACCTGAAGCGCGACGTCGCACTCCCGAAAACTCCCGGCGCAAGACCAGTTGACGCAGTTCCACAGGAAACCGTTGTGCGTGACCATGACGCCCTTGGGGCGCCCCGTGGTCCCGGATGTGTAGATGATAAAGGCCGTGTCTTCGCCTTCCACCACAACCCCGGACTCCTGGTCCGAGCCGCTTTCCAGAATGGCCTCGAAGGCCGACACGCCGGGGGAGGGTTCCCCGCCGAACATGATCAGGTGCTTCAGGCGGGGCAGGTCCGGTCGCAGCGCGTCGACCCGGTCCTTGAAGTCGGAGTCGAAAACCAGGGCCGCAACATCGGAATGGTCCAGGAGCCATAGAATCTCCGGGTCCGCCAGCCGGACGTTGACCGTCACGGCCACCGCCCCGATCTTCAGAATTCCGAAAAAGGCGATCAGGAGTTCGTTGGCGTTAAAGGACAGGGTGCCGATGTGATCGCCCTTGGAAAAGCCCAAAGCCGAAAGTCCCCGGGCGAACCGGTTGCTCAGGCGATCGAGTTCGGCGTAGGACAGGCGTTGGTCTTCATGGGAAACCAGGGCCGTCTTATCCCCGAACCGGCGCGCCGATCGGGATATGGTTCGAAAGAGATTGATCGTCGATTCTGTGTCCATTCGCGATATCCTCGGATTTGATCTGGACCCGTCCGCTGGGGCCCGAAAAAGCGGCTCCGGACTTGGAAACGGGGAATTAGCGCTTGACAATCCATCAAGGATTTAGTAAAAAATCTGATCAAATCCTAATACACCACCGCCCTGAAAGTCAAGGTGAAAAATGCGGGCCGAAGCGGATGGCAGCCGATATCCCAGGAACAGGCCGGGGCCGATGTCCTAAGGCGCCGGCCCGACGCGGAGCGAACGAGATAAGGGACCCGTCCATGCGGGATTGATTCGTCAAACATCCAAAGGGAGAGTGCACCAATGAGAAAAGTGGGCATCGTGGGAATGGGGACCACCAAGTTCAAGGCCAGATGGGTGGACAAGACCTATTATGAGCTGGCCTTCGACGCGGCCAAAATGGCCATGGAGGATGCCGGGATCGATCGGACCCGGATCGACTGCGCGGTCTACGGCATCTACAACGACTTTTTTCAGCGTCAATACCAGCCGGACGCCTTCGTCCACGACTACCTGGGCCTGGGCCTGAAGCCCATGGTCCGGGTCAACTCGGGCGGGGCCACCGGCGGCGCGGCCATGAGAATCGGGTATTCCGAGGTGGCCAGCGGCCTGTACGACGTCTGCCTGGTCCTGGGCGTGGAGAAATGCAACGACTGTTTCAACTATGAATCCGGTGTCACCACGCCCGAAGTGCTCCGGGCCATCCTGTATACGGCGGACATGACCTACGACAACCCGGCCGGCCGGACCGCGGCTTCCGGCTTCGCCCTGGCCGTTATCGCCCACCTGGAAAAATACGGCAACCCCACCGAGGAGCAGATGGCCAAGGTCTCGGTCAAGAACCATTTGAACGCGACCAAGAACCCCATCGCCCAGTCGCCCAAAGTCATCACCGTCGAGGACGTGCTCAATTCCCGCAAGATCGTCGAGCCGTTCAAGTTCTACGACAACTGCCTCTATTCCGAAGGCTCGTCCGCGGTCATCCTGGCCAGTGAGGAAGTGGCCCGGGAGTTGACGGACAATCCGGTCTGGATCACCGGCGTGGGCGCTTCGGTGGATTACGTCATGCCGGGCAACCGGCCCAATCTGTACACCTTCGAATCCTCCCGGGTAGCCGCCCAGAGCGCTTACAAGATGGCCGGCGTCAAGGACCCGGTCCGTGAGCTGGACCTGGCCGAACTGCACGACGCGTTCAGCGGCACGGAAATCATGGCCTACGAGGACTGCTTTTTCTGCGAGGAAGGGCAGGGCGGACGCTTGATAGACGAGGGCACGGTCCTGCCGGACGGCCGGATTCCGGTCAACGTCAGCGGCGGACTGATCGGCTGCGGACACGCCGTCGGGGCTACGGGAATCATGCAGACCTATGAGGTGGCCCTGCATATGAGGGGAGAGGCCGGTGAGCGGCAGGTCAAGAACGCCCGGCGCGGCCTGGTCCAAAGCATCGGTGGAACCTTGTGCACCTGGACCATCTGCCTGGTCCTGGAGGGAGACAAGTCATGAACGAGCAGGAACGCGAAAAGTGGTACCAATATCATGAGGCTAAATACGGTATTCCCGTCGAATATCTGAAAAGGGAATACGAGGCCGAACTGTCCGGACAGGTTCCCATGGACCAGCCCTTGGAAATACCGGACAAAATGGAGGTCTTTTTCAAATACAGCCTGGGCCGGCAGTCGCGATTTTTCCGGGAGATTCGCGAGAACAAGACCATTTACGGCGCCAGATGCACCCAGTGCGGCAAGGTCTACTGCCCGCCGCGCGACCATTGCTCGCTTTGCTACGTGCCCACGGAATGGCTGCCCCTCGAAGGCACCGGCACGATCAAGGCCTGCACGGTCCAGTACTTCACCACCAGCGCCTTCATCAAAAAGGTGCCTTTTATCTGCGCCTACATCCAGCTCGACGGGTCCGACTTCGTCATGATGACCAACATGGAGGTCGATGACGTGTCCCAGATCAAGGTCGGCACCCGGGTCAAAGCCTATTTTCGCGAGGAAAGGCACGGCGCCATCACCGACTTCTACTTCCGTCCCCTCGAATAACGACTCAGCCACGGCCCGCCGACGGATGACCGGGGCCCGCGCCGGTCATCCTCCGGGCGTCCCACGGGAGACATTATGAGCAGAAAGGTTATTATCACCGTGGCCCCCACGGGCAGCATACCCACCTGGGCCGACAACCCCAACCTGCCCGTGACCCCGGAGGAGGTCGCCGCGGAGACCAAGCGCTCCTTCGAGGCCGGCGCGACCGTCGTCCACCTCCACGCCCGGGACCCGAACAGCGGCTCCCCCACGTCCGACCTCGAGGTTTTCCGGGCCTACCTGGACGCCGTCCGGGACGCCTGCCCCATCGTCACCCAGATCACCACCGGCGGCGGGGCGACCACTCTGGGCCTGAGCCCCGAGGACCGGCTCCGCCCCGTGGTCGAACTCCGGCCCGATTCCGCCTCCCTCAACGCGGGCTCCATGAACTTCGGCCGCCGGCTTTTTCCCAATCTGCCGGAGGTCATGGAACTGTACGCCACGCGGATGAAGGAGATCGGGGTCATGCCCGAGTTCGAGGTCTATGACCTGTCCATGGTCCAGAACGTGGAGCACTGGATTAGACGGCCCGGACTTCTCGATCCGCCCTACCAGATCAGCTTCGTCATGGGCGTCATGGGCGGCATCCCGGCGACCATCAAAAACCTGGTCGCCCTGCACGAGAGCATTCCCCCGGAGTACACGTGGCAGACGGTGGGCATCGGCCGACATCAGCTGACCCTGGGCATGGTCGGCACACTCATGGGCGGCAATATCCGGGTCGGCTTCGAGGACAACCTCTACCTGTCCCGGGGCGTCCTGGCCCAAAGCAACGCGGAACTGGTGGACAAGGCCGCCCGGCTCATTCGCGAGTTCGGGATGGAAGTGGCCGGCCTCGATGATACCCGTGAAATGCTACCATTGTTGAACAAGTAAGGAGGCGGTCATGGAAATGACGCTGGGGCAGGCCTTCGCCCGCTCGGCCCGCAAGTATCCCAACAAAAAAGCCGTCATGGACGACAAGAGCGCCCTGACCTACGATCAGCTCAATCGTCGCGTCAACCGATACGCCCAGGCCCTGCTCGGCCTGGGTCTGGGCAGGGGCAGCCGAGTCGCCACCCTGTCGAACAACTGCATCCAGCTTATGGAGGTCTACCTGGCCCACGCCAAGCTGGGCATCATCACCACGCCGCTGGACTCCCGGGCCACGCTGGACGATATTACGTATGAGGCCGAATTCACCGATTCGGAGACCCTGGTCTTTCATGGGGATTTCGCCGGCCATGCCGAAGACCTGCGACAGCGGGTCCCCAGGCTCAAGTCGTTCATCTGCATGGGCGGCGGAACGCCCGGCTTCGCCCGGGACTATGAGGACCTGATGTCCCGGGCCTCGGAGGACGAACCGCCCGACCGGGTCCTCGAAGCGGACGAGGCCTTTCTCATGTTCACCGGCGGGACCACCGGCCGCCCCAAAGGGGCCATCCTCACCCACAAGAGCCTGCTCTGGAACGTCATCTGCGTGACCACCGAAAACCAGAGCCCCACGCCGGAAGACCGGGTCTACTTCCCCATGCAGATGTACCACACCGCCGCCCTGTCGCGCTTCATGGCCTACATGTACGCCGGCGGGACATTTATCGGCAGCTCCGGCTTCGACCCGGGCCGCTATCTGGACATGGTCGAACAGGAACGGACCACCTTCATCACCGGCAACCCGACCATCTTCCGCATGCTGCTCGACGTCCAGAAGAAACGGCCGCGCGACACCTCATCGATCTCCAAATGGCTGAACAGCCAGGGCTTCCTTCATCCGGACCTCAAGGAGGAGATCGAAAGGGTGCTTTGGCCCAACGGCGCATTGTACTGCTCCTATGCCCTGACCGAGGCATCACCGGCCGTGACCGTTCTCAGGCCCACGGACCAGCCCCGGGAATGGGGCAGTGCCGGCCGGCCTTACATGTGCACCGAGGTCCGCATCGTTGACCCCGACGACAACGACCTGCCCGTGGGCGAAGAGGGAGAAATCATCGTCCGGGGACCTTCGGTCTTCAAGGGCTATTACAAGGCCCCCGAGGAAACCGAACGGACGTTGCGCGGCGGCTGGCTGCACACCGGGGACGTGGGACGATACGACGATCTGGGCTTCATCTACATGGTCGACCGGATCAAGGACATGATCAAGACCGGCGGCCTGAACGTCTATTGCGCCGAGATCGAAGAGGTCCTGCACCGCCACCCCGGCATATCCGAAGGCGCGATCATCGGCGTGCCCCATCAAAAATGGGGCGAATCCATCCGGGCCGTCATCGTCCGGGCCAAAGGCGCCCAGATCACCGCGGACGAGGTCATCGAACACTGCCGCCGGCACCTGGCCAGCCATAAAAAGCCCACCTCGGTCATCTTCGTGGACGAACTGCCCAAGGGGACTTTCGGCGGCAAGATTCTCAAACGGGTCCTGAGGGAGAAGTACGGCCAGGCTCAGGACTGATATGGCCGGGCGGCCGCCTTGGCGGCCGTCCTGAAAAAGAATTTCTATCTTGCATGTTGAAGATACCCCGCATCTCGCAGTGGGGGGCTTCAATTATGATATAATCCGAGTTCGGAAAAGGATGTTTTTCTATGAGGATAATGCTCGACGCTCTCTTGTCCGAAGAACACCGCATGGTTCGGGATATGACGCGCAAGTTCGCCGAGAACGAACTGGCCCCCATCGCCCATGATATCGACGAGGAGGAGCGCTTTCCCCTGGAAGTCTACCGCAAGGCCGGCCGGAACGGCCTGATCGGCTCGACCAGCCCGAGTGAACTGGGCGGCGGCGCCGCCGACCTGCTGACCAATGCCCTGATCAAGGAAGAGTTCTGCCGGGTCTCCGCCGGTTTCGGCATGTCGGTCAACATGTGCACGACCAACTTCTGCTACTTTATCGCCAAGTACGGGACGGAGGAGCAGAAGAAACGGTATATTCCCCAGGTCATCCAGGGCGAAGCCGTGGCCGCCTTCTGTCTGACCGAACCCGAGGCCGGGTCGGACGCCCTGTCCCTGAAAACCAATTACCGCCAGGACGGTGACCATTACGTCATCAACGGTTCCAAGACCTTTATCACCAACGGGCCGATCGCCGACTACTTCATGGTCGTCACCCGCCAGGCCGGGAGCCGGGGCGCCCAGGGCGGGACCCTCTTCATCCTGGAACGGGGCATGGATGGTTTGAGCACCAGCCAGCCCTTCAAGAAAATGGGCATGCGCTGTTCGCCGACCGGCGAGGTCTTCATGGAAAACGTCCGCGTCTCGGCCGACCAGGTCATGGGCGGTGAGGGCCGGGGCTTCCCCGTCCTTTTCGAGACCCTGGACGAGGAACGCATCCTGGGAGCCATCACCAGCGTCGGCATCGCACAGGCCTGCCTCGAAACCGCGGCCCGATACGCCAAAGAACGCATCCAGTTCAAACAGCCGATTGCCTCCTTTCAGATGGTGCAGAACATGCTGGCCGAAATGGCCACCCGATTGACCATCACCCGGCAGTTCACCTACACCCTCTGCCCTCTCGTCGATCAGGGCGTCAAGCTGACCAAGGAAGCTTCCATCGCTAAATACTACGCTTCGATCATGGGGACCCGCGCCGGACTGGATGCCATCCAGATTCTGGGCGGCTACGGGTACACCCGGGAGTACCCGGTCGAACGCTACATGCGAGACGCCAAGCTGATCGAAATCGGCGGCGGGACCTCGGAAATCCAGAAACTCATCATTGCACGGGAGTTGTTGAAAGAAGCATGAACGTCGGAAACTGGTTGTATAAACGAAGCCTATATTCGGGCGACAAAACGGCCATCGTCTTCGATAACCGGACCCTGACCTACGCCCAACTCAACGAGCGAACCAACCGTCTGGCCCGCGCCCTGCTGGACATGGGCCTGGACCCCGGGGACCGGGTCGGCGCTTATACCCGCAACCGTCCGGAATTTCTGGAAGTATATTTTGCCTGCGCCAAGGCCGGACTTATCTTCGTCTCCCTGAACTTTCGGCTGGCCCCTCCGGAAGTGGCCTACCAGGTGGGAGACAGCGGCCTGAAAGTGCTCTGTTTCGAGCCGGGCCTGGGCGAACGGACCGAGAAATGCCTGGCCTTGCTCAAGCCGGATCACCGCCCCGTCTGTCTGGCCTGGGGGCGAGAAGCAGGCGATTGGCACAGTTCCTACGAAGGCGCTCTCGACGGCCGGCCCGATTCCGAACCATCGGTCGGCCCGGCCCGGGACGACCTGGATAAGCCCCAGATGATCATGTACACCTCGGGCACCACCGGCACGCCCAAAGGCGCCCTGCTGTCCCATCGGAAGACCCTGTTCAACACCCTCAATGCCCAAATCTATTTCGACCTCTATTCCCGGGACGTCATGCTGGTGACCCTGCCGCTGTTCCATTCGGGGGGCCTGAACATCATGTCCGTGCCCATTCTCTACGTGGGCGGGACCCTGGTCCTGGAAGACCACTTCGATCCGTTCCGGTTTCTCAATCTGATCGAAACCCACCGGGTCACCCAGTCCATGCTCGTGCCCACCATGCTCAACACCCTGCTCAAGGAGACCCGGCCCCGAGACCGCGACATCGGCTCACTGAGAACCATCGTCGTGGCCGGTGAACCCGCTTCGGCCGACCTGATGCACGAAGCCCTGGACAACGGCCTGCCGGTCCGACAGCTTTTCGGTCAGACCGAAACGTCAATCGAACTGTGGGTCCCGGAAGACAAGGCCCGGGAAAAGGCGGGCGCCGTGGGGCTGCCCGTTCTCCATGGCGATGTCCGGGTCGTCGACGAAGAGGGCCGGCCCGTGCCGCCCGGGGGGATCGGCGAGATCGTGGTTCAGGGCCCGATCCGCATGACGGCCTACTGGAACCGGCCGGAGGAGACCGGGCGCGTCAGCCGCAACGGATGGCATCACACCGGGGACCTGGCCCGTGTGGACGAGGACGGATACATCTACGCCGTGGACCGCATGGGAGACATGTTCATCAGCGGCGGAGAAAACATCTACCCGGCCGAGGTGGAAAAGGTCCTGCTAATGCACCCCAAAATATTCGAGGCCGCCATCATCGGCGTGCCGCACGAACGATGGGGCCGGGCCGGACACGCCTACGTCAGCCTCAAGCCGGGCCAGAGCCTGGACTACGAGGAAATGGCCGCCTTTCTCAGGGAACGGGTCGCGACCTACAAGATTCCCAAGTTCATGGAGATCATCGACGAACTGCCCAAGACGGCCTCGGGCAAGATCAAGAAGAGCGAACTGAAGAAACGCGAATAAAGCCCCGTCGGGTTCAGCTTCGTCTGCAAGCCCGGCCGCCCCGTTCACCAGTGGCCTGACCGTTTTCAATGGCCGCCACGCCGTTGACCAGCAGATGTCGGACCCCGCTGGCGTACTGGTGCGGGTCCAGGTAGCTGGCGTGATGGTTAAGGCCCTTGAGGTCGATCACCGCGATATCGGCGAAATACCCGACCTCGATCCGGCCCCGGTCTTTCAGCCTGAATTTTTCCGCCGGCTGAGACGTCATCGAGCGGATGGCCCGGGGCAGGTCCACGATCCGCTCCTTCAGAACATACTCCCGTATCTTTTTGGGAAACGTCCCATAGCAGCGCGGATGGGGTTTGGTCATGTCCTTGGGCACGGTCCAGCCGTCCGACGCGGTCATGACGTAGTCCGGCTGCATCAGCGCCCGCACGTCCGCCTCCTTCATCATGAAAAATATGCCCGTGGGCGGCGGGTCCTCGCAGACCATCTCCGCGTAGGCCCGGGCCGGAGTCCGGCCGGTCGTCTCGGCCAGGACTTCCAGGGTCTTGCCCTCCCGGGTCTCGTCGTTCGGGTCGAAGCTGATCAGTATCCGGTCCGGTGGCAGGTAGGAGAAGACCTCGGCCATGGCCTTCTCGATCTCCACTTGACCGGAACGTGTCTTGTACCGGTCCTTGACGCCCAGGCCGGACTTGAATTCGTCGGGTAGCAAGATGGAGATGTAGGTGCTGCCGGCCGTGTAGGGATACTGGTCGGCGGTGACGTCCAGCCCCTGTCGCCTGGCTTCCTCGATCAGGTCGAAGACCTGGCCGGGACGCAGGTCGTTGTATGGCGCGCTGATTTTCAGATGGGAAATTTCCAGGCCGACCTCGGCCTGGCGGGCCGCCTCCACGACCTCGGCGATCGATTCCAGCAGGGCCGGACGCCCGCCCGGCTTCACGGCGCCGGATTCGTCCCGCATGTGCACCGTGAACAGTCCGCCATGCTTGCGGGCCGCCCGGGCGCAGGTCGATATCTCCCGGACGTCCGCCCAGATACCCGGGGCGTACTCCAGGCCGGCGGAAAGCCCCACCGCTCCTTTTTGCATTTCCTCCTCGACCCGGCCGGCCAGCCGGTCCAGTTGCGAGGCGTTCAAGGGGCCCTGGTGGTCCGGACCGAAAAGGGCCTCCCGCAGCATGCCGTGCGGGGCCAGGTGATACACGTTGGTCCCGAACCCGATATCCTCGAGCAGTCCGAACCAGTAATCGACATCCGTGTATCCGTAGCCGCAGTTGCCCGTGACCACGGTGGTTACGCCCTGGTGGAGATAGTTGTAGTTGCCTTTCCAACTGGGCATGACCCGGGCCAGGTGACGCTTCAACCCGGACCGCTTGAAGGTCAGGTCGCAGTGGGTATGCACGTCGATGAAACCCGGCATCACTATCAGGCCGTCGGCCTGGACGACCCGGGCGGCCGGACCCTCGATCCGGCCCACGGCCGTAATCCGATCCCCCCGAACCGCCACGTCCGCCTGGCGAGGCTCGGACGAAATCCCGTCGTAAACCAGTCCGCCCCGGATGACGCAGTCGTAGGGCTCACCGGCTATGGCGGTCCAGCCTCCACTCCGCAACGCGGCCCCGGTTCCGCCCGCGGCCAAAACGGCCGCAGCCCCAAGTCCCTTTTTCAGCACATCGCGCCGGGTCATGTCAGACCCTCGGTGCCAGGCCTTGAATGTGCGTTCCTCCGTCATGGCAAATCTCCTTCCCCCAAGTGCGGGAGCGTCGAAATCCGGGCCATCCGGCCAAGAAATATCTCAACGCGCCAGGCGTATACCCCGCCTTACGATGATGAAAAGTCGCCCGATGCCTTGATTGAAACCACCTTAACCGAGATCGATCCGATCTTCAACCTGCATTTTTCGGAGTGGCCCCGTCGCTCAACCGCCGGAAGAACATTCATTCCGCCTTTGCGGATAAACCCGCCAAAGGCCGCGATACGGTTTGGAACCGCCCCCGATCGCTGGCAGGGGTTTTGGATGGCGATCTTTTTTGCTTGTCCCCGGTCGGCGGGCCGTGATAAAATAATTATAATAAATTTATTTGGTTATCAAGGAGCTGACGTGATCGAAGACAACAAGCCGGCGCCCGAAACGGCATCCGAACCCGAAGCATCGGCCACCGAACGGCCGGCGGATGAGCAAACCGAAACTTCGGCTCCGGTCCTGGAAATGGAACAGGACGCCGTCCCGATTGCCGACGATGACGGGCCAAGGGAAGAAACCGTCCTCCGGGAAGAGACAGGGACTGACACCGAACCGCCTTCGGATGAATTCAAGCCTTTTTATGAAAAAGAGGCCCGGGTCGCCCGAGCGTCCAAAATGGCCAGGATCGCGCTGCACTGGCTTCTGTTGGTCCTGCTCGGCGTCGGACTGCCGGCCCTGGCCGTGCAGGCCTACCTGGCCGACGCGCCTTTTGTCTGGGAAGCCGGCGGCGTGGCGCTTCTCTGCCTGGCCCTGGTCGGCCTGGGCTGGAAAAAGCTGGCCCTGGAAACCAAGGTCGGCATTGAAGCGGTAGGGAATGGAATCATCCTGGCCCTGGCCTTTGGGATATACGGCCTGGCCGGCTTCGGCCTTTGGGGGCTGACCGGCGGACTGCTGCTGCCCTTGTGGTACGGGCTGGCCCTGTTGGCCGTCCTGGCGGCCGTCTGGATCACTTGGCCGCGTCCGTTCTGGCTGCCTCTCCTGCTGACCGTCCTGGTGCTGTACGCCGTGATGGCGCCGGTGATCGCCCTGGTTCAAGGCGGGGCCGATCTGAAGGGACTTCTCGAACAGCCCGGCGCCATGAGCGGCTGGCTGGGATTTCTGGGATCGGGCTACCTGATGGTCCAGGTCGTTCTGCCTCTGGGCGCGCTGCTTTTCCTCTTCCTTCAGGTCCGGGTCCTGTTCGGAAAATCGTATCGATCATTGGGGAGCTATTTCATGTGGGCGCTTTTCCTGCTGCTCTGCGCCCTGACCGGGCTGCTCGGCTTGGCCGACGCGGGCCGGCCCGTCTTTCCCGACCCCCAGGCCTGGGTCGCCTCTCTCAGGCCGGTCACGACCCGGGCCGCCCTCCCGGCCGCTCCGGTGCCCGCTCCGGCGGCCAAGACCGTACCCGCCCCGCCGCCGGTCGCTCCGCGGCCCGCTGAACCGGCCTCGCCGCCGGCCCCGGCCGAGGAACAGGCGGCCAAGGCCCCGGATCGTGACGCCACGCCGCGAGAAGAAGGAGAATCATCCACATCCGCCGACGCAGCCGCCCCGGCTGTCACGGATGACCAGGCCTCCCCGTCCGGGAAGCCTGGGACGGCCCCGGAGGGGGAAGCCGCGTCCGAACAATCGGAGGCCCCCGAAAAGACGCCCGCTTCCGAAGCCCCCCCCTCCGCTCCCTCGGGACCCGGCTGGGAGGAAATCCGGGACCTGCGGACCCGCGTTCGGGACCTGGAAGACGAACTGCAACTGCTCCGGGATCATATTCAGAACCAGGACCAGTTGATCCGGTCGATTCTGACCTTCTTCGGGTCCGAAGAACGGCCCGGACCCGAAGCGGACCCGTCTCCGCCGCCCCAGTCTCCTTCAGCGCCCGATGAGTCGGCCGGGGACCTGGAGTCAACCTGACAGGAGCGCACGATTTTCGGCGAGGCCTGACCGAACGGCTTGTGATCCGATGGAAAACGGCTACATTTAATAGACGGGGCGATTCAGGCCGGCCGCTATATGGGGCCCCGGACCGGGCGGATGATCGAGCCGGACTCCATTCCGGAGGTAAAAGCATGTCGGAAAAGATTACGCGTCGCCAGGCGGTCAAGCGCCTGGCCAAACTGGGCGGGGCCGCGGCCCTGACCGTCGGGGCGTACGGCGGACTATACGGACGGAACACCCTGGCGGCTCCCGAGACCCGCCTGGAGATCAAGTCGGACTTCCGGATTCCCGGGGCTCCGGACCAGGTGGTCGTGGCCCGTTCAAACCGGGCGGGACGGGAGGCCGAACTGGTGGCCAAGGTTCTCGAACCCTTGGGCGGCATGGAAAAATTCATTACCCGGGGTGACGTGGTCGCGGTCAAGCCCAACATGTCCTGGGACCGGCCGCCCGAACTGGCGGCCAACACCAGCCCCGAAGTCCTGGCGGCCATCGTCCGGCTCTGTTACCGGGCCGGGGCCAAAAAGGTCCATCTGGTGGACAACACCATCAACAACGCCCAACGATGTTATCTCAACACGGGCATCGAAGCCGTGGCCAAAGAGACCGGGGCCGGGCTGCTGTACCCGGAGTCCAAACATTTCAAGGACATGGACCTGGGCGGTCGTCGTCTGGGGCAATGGTCCGTGTTCATGCCCGTCATCCAGGCCGACAAGCTCATCAACGCGCCCGTGGCCAAAAGCCATGGCCTGACCCGGTTGACCCTGGGTATGAAGAACTGGATCGGGGCCGTGGGCGGCCGGCGGGGGGCCTTGCACCAGGACATCCACCAGTCCATCGTGGACCTGGCCCGTTTTTTTCAGCCGACCCTGGTCCTGGTCGACGCCACCCGGATCATGGTTCGCAACGGCCCTTCCGGAGGCCGGCTGTCGGACGTGATCGGCCGGAACACGGTCATCGCCGGGATCGATCAGGTCGCCGTTGACGCGGCCGCGACGGCCCTGTTCGACGTCTATCCCGATGAAGTGGGGTACATCCTGCTGGCCGAACAACAGGGTCTGGGGCGTATCGACCCCGGAGCCGGAAAGCGGATCGAAATAGCGGTGTGAAAAAGTCAAGGGGCAAACGCTTTACAGGCTGGCGGACCGCCCGGCGAATCAGCCAGGCCGGTTTCCTGGTCCTCTTCGTCTATCTGGCGGCCGAGGCCCAGGTGCCCCAGGGCTTCAACGCCTCCCTCTTTGCCGTGACCGGCGCGGGCAAGGACCTCAGACTGTCCGCGCCCGTGACCTGGTTTTTCGACCTGGACCCCCTGGTCGGCCTGGGAACCATGCTGTCCACCTGGGCGCTCAAGCCGACGCTCCTCATCTCCCTGGCCGTTTTGCTGGCCGTCCTGCTCATGGGCCGGTTCTTCTGCGGCTTTGTCTGCCCCTTCGGGGCCCTGCATCAGTTCGTGACCATGGTCGGCCGGAAAAAGTCCCTGGCGGAAAAGACCCGGCTCAACCAGCCGGATTCCAGTCAGCACCTCAAATACTATCTGCTCATCCTGTTTCTCGCCGCCGCCCTGCTCGGGTCGGACCAGGCCGGTCTGCTGGACCCGCTCTCCTTCCTCTACCGGGGACTGGTCCTGGGGCTCTTTCCCGCCCTGGGCCACCTGATCGCCCAGGCCACGGCCTGGGCCGCGGGTTCGGCCGGCCCCTTGAAATTTCTGGCCTACCTCGGGCCCTATGCCTTCGATCCGGTCCTGGGATTCGGGCCGCGGGCCTATCAGGGCGCCTTTCTTCTGGGCGGCCTCCTGGTCTTCATGCTCGTCCTCGATCTGGTCCGGCCCCGTTTCTTCTGTCGCGCGCTCTGTCCCCTGGGCGCGCTGATGGGGCTGTCCTCCCGGTACGCGGCGCTCAATCTGACCAAGGACGCTGAAGGCTGCACCCGTTGCGGTCTCTGCCGGGCCGACTGTCAAGGCGCCTGCGGTCCCCATCCGGAAGACCCATGGCTGAGGCATGAATGCCACCTCTGCTTCAACTGCGTGGCCGCCTGTCCAGAGGGCGTGCTCCAGTTCAAGTTCCAGTTCATGCGCCCCGGTCCGGAACCATCCCCCAAACCGCCCCGGGACGCCCCGGACCTGGCCCGGCGGGCCGTCCTGGCTTCCCTGGCCGGGGGCGCGGCCCTGGTCGGTCTGGGACGCGCCTCCCTGGCCGGAGTTCAGCGGCCCGAACCCGCGCTGGTCCGGCCGCCCGGCTCCCTGGAGGAGTCCGAGTTTCTCCGGCGATGCATCCGCTGCGGGCTGTGCATGCGCGTCTGCCCGACCAACGTCCTCAACCCGACCCTGGCCGAAGCCGGGTGGGAAGGGCTCTGGACCCCGTACCTCAATTTCGACCTGGGCTACTGCGAATACACCTGCACCCTCTGCTCGAGCGTCTGTCCCACCGGGGCCATCCGGCTGATCACCGGCAAGGAAAAGATTGAAACGCCCCTGGCCATCGGGTCGGCCTTTATCGATCGCGGCCGCTGCCTGCCCTGGTCGGGCCAGGGACCGTGCATCGTCTGCGAGGAAGTCTGCCCGACCAGTCCCAAGGCCA
Source organism: Pseudomonadota bacterium (assembly GCA_018830135.1). Taxonomy (GTDB): domain Bacteria; phylum Desulfobacterota; class Desulfarculia; order Adiutricales; family JAGVGV01; genus JAHJTB01. Next base: position 33,612 of record JAHJTB010000089.1, on the reverse strand, counting down.
TCTATTTCGTGCCCTACGAGACCCGGATCGACCGGGACCGGCAGGTAACCCTCAAAGCGCCTCAGGTCAACCTGGGGCGCTGCATCGGTTGCGGAATATGCTCGAACAAATGCCCCGTCGAAGGCCGGCCGGCCGTGTACGTCAACTCCGTGGGCGAAACCCGATCCCGGACCAACCGCATCCTGCTGCCCGACGCGGCTCGCAAAAAGGAGTAAGACCGTGTCCCGGAACCGCCGCATCCCGAGCTCTCCCGGACCGGGCCGCCCGGTCCGGCTCCAGATCGCCATCCTGATTCTTTTCCTGGCCCTGCCGCTCGCTTCGGCCCGGGCCACCGAAGTCGGACTCAGACCTTCGGCCCTGGCCGGACAGTGGTACCCGGCCCAGGCCGGCGAACTGAAAAGCCAGGTCCGGGCCTTTCTCGACCGGGCCGCCGTTCCCAAGGTCCAAGGAAGGCTGAAGGCCCTGGTCGTCCCCCATGCCGGACACCGCTATTCCGGGCCCGTGGCCGCCTTTGCCTACAACCTGTTGAAAAACCGGACCTTCGAAACCGTGGTCCTGATCGGTCCCAGCCACCGGGCCGCCTTCCCAGGCGCCTCCCTCAACTACCAGGACTATGAAACTCCCCTGGGACGGGTGTCCCTGGACCGCGACCTGGCCGACCGCATCCAGAAGGCCGCCGGCCCGCTCGTGACCGGCCGGCCCGAAATCCACCAGAGCGAACACTGCCTGGAGATACAGCTTCCCTTCATCCAGACCGTGCTGCCCCAGGCCAGGATCGTGCCTCTGCTGGTGGGCAACCGGCGCTACGGCTCCTCGGTCGCCCTGGGCCGGGCCCTGGCTGAAGCCATGCGGGGCCGAAATGCGCTGCTGCTGGCCAGCACCGATCTGTCCCATGAACACCCGGCCCCGGAGGCCAGGCTTCTGGACGCCCGGGTCATCGAACGGGTCCGGGGCCTTGACGGCCGGGGACTCCATCTCGACATGCTCAACGGACGGTCCGAGGCCTGCGGCGAAGGCCCCCTCATCGCGGTCATGGAGGCCGCCCGGTCCCTGGGAGCCAACCGGGCCGAGATTCTGAAATACGACCATTCCGGTACGGTCACCGGCGACAACGACCATGTCGTCGGCTACGTCGCCGCGGCCTTGGTCGAAGGGAACGGAGCCGACCCGAAATCGAAAGGGAACAAGGCGGACCCGGCCCCGCCTCGACTCGGTCCGGCGGAGAAAGCCCAGTTGTTGGGCCTGGCCCGGCGCGCCCTGGACTGCGCCTTTGACGGCAGGGATTTCACCTTCCCCAAGGGGCTCTCCCCGGCCCTGAATTCCCTGGGCGGGGCCTTTGTGACCATCAAGATGAAGGACGGCCTGAGAGGGTGTATCGGCCACCTGGCCGCCAACCATCCCGTGTCCGAGGTCGTACCCTACATGGCCGTATCGGCCGCCTTTCGAGACCCGCGCTTTTCCCCTCTGACCCGCTCCGAATACCGGGAAGGCGTCAGCCTGGAAATTTCGGTACTGACCCCGTTCGAACTGGTCGACCGGGTCGAGGACATCCAGGTCGGTCGGGACGGACTCATGATCGCCCAGGGGGAGCGTCAGGGGCTGCTGCTGCCCCAGGTGGCCGTCGAGAACGGCTGGGATCGGGAAAAGTTCCTCGACCAGACCTGCGTCAAGGCCGGCCTGCCCGCCGGGACCTGGCGGCAGGCGAACGTGGACCTCTACCGGTTCAGCGCCCAGGTTTTTGGCGAGGATGAAAAGGCCGGGGCCGGGAAGTAGGGCCGACATGAACCGACGGACTTTTCTGCGTTCCACCTGCCTGGCCGTTGCCGCGGCCGGACTGGGGGTATGCCCTTTGGGCACGGCCCGGGCCCAGGACCAGGCTCCGGACGGCGCCGCCCCGCCGGGGGCCGGGCTTTCCATTGAAGACGAACGCTTCGTCCGTCCGGCCATGTTTTACGACCGGCTCGAAGGCGGAATCGTCCGCTGCCGCCTCTGCCCCCGCCAGTGCGAGGTCGCGCCCGGCGGCCGGGGCGCCTGCGGGGTTCGCATGAACCGCCAGGGCGAATACATGACCCTGGTTTACGGCCGGGTGACGGCCCTGAACAACGACCCCATCGAAAAAAAGCCCTTCTACCACGTGGTCCCCGGCAGCATGGTTCTGTCCCTGTCCACGGCCGGCTGCAACCTGAGCTGCAAATTCTGTCAGAACTGGCAGTTGTCCCAGTTCCGGCCCGAAAAGGTCGAAGCCCGCTATATCGAGCCCCAAACCCTGGTCGCCCTGGCCCTGAAAAACGACATCCCCAACCTGGCCTTCACCTACAACGAGCCCACGGTCTTTTACGAGTTCATGCACGAAACCGCCCGGCTGGGCCATGAGGCCGGGTTGAGGTGCACCGTGGTCTCCAACGGCTTCACATCCCTGGAAGCGCAACGGAAACTGGTTCCCTTCCTCAAGGCCTACAAGGTCGATCTCAAGGCCTTTACCGACGATTTCTACCGCGACTACTGCCACGGCCGGCTCAAGCCCGTCCTCGAGACCCTGGAAAACCTGGTCGGCCTCGGCGTCTGGGTCGAAATCGTCAACCTGGTCATACCCGCTGCCAACGACCGGGAGGCGGATGTCACGGCCATGGCCCGCTGGATCAAGACCCATCTGGGGCCGGACGTGCCCATTCATTTCACCCGCTTCCGGCCCATGTACAAACTCCAGAACGTCCCGCCGACCCCGGTGGCCGACCTGGAACGCTGCTGCGAGGCGGCCAAGGCCGAAGGACTGCGCTACGTCTACCTGGGCAACGTGCCCGGCCATCCCGGCGGCGACACCTTCTGCCCCCGGTGCGGCCGTCTGCTCATTCAGCGCACCGGCATGTGGGCCGTGGAAAATCATATGGACGCGGGCCGCTGCCCCCGCTGCCGGGCCGCCATTCCGGGAGTCTGGTCTTGAACATGCAGTGCGGGCGCATCCCCCGAGGCCTGCCGAGGGGGTAGCCCGCCAACTGATATGGCTCTCTCTTCCTTACATGTCGAATATCCTCCCCGGCCTGCCGGGGGGATATTCAATCTGGCGGCCTTCGGGCTGCTGGTCGGCTCCTTCGGGGCCCTGGCCCTGGTGGCCCAGGTGGTCTTTCTCCGCCAGCTCCTGGTTGCCTTCTACGGCAGCGAAATAATCATCGCCCTGGTCCTGGCCGGATGGCTGGCCGGCGTATTCCTGGGGGCCCAGGTCGCGGGCGCCCTGAACCTCAGTGGCCGCCGGCTCAAGTTCTGTCTCTGGCTGGCCCCGTGGCTCTGGCTGGCCTGCCTGGGCGGGCTGCTGGCGATGTCCTATCTCATCCCCGGCCTGACCGGCCTGGCCCCGGGCGAGGCCGCGCCCTTCGAACTGGCCCTGGGCTGGACCGCGGCCCTGACCGCGCCGGGCTCCCTGTTCGTGGGCGGGCTCTTCGTCCTGGCCGGATCGTACTGGCGGGAGCGGTTCCAGGGCCGGGAAGCGGAACGTTCCGGCCTGGGCGGTTCAATCTTCTGGGTCGAGTCCGCCGGGTCCTGCCTGGGTCTGCTCCTGTACACCTTTTTCATGGCCGGCCGGGTCGGATCAATCCAGGCCCTGGCCTTCATGGCCGGCTTGGTCCTGCTGGCCCTGGCCGTGGCCCTGCCCGGCCGGGCCACGGCCAGGGCCGTTTCCGCCGCCCTGGTCCTGGCCGCCGGGCTGACCCTGCATTTCAGCGGGCTGGCCGCCGAACTGGACGCCCATGCCGACCGGGTCCGTTTCGCCCGGGCCCACCCGAATTACGAACTGTTGGCCGCCAGGGACACGCCCTACCAGCACCTGGCCCTGGCCCGGCGGGGCGGTGAAATGTCCCTGTTCGGGGACCAGAGCTTCATCGCCTCCTGGCCCGATCCCTCGGAATACCAGGTCCTGACCCTGCTCTTCCTGACCCAGGCCCGCCGTTTCGACCGGGTCCTGCTGGCCGGTCCGGGGCCGGGCGCATTCATCCACGAAATGCTGAAGTTCGGTGTCCGGGAACTGGTCTACGTGGCCCTCGACCCGGACGAAACCGGCCTCGTGGCCCGCCATCTCACTCCCGATCAGGCCCGGGACCTGGACGACCCCCGTCTGCGGATCGTTCACGACGACCTGCGCCGCTACCTGGCCCGGGCCGAGGGGCCGTCCTTCGACCTGATCGCGATCATGGCCCCGGACCCGGACAACGCCCGGATCAACCGGCTTTACACCCAGGACTTCTTCAAACAGGCCGCGAGTCGGCTCCGGCCCCAAGGCGTCCTGGTCACGTCCATTGCCGGCGCGGACAACTACTGGGGCCGGGAGATGCGCTCCTACGGCCTCTCCCTGTACCGCACGTTGAAAACCGTGTTTCCCGTGGTCGTGGTCACGCCAGGAGACCGGCACTTCTTTTTCGCCGGCCCCGAGTCCGGTCCGGTCAGCGGCGATCCGGACAAACTGGGCAGCCGCTATGAACGCCTCGGTTTCACCTCGCCTTACTTCAAACCGCGCTCCTTCTACCAGTTCTTCCAGCCCACCGCCGTCGAATACCTCAAAGCCCGTCTGGAATCGGACCGTGAAACCGTCCTCAACACCGACGCCGTACCTCTGAGCTACTATCTGCGGCTCGTCTGGTGGGAGAAGATGACCGGACGGCCCTGGACCCGGGCCTTGCTGAGACAGGCCCTCGAAGTTCGCCGCTGGGGCCCCCTGGCCCTGGGACTGCTCTGCCTGCCCCTGGTCATCATAGTGATTCGGCCCGCCCCGGCCCGAATCTCGGCCTGGACCATGACTCTGACCGGCGGGACGGTCATGGCCCTTCAGGTCATCCTCATCTTTCTCTTTCAGAATCGGCACGGCGTGGTCTATGAGCGGATCGGCCTGCTCTCGGCCCTGTTCATGGCCGGCCTGGCCCTGGGCGGCCTGATCGGCCGCCAGAGCGTGGCCGCCGGGGTCCGGACCCGAAAGGTCCTCCCGGTCCTGGAACTGCTCCTGGCCGGGCTGGCCGGACTGGCCGCCCTCAACGCCTGGGACCTCATCCCGGACGTGATTCTGCCCCTGGTCGGACTGGCCGGACTCCTGGCCGGCCTGGAGTTCGCCCTCCTGTTCGCCCTGTATCTCAAGGACCGCTCCCGGCCCTCCGTGACCCGGGCCCTGGCCGGCCTCGAGGCCGCCGACCACGCCGGGGCCCTGGTCGGCGCCCTGGTCACCGGCGTGGTCCTGGCCCCGGTCCTGGGCCTGGGCCTGACCGCCCTGGCCCTGGCCTTCCTCAAACTCTTCAACGCCGCCGCCGTGATCCGGGTGAACCAGTAATGCGTTTCCGGAATTCCAATGGAACGGCGTTACCGATAAATCTTGACAAAGCGGAACGGTGAGTCAATAAATTAAATATCGCCTTGGGCGTGGAAGAGGAGGGTAACCATGGATGCTCCAGACAAAGCCATGCATTTCAGCATTCTCGTTAAAGAGATGGAATACGCTTGGCTGGCCCACTGCCTGGAGTTGGATATCGTCGCCACCGCCGCCACCGTCGAAGACGTGGAAAAGGACATGCTGGACCTGATTTGCGCCCAGGTGGCCTATGCATTCAACAACGACAACCTCGAGAACCTTTACCATCCCGCTCCCGCAGACGCCTGGAAAGAGTTCTTTCAATGCAGAGAACAGGTGGAACGCCGGGTCCCGCTGGAATCCCATTTTCATGGCGAAGCGGTGCCTTCCTGGATTATAGCCAACTCCTGCCACGCTCAATCCATCTGTCGTGTCGAATAAACGGCCTCTGAAACTGCAAGAACTTCTTAAGAGAATCAAACCTCACGGAATTGTGAGTTTGCCCAGGAGGGGCAAGGACTCCGAACGCATCCTGCTCAGACCGATTGAGCCGAATTCCAATAAAGGCCCCCAGTACCCGGTCAAGGATCACGGCCCTGGCACGGAGATCAGCATCCCGGTCATTTTGGCCATATTGCGCCGGTTCAAAATTGATCCGGACAAATTCTGGAAATGACCTGCTTGGTTGAAGCGAGACAGTCAGCGAATTTCCAGGCATGGGCGATGGCCGGAAAAGGAGATTCTCGACTGAAATGGGAGGTCGCAATTTACTCCGGTGCCGTGATCCTAATAAATCAGTAATGTGTCCCCGGATTTTTGAACGCATCGGCCTGCTCTCGGCCCTGTTTATGGCCGGCCTGGCCCTGGGCGGACTGATCGGACGGCAGAACGTCGCCGCCGGGGTCCGGACCGATAAGGTCCTGCCCGCCCTGGAACTGCTTCTGGCCGGTTTGGCCGGACTGTTGGCTGGGCTGGAGTTCGCTTTGCTCTTCGCCCTGTATCTCAAGGACCGCGCCCGTCCCACCGTGACCCGGGCCCTGAGCGCCCTGGAATCCGCCGACCACGCCGGCGCCCTGGTCACCGGCGTGGTCCTGGCCCCGGTCCTGGGCCTGACCGCCCTGGCCCTGGCCTTCTTCAAACTCTTCAACGCCGCCGCGGTTATCCGAATTTCCGGGGAGTGATGAAGGAAGACGGAAACGGGCGCTGGCAGTAGCACATGCAGCCTTTTTTTCGCCGAAGATCGGCCGACTTCAAGTCCTGCCCCCCCGCCTATACCCTGTCTTGAACGATGTCTCCCGGCAGTTCGGTGCCCTGGTTCATGATCTCGATGTACCGGGTATAGCTGAAGAGGCGGTTGCGTTTCTGTTCAGTCAGTTCGCGTACGATTCCGAGCCGTTCCAGGTTGGCCAGACATTTGTTGACCGTGGCCGGGGTCAAGCCGGTATGGCCGGTCAGCCGACCCGAGGTAGCGATGGGATGTTGCAGGAAGGCCCGATGGACCTGAAGGGCGGATGCGGCCGCGCGTCCGAGCCCGCTGATCTTGTCTCGGTCGTCATCAAACAGGGCAAGTATCTGCCGGGTGGTATCCACGGCCTGGGAGGCGGTCGCAATGACCGCTTCGGCGAAAAAGTCGAGCCAGGATTCCCAGTCGCCCGTCTGGCGCACGATGTTGAGCAGATCGTAGTAGTGCCGGCGGTGGGTCTTGAAAAAGAGGCTGAGATAGAGCATGGGCTGAGCCAGGACCTTTTGCTCACATAACAGCAGGGTAATAAGCAGGCGACCCAGGCGGCCGTTACCGTCAAGAAAGGGGTGGATGGTCTCGAACTGGACATGGGCCAGAGCGGCTTTAATCAGAACCGGCGTTTGTTCCGGCCGGTCATGCAAAAACATTTCGAGCTGCCCCATGCATTCCTGGACCCGATCAGGCGGCGGCGGGACAAAGGCGGAGTTGCCCGGCCGGGTGCCGCCGATCCAGTTTTGGCTGTGGCGGAACTCCCCCGGGGCTTGAGCGCTGCCACGGCCTTTTGTCAACAGGACCCCATGGATTTCCCTGAGCAGGCGCAGGGAGAGCGGAAATCCTCCATTGAGTCGGGAAAGGCCGTGGTTCATGGCGGCCACGTAGTTGCTTATCTCCCGGACGTCTTCCAGTGGAACGCCTGGTTCCTGGTTCAGTTCGAAGAGCAGGAGATCGGAGATGGAGGACTGCGTGCCCTCGATCATGGATGAAAGAACCGCTTCCTTCCGGATATACATATAGATGAACAGCAAGGTGTCCGGCAGGAGGGCGGAAACGCTGTCCAGCCGGCCGAGAGCCAAGTGCGCCTGGTCGAACTTGGCCCGTAAACCCGAAGACCAATCAATGGGCGGATGGGGCGGGAGCGGGTCCGGGATGAAAGCCTTGGCCTTCTCGCCCACCGTGGATATGGTCACATAACGCCCCTGCGGCTTTCTATTCATGACGACCTGCTCGAAGCTAAAATAAGGGCTTCGGTTAATTTACGTTTCATCATTATCCTAAAATAATAAATGGGAGAGGAAAAAACAAGCGGATTCTGAGGTAAGCCTGCGGACAGTCTGCTCAAGGTGTTTTCGGCTCTCCGTGACATGGACAAGCCAAAAACTCCGCACACTTCTAACCTAGTTGTATTCAAGGAAAAGGAAGCCGAGGCACATCCTGGGGGATTATGTTTATCGGCCAATATTTGGGTGTCCCATTACTGCTTCTGTACTGACTCTGACCGGCGGGACGGTCATGGCCCTTCAGGTCATCCTCATCTTTCTCTTTCAGAATCGGCACGGCGTGGTCTATGAGCGGATCGGCCTGCTCTCGGCCCTGTTCATGGCCGGCCTGGCCCTGGCCTTCCTCAAACTGGTCAACGCCGCCGTCGTCATAAAAGTTTCAGGGGAGCAATGATGATTTAATCTGTGAGTCGATGGAGGCCTTTTTTCTTGACCCTTATGACGGAAACCGCAGTGGAAATTTTAATGATTAAAAAAAATAGGAAATAGGATAATTCGGCAATGACTATCCAACGCGTTGTATCACATTTTGGAGAAAAATCTCCATATCCAAGAGTAGTAAATGAAACAAAACTTATATACAATGCAGTTACCCACGAGGAAATATTCCCAGTAAATTGATCCTTGTAATAATAAATTAAAATACCGAAACAGACTATTATTTGTGCTAGGTTAAATACAGTTAGGATTAACCATCTTCGACGTGACCGTATTTGGATATATCCACCATTGCTACCTTTATGAATAATTGGTGCCAATATTATATCTCTTGATGTAGCCGCCAATACTTCTACTAATCCATATATGCCAAAAAGGAAGCAAAGATAACGGAGCCAAGATACATCAAAATCAAGAAGAATAAGTGAAATAAGCTCAACGATTAACAACCCTAAAACCCAGATATCAACCCATGCCATTGGAACAGGTTCTTTCTTCTTTTTTCCATACAATCGTATTAAACCTAAGGGGCCAAGAATCTGAAGAATTTTTGCTAAAAATTCTGCAATAAAAAGCAGCGGTGATCCCCTATAAGCTGGAAATGAGTTTTTTAATTTAAAAATAACTCTGTGCTTCATTTGTCTGTCTTTCATGAATATTGCATTTGCTAAGATATTTTCAATAACCAACTCGTAACTTGTTTCGGTAGCAGGATTTACCATTTTCTTGACAGAGTCTGATAGTAATCTATGATTCGAGTATAAACTACGATACACCAAAAGAAAACCAGCTGTTTTAAATTCAACTATTTTAATGTAAAAATATGCTGTTTGTCAATGACTAAAGACAGTTGAAATCTATGTTCCAATAGTAAAACGAATTTCCTACATATGAATTCAAAATGAGTTCTCTTTTCAAATTTCCGATATTTCCCGTAAAAAAAAGCTGAATTCCCCTGCAACAAAATTAGAAAGTCCCGAAAAGCCTTCAGTCTCTGAGCTTCCGGGACTTCCAGCCACCCGGCGGATCACTTCCCCCTCGTATCTGGTCAACCTGAGTTTTTTATTTATATTGGTGCCCGGAGCCGGGATCGAACCGGCACGGCCTTCAGGCCGAGAGATTTTAAGTCTCTTGCGTCTACCTATTCCGCCATCCGGGCCCGGTCCAAGGATGAAACACCGGCCCCGGCCCTGTCAAGCAATAATACGACCGCGGAGGCGAGGCTGGCGGGCCGGAAGCCTGAAATAGCGCCTCGCCGGGTCCCGGTGGGCGAAATCAGGCCGCCCTTGCGACCCGAATGCCGCCGCCATGTCATTTGACCGTTCCTGGAACATGTGTTAAACCTTCGGAAACAGGCAGAACCGGCTCCTTTTGAATTATCGGCCTTCGAACGCGAGAAGGGCCGGAGGGCCGGGCAGACGCGGGACAGCGTTTCGGTGAACGGGAAACGACGATGGCTGAAGACAAACGCGGATCAGGTAAGAATCGGTGGCGGAACAAGGCGCGGCCGGACCGCTCGACCTCCGGTCGGGCCGGCCTTACGAAAGACAGGGGCCGGACCGTGAGGTTGCTCAAAGAAGTCCAGAGCATCTTCGAGTTGAACGAGGCGGCCATGGGCCGGGTCCGGGACATCCGCTACAAGCTCATCGCCGCCCGGACCCTGTCCGAACTGCTGGCCGTGCTCGTTCGCGAACTGAAACGCCGGGAAGTGGATTTCGTCGAGATCATTCTGGCCGAAGACGTGCTCCCGGAGGGCAACCAGCTCGTAACTTCGCTTCCGGCCAGACTCCGCTCCCACCTGAAACTCGTCCCCGGGGAGGCGTTGAAGGACACGCTGAACCGGGACCACCGGCCCGAATCGTACATCGGGCCGGTCGAAGGTCTGGCCTGTCGCCATCTGTTCGATCCGGCCGCGGCCTCGTGCGTCTGCGCCCCCATGGTCCATCATGGCAAACTGATGGGATGCCTGAATCTGGGGTCCAAATCCGCGACCCGTTTCCCGGCCGGGTATACGACCGATCTGCTGGAGGACCTGGCCGTGACGGCGGCCTTGTGTATCGACAACGTGATCGTGCACGAGCGGAACGAAAAGCTGGCCACCACGGACCCGCTGACCGGTATACACAATCGTCGCTATTTCTTCGAGCACGGCCGCCGGACCTTCGCCCTGGCCCAGCGACACGGGTACGGCCTGTCCTGCCTGTTTCTGGACCTCAATGAGTTCAAGCCCATCAACGACACGTACGGGCACGAAGCCGGCGACCTGGTCCTGAAAAAGGTGGCCGATGTGATTCAGGTCCGAATCCGACGGACCGACCTGTTCGCCCGGCTGGGCGGGGACGAGTTCGGCCTGCTTCTGCCCCACGTGGACCTCTCCGAAGCCCTCCGGCTGGCCGAATGGCTCAAGCGCAGCGTCGGCCAGTTGTCCTTTTCCCTCGAAGGCTTCGACGGGATCGGGGTTTCGGTCTCGGTGGGCGCGTCCACGTTCCAGGCGGATGACGCCTCGCTGGACGACCTGGTCGAACGGGCCGATCAGGCCATGTACGAAGACAAGGGGCGAAGCCGGAAGAAGCACGCCTGACGGGCCGCCCTGCTCCTTTTTTCCCGGTGAATCCGTAAAAATCCCTTTAAAAAAAGTCATGATCCCCCGGCCGGGGGATGCAGTCCGCGGCCGGACATGGTCTGCTTGATCCATCCCTGCTGAATAAGGAGGTGCGGCATGCATGATCTCCCCGATCCGGAGTCCCCGAAAATCGGCTGGTTCTGTTCCTTTGTCCCCGAGGAACTGATCCTGGCCGCCGGTCTGAACCCGGTGCGGCTGGAAGGCCGCGTGGACAGGGTCAAGGAGGCGGACGCCATCGCCTTCACCAACCTGTGTCCCTATCTGAAGAACCTGATTGACAGCGGTCTCCAGCACCGTTTCGACGACCTGGCCGGAATCGTGTTCGCCAACACCTGCGACGGTATCCGGCGAATGTACGATCTCTGGCTGCGCCACGTCGAAACCCCCTGGACCTACATGCTGGAGGTCCCGAAAAACACCAGCGACGAGGCGATCGACTACTTTGCGGCCCGGATTCTGGATTTGAAGAACCGCCTCGAAGCGGATTTCGGCGCCGATATCAGCGAGGAAAAGCTCGGACGCGCCATTGCCGTGATGAACGAACGCCGCCGCTGGGTCGAGGAACTGTTTCAAGGACGGAAGGCGGACCCGGTCGGGCTGAAAGGCTCCGAACTGCTCGGGTTGCTGGCCCGCGAGTCCTCCCAGCCCAAATCGGAGAACCCCTCCTGGCCGGGGACGCGGGCCGAACGAATCGACGACGAGAAATCGGCGCCCGACGGACGGCCCCGCATCATGGTCACGGGCAACCTCATCCACCGCCCGGCCCTGTTCGACATGATCGAAAGGGCCGGCGGGGCCGTGGTCCTGTTCGACGGCTGCAACGGCTTGAGACATTACGCCGGCCAGGTGGAAGAAGGCCTGCCGCCGATCACGGCCCTGGCCCGCCGCTACCTGCTCAAACCGTCCTGCGCCCGCATGCCCGGTGTCGGCGACCGCCTGGACCGGATGGAAAGCCTGGCCCGGGAGTACGGGGTGGACGGGGTCGTTTTTTCCGGGCTGAAATACTGCGACTACAGCCTGTTCGAAGCGCCCCAGGCGGAAAAGCGCTTCAAGGAAACGGGCACGCCGCTCCTGGTCCTGGAAAACGACTATGTCTGGAGCGACGTGGAACGGCTCCGGATTCGGGTGGAAGCCTTCGTGGAAATGATCGGCAGCGTTTTATAAATATGGGCCGTCCCCATGGGGACGCATACCGGGAGGAAAGCGTCATGAGCGCCATGAAGCAGGAATTCGAACAGGCCTTGTCCTTTCTCGAACAGCGGTACGCGGACCGGCCGCGAGGGTTCGACCTTTTCAACAAGTCGTTGATGGCCAACATGGTCCGGGCCTTTGACGAAACGGCCGCAACGGTCTATGTCTCGGGATATGCTTTCACGACCGAGCTGCTGTGGGCCTTTGACGTGGTGCCCTTCGACTTTGAAATCGCCTGCAACAACCTGTCCGCCGCCGTGGGCGGCCACGGGTCGACCCTGATGACCGTCTCGGAAAACGAAGGGTTTTCCCGGGACGTCTGTTCCTTCGATCGGCTCATCATCAGTTGCATGATGCAGGGCATGCTGCCCGCCGGCGATCTTTTTTTGACCTCGAGCTATTATTGTCAGGGCAAGGCCAAGGCCAACGAGATCGTGGCCCGGAATCAGGGCCTGGACAGCGTGCTGTTCGACGTGCCCCACGAGAAAAGCCGGGACGCGGTCCGGTACGTGACCGCGCAGCTCAAACAGATCGCTTCCCGACTCGAAAAAATCACCGGGACCCGCCTGGATATGGACCGGTTCAAGGAGTCCGTCCGAAGCTCCAACCGGGCCCGGGCCTCCATGCAGACCGTCAATGATCTGATGAAAAACCGGCCCTGTCCCTGGGACGGCGTCCGGGCCTGTCTGCTGAGCCTGGCCGGCGGGCTGTTGTGGGGGGCGCCCGTGCTCGAGGAAATCTACGGCATGCTGGCCCGGGAGCTGAAGGGTCGGGTGGACAAGGGCGCCGTGCTCCCGGAAAGCAAACGGGTCCTGTGGTATCCCTGGGTGCCTGTCCAGAGGACCAACATCTTCGACACGCTCAAGGAACATCAGGTCAGCATCCCGGTGGTCGAAGTGGCCACGGTGTGGTGGTCCGAACTGGACGAGGATCACCCGTTCGAGGCCCTGGCCGTGAAAGCCCTGGAAAACTTCCTGGTCGGACCGGCCCGGGGGCGGGTCGAGCGACTGGCGGGCCTGGCCGAATGGTACGAGGTGGATGGCGTCATCCATTTTCACACGCCGGCCTGCCACCAGGAAAACGCCGCCTTCAGCCTGGTTCGGGAGGCCATGCGGGACCGGGGCCTGCCCGCAGTCAACCTGCAAGGGGACATGACCGACGAGCGGAACTACTCGTCGAAACAGACGTACGAAACGCTGACTGCCTTTCTGGAGACGATGAAGGCCGGCGCCCGGAACTGAGGCCGTCCTCAACGAATGCGGGTATGCGTGGCCATCTGGACGCAGCCCTTTTCCGGGCCGTGGTCCCGGTCCCAGCATTCGCGCAGGGCTTCGAGCGTGCCGCGGTCCACGCCCGGAATCAGGCGGCCTTCGTGAAAAATCCAGGAGATCAGGGCCCGTTGGGGCAGGGAGGAGCCCAGGACCTGGCCGATGATCTCCTCCGGCGTATAATCGAGCAGCAGGAGAATCCCGGCCTGGGCGGTCATGGTCATGGTTTCAAAGTCTCCCCGGCCGCTCTCGATGTCGGCCAGGGTGCGTTCGAGGGTCTCCCAGATAAACGGCAGTTCCATGGGTTCATGCTCCAGAGGTCAGTATTCCACGCCCGGCTGGGCCTTGACGCCGGCCGAAAGATGGTGCCGGACCGCGTCCATGTGCGTGACCGTGTCCGCCTCGGCCAGGACATCCTTTGGACAATGGCGGCCGGTCAGAATCATGTGCAGTCCGGCCGGACGGTTCCGGACGAGGGCCAGGACCTCTTCGGACGAAATCAACCCGTAGTGCAAGGCCACGCATATTTCGTCGAACACGATCATGTCCCAGTCGCCGGAAGCGGCCATGGCCCGGCATTCCCGCCAGGCGGCCTCGGCCGCGGCCCGATGCCCTTCGGCCCGTTCGGGGGACACGATCCGGCCCAGGCCCAGTTGCCTGATCTCGATGCCGGGGACGTTTTCCAGGGCGGTCAGTTCACCGGTGGGCGCGTTTTTGATGAACTGGACGATGGCCACCTGCAGACCCTGGCCCGCGGCCCGAAGGGCCGCGCCCAGGGCGGCCGTGGTCTTGCCCTTGCCAGGGCCGGTGTTGACCATGACCAGACCCTGTCGCGAGGTCACAGGCCCATCACCTCGAGAATGGCCGGCACGTCGACGTGGGCCTCGAAATGGTCGGCCAGCAGGTCATACTGGTGGAAGCGGGCCCGGCGGGCCGGGGCGGACTGTTTCCGTTCGGCCAGGCCCTTGGCCCGGCGAAGCCGGTTGAGATAGTCCTTGCGCCAGGCCGGGGAGTCGAGCAGGCCGTGGACGTACGTGCCGAGAACCCGGCCCCCGTCCGCGCTCCAGCCATCCTCCCAGGCCGGTCCTTCGCCGGGCCGGCGGATTTTCAAAAGCGGCGTCGCCGACCCGTCGGCCCGGTCCCCGTCCTCATCCCGCATGGTTCGGCCCATGTGAATCTCGTAACCCTGGACCCGGGGGCCTGAAACCAGGTCCACCCCGGTCACCCGGCGCAGCACCTTGTCGCCTTCCAGGGTCGTGGACACGGGCAGCAGCCCCAGACCCGACACCCGCTTGCGGGTCGACTCGACGCCCAAGGGGTCGTAAATGTGACGGCCCAGAATCTGATACCCGCCGCACAGGCCGATGATCGATCCGCCCCGGGCGGCGTAATCCAGAATCCAGCGGCTCCACCTGCTCCGTTTCAGCCAGACCGCATCCTCGATCGTGTTCTTGGTCCCGGGCAGAATCACCAGGTCGTACGAATCGAGCCGGTCCGGGCGGAACAGGTAATTGAGCAGAACGTCCGGTTCCCGTTCCAGGGCCTCCATGTCGGTGAAGTTGGAAATTCCGGGCAGGCGGACCACGGCCACGTTCAGGTGATCCGGGCGGGTCGGACGGATGGGGCGCTTGTCCGTCTGCACGGCCACCGAATCCTCGGGGTCGATAAAAATCCGCTCGTAAAACGGGACCACCCCGAAGATGGGCCGCCGGGTCCTTTGTTCGATCATCCGGACGCCGTCCTCGAACAGGGCCGGGTCGCCGCGAAACTTGTTGATGATGAACCCCCGGGTCAGTTCCTTTTCCCGCCGGGTCATCAGGGTCATGGCGCCGATGATCTGGGCGAAGACGCCGCCGCGATCGATGTCGGCCACCAGCAGGCAGGGGGCCTGGACCCGCCGGGCCATGGCGAAGTTGACGATGTCGTTGGCCCGCAGGTTGATCTCGACGCAGCTTCCCGCCCCCTCGATGACGATGACTTCGAAACGGGAGGCCAGGCGGTGGAAGGATTCCATCACCGCTCCGACCAGCCTTTTTTTCGAGTGGTGATACTCGGCCGCCTGCATCTGCCCGTAAACCCGCCCCTGGACCACCACCTGCGAGCCCAGCCCGGAGGTGGGCTTGAGCAGGACCGGGTTCATGTCGCTGGAAGGAAGCAGACCGGCCGCCTCGGCCTGGACCACCTGGGCCCGTCCGATCTCCCCGCCTTCCACGGTGACAAAGGAATTGTTGGACATGTTCTGGGCCTTGAAGGGCGCGACCTTGAAGCCGCGGCGCTTGAGGATGCGGCAGAAGGCGGCGGCGGCAATGGATTTGCCCACGTCCGAGCCGGTACCCAGAAGCATAATGGTCTTGACGGGTTGAGTCATCGTGGTTTTCCCGGACCTTTCACCTGGGATTCGTAGGCCAGCGGGCCGGTCTTGTCAACCATTATCTGGCCAACCGGGCAAGCCCCCCCGGATGGGAGGGGCCACCCGATTTCGGCGGTCAAGGCTGATAAAGATTGACCAGCCGGGTATCGTGGAACAGGCCGATGCCGTATTCGCCCCGACGCAGGAACTTTTCCAGGTCCGGCCCGATGATCTGCATTTCGGGATTGGACTTCTGGACGTCGGCGGCAATGGACCGTTCCTTGGTTGATCCGGTGGAATAGGTGGCGTCCTTGCCGACCCACTGGGGAGGGACCTTGCGGCCCAGGAGGGCGAAGCTGTGTTCGATGTCCTGGTAGCTCTGGAAACGCCAGATGTCGATCAGGCCGCTGCGCTGAACGATTTCCCACATGTACATCAGGTCGTCGGCATCCATGCCTTTTTCAAAGAATTTGGCCGGGTTTATGATCATGGTCCCGGCCTGCTGGCGTTCGAGGTCCTCGATGAAGGTCGTCATGACCTGGATGGCGGTTTCGGTTTCCCCGGGAACGGAACCCACGATGCCGCTGTAGAATATCACGATCATGCCCCGGCGCTTGGCCTCCCGCATCTGGTCGATGATGTCCTGCGCCTTGTCCTCGAGGTCCGACGTGGTGAAGCGGGTGACACGGGGGCAGATGGGTTTGTGCTGGACGCTCAGCCCCGAGTTCTCGGCCGGGGAAAGGTTGTACACGTCCTGCGTGAACTCGAAGGGGGACAGGAAAAACCTCCGGCGCTGGTCGGCGCCCTTGGAGATGACGCCGTCCACCTCCTTGAAGACCCGGGCGAAGGTGGCCGACGTGCGCAACAGATTGAGCTTTTCCATGGTGCCGTCGGTGATGAGCTTGAAAGGTTTGTCGTTGCGCAGGGCGGCGGCAAGCTGGTTTTTACCCAGGGCGGAATCGGTGATGAGTTCGGCGTCTTCGGTCAGGCGCCGCAGGACCGGATCGTTCTCCAGGTCGCCCAGGTAAACCACGTCATAGATAGCCGCGTTCTTGACGGCCATGATGACCGTATGGCCCAGGCGGATGAGGAACTGAATCACGGCCAGGTCGAAAACGATTTCACCGGTCCGGTTGGCCAGGTAGAGAATCCGGCGCGGGACCCAGTGGCCGACCAGGTCATCGACCGGGGTCAAAAGAAAGTTCTCGAGGTCTTCCCATCCGTCGCTCGTGACCGGGCGATCAAAGATGTCCTGCCACTGTTCGAAGTCGGGCGGATCGTACTCGGACTCCCAGAGGCGGGTCTGGACGGACGCCTGAAAGAGACGGCGCAGCTTGGTGGCGTCCAGGTGTCTGCGGACGGACTCCACGTTGACATCCGAAAAACAGGGCGCAGGCGTATGAGGGCCGGGCGGGTGGTTGACGGCCCGGACAAAGTCCGGACTGTCGTACAGGTTCGCGGCCCGCCGGTTGAAGGTCTCCTTTTCCCTGGCCAGTGGGTCTTCGATCATGGTCGTGACCATGAAAAGCTTGAAGAGGCGTTTTTCGACCCGGGAGGGCAGGGTGTTGTAATTGGCCGTTTCATGGTCGAACTTGATGTTCAGCAGGTCGATCAGGAAGGCCCGTTTTTCGGGATCGTCCATCTTGCTTTCGACCAGGTTGAAGATGCGGCTCCAGACCTGGTTGTACATCTCGCCCAGGAGGGGGCTTTTTTTTCGGGCCATGACTTCTTCAAATATCCGCTCTGAACAGGGATAGAAGCGTTCGTCGGGCTGGAGATAGACCATGAAGCGGACCTGGGCCGGGGACGCGACCAGTTCGGGCGAGGTGGCGTAGTTGAGATGGTTTTCGTCGAAAAAACTGACCATCCAGGCTTTTTTTTGCGGGTCCTCGAAACGCTGTTCTGCCAAGGCGGCTGCCTCCTTCCCTGATTGAGCACGGTTGCTGAAAGAATTGTAACCAAGAACCGGTCCCCGGGGCAATGGTCTTTATCTGCGTCGTGGCCTCGCCCCTGGTTTGACGCGCCGGGTGAATCATGGTAATCGAAAAATGGATTGGCCGCGGGGTTAAACCTATGAAGGCGAACGTTCGAGGACAAATGACCTTGCCCTCCTTTTTCTGGGCTACGGAGCGGGAATGGCGACAGGCCCACGAGACACTGGCCTATCTCTTCGACCGCTACGGCCCGGTCGCGGACCCGGTGCGTCTTTTCGCCGGGCAGGCCAGACAGGGGCTGGAGGTCTTGTTTCCCATGTTCGACCGGTTTGCCGAGGCGGTCTGCCCGGACTGCGACTCGATCTGTTGCCTGAAGGCGCGGGTGGACTACAATTTTACGGACCTGGTCTTCATGCACGCCCTCGGCCTGACCCCGCCGCCCCGGCAGATTCGGGAGCGCGAGGACCAGCCCTGCCGCTACCTGAGTCCGGCCGGCTGCACCTTGCCCCGCATCCTGCGGCCCTTTGTCTGCACCTGGTATTTTTGCGCGCCCATGCTCGAGTTGTACCGCCGGCTGCCGCCCCGGACGCAACGTATGCGTAGCGCCTTGATGCGCGAGGTTCAACGGAATCGGAACGATATGGAAGCCGAATTCATGCGCATCGTCACCGGCCGCGATATCCAGGGCCTGCCGTACGAGGTCGAGGCCTGAAGCAAGGGGGACCCATGAAGCGCATCTTGGTGAAAGCCTTGGCCGGTTTGTGGCTGATAGCGGCCCTGACGCTCTGGCCGCCGGCCGGGCCTTTCTCACCGGCCGCCGAGGCGGGACCGCACGGCGGCCGGATGCTCGCGGTCGATGGCCAGACATACTTTCTGGAACTGGTGCATGACCCGGGCCGGGGCCAACTGACCATCTATCCCCTGACCGTTAAGGACGGAGAAGTGCAAGGCCTGCCTCGGAGGCGGCGGCAAGTGTACGTCACCATCCCGACCGCCGACGGGCCGGTTTCGCTGCACCCTTTCGGCAAACGCACCCGTTCCCTGGAATTCGTCATCACCCATGAGGCCCTGAAAACGACGCCGCTCAAGGGCGACATCCATTTTATCTGCCCGACCGATTCGGGAGAAAAACCGTTCACCATACCCATGGAGCCGCCGCCGGCCCGGTGAAAAATTGTTTTACCGAGATCGGGCGCCCGGCCTCCGGGCTGAGAGCAGGCTCGTAAGACATGCCCCCGAACCGAAAATATCACGGCTTCATCGGACTGGCCGTCTTGATCGTCTCGGAAGTCCTGATGCTGGCCGACGTGTGGCCTTTCCCCCTCTTCTTTTACAAGCTGGCCTGGTGGTCATACATCCTCGTCGTCGATCATGCGGTCTATCATCTGACCGGCGACTCGTTGTGGACCCGGCGGCGGCGGGAGTTCCTGATCCTCATCCCCATGTCCGTGGCCTTCTGGATGATTTTCGACGGGTTCAACGTCTACCTGGACAACTGGCGGTACGTGGGCATCACCCGGTCGGTATGGCTCCGCTGGGTGAGCTATTTTATCGCCTACGGCACGGTCCTGCCGGGCATCTTCGAAACCTTCGAACTCCTGGAGGCTCTTGGCCTGTACCGCGGCCGCCGGGTTCGCCCGATCTCCCACACCCGGGCCTGGTACCGGCCCTTTGTCCTGATCGGCGTCTTTTTTCTCTTTGCCCCGATATTCTGGCCCCGATATTTTTTCCCGCTCGTCTGGGGCGGATTCATATTTTTGCTCGAACCCGCCGTCCACGCCCGCGGAGGCCGGTCCCTCATGGGGGACTGGGAGCGTGGCGATCCGCGCCGGTTCTATCTCCTGTTGACCGCCGGCCTGATCTGCGGCGGACTTTGGGAGTTCTGGAACTTCTGGGCGGTCTCCAAATGGGTTTACAACATCCCCTTTGTCCATTATCTTCAAGTCTTCGAAATGCCGCTGCTCGGTTTCGGCGGATTTCCCCCTTTTGCGGTGGAACTGTACGTCATGACCAACTTCGTCTCCCTGTTCCGTCAGGGCCGGGGATGGTCCCGGGAAGACGCCGGCCGCCCCGGCCGGACCCGTCCGGCCGTCGTCGCTCTGGGACTGATTCTGTTCATCGCCATTTACCTGATGGTCGGCCGGTCCATCGAATACTACATCATCCGTTCCTATGTCTGATCAAGACCTCCGCGTCCACCTGATTTCCCTGGGCTGTCCCAAGAACCGGGTCGACAGCGAATACATGCTCGGTTGCCTGGCCGAACTCGGATACCGGGTCGTCGATGATCCGGCCGAGGCCGGGCTCATCGTCATCAACACCTGCGCCTTCATCCAGTCGGCCGTGCAAGAGTCGGTGGAAACCATTCTGGCCATGGGGGAATTCAAACGCGATCAAGGAGCCAGGCTGGTCGTTACCGGATGTCTGCCCCAGCGATACCAGAATGAACTGGCCGCCTCCCTGCCCGAGGTGGACGTCTTCCTGGGCACCGGCCGCCTGGACCGTCTGGCCGACTATCTCGATAAACCGCCGGATGGACGCATCCAATGCCAGGACCCGGGCTTCGCCCCGGACCGGCCGGGCCCGCGCCTGCGGAGCGCTCCCTTTTTTCAGGCCTATCTCAAAATCGCCGAAGGCTGCTCGAACGCCTGCACCTACTGCCTCATCCCCCGCCTGCGCGGTCCGCTTCGCAGCCGGCCGCGGACGGTCCTGCTGGAAGAGGCCTCGGCCCTGGCCGAATCCGGCGTCGTGGAACTGGTCCTGGTGGCCCAGGACACGACCGCGTACGGCCGGGACCTCGCCCCCAAGGAGACCCTGGCCCGGCTGCTGGCCGATCTGGCCGAAATACCGGGGCTGCAATGGCTCCGGGTCATGTACGCCTACCCGTCCGGCCTGAGCCGAGAGCTGCTCGAAGTCATGGCCGGCCAGGAAAAGGTGGCGCCCTACCTGGACCTGCCCCTCCAACACGCCAGCCCGGCCGTTCTCAAGCGCATGGGACGTTCCGGCCGAATCGACCCGATCGGCCTGGTCGAGCGTCTCAGGCGGGCCGTGCCCGGCCTGACCCTGCGCACGACCATGATGGTCGGGTTCCCGGGCGAAACCGAAGAAGATTTCGCCCGGCTGCTCGATTTCGTCCAGGCGGCCCGCTTTGAACACCTCGGGGTCTTCAAGTTCTCCCCCGAGGAGGGAACGGCCGCCGCCCGTTCGAAGACCCAGGTCCCCCAGCGCATCAAGGAAGTCCGGCGCAGGAAACTCATGGCCCTGCAACGGCGGATTTCCAGGGGCGCCCAGCAACAACTGGTGGGCCGGATTCTGCCCGTTCTCATCGAAGGGCTGTCGGAGGAAACCGATCTGCTCCTGGCCGGCCGCACGGCCGGGCAGGCCCCGGATATCGACGGCCTGGTCTACATCACCAAGGGCACGGCCGCTCCAGGCCGAATCGAACCGGTCCGCATCACCCAGGCCCATGATTACGATCTGGTCGGCGAGATCGTCGAAACCTGAGCCTCACCTCCGGCCCTGACTGTCAGCATGATTGACAGTCTGTAAACCCGCGTTCGGTCCGGTCCGTTACCAGACGCTTACAGGCCGGAAGCCGATCGGTCCAGCCTTGAATCGATATCGAAAAAACAATAAATATATTGAGATGATATCTGACCAAGCCCCCTGGAATATCCGAGGGCGGGGACTCCATTTTTTTGGCAAGGAAGTTGCTACAAAGATGTAAAGTGCATAACGCCTGTCGGCCCGAAATACAAATCCCGGAGAAGGGGAGCATGAAAAAAATACTGTTCGTCCACGAGAATCATAAGGCCGGAATGGACCTGGAAAACGAAATGTCCCGCCTCGGATACGCGGTGGCCAGGTGCGTCCGATACCGGGAGGTCGCGGCTCGCATTCGAACCGGGCGGCCGGACCTGGTCGTGCTTATGATTCAAATGCGGGGGTACGGCGGGCTGACTCTGTTGAGTGAGATCCGAAAGACCTGGTACGACCTGCCGGTCGTCGTCTGGACGGGGGGCTACGACTCGCTGCGCTGCGATCCTCGCCTGCTGGCCGCCGACTACGTAGTCCGTAAGCTCGCCGACCGCAAGGACCTGGTCAGGAAAATCTCCATGGCCCTGGAGACCGAAGCGGCCTGGCCGATTCCCCTTCGTTCCGGTCCTGCCGCCTGGGACGTCCGGGGCCGATCGCTCCGCGGCCCGGAGAACGGGTTATAGACGTCATGAAAGGAGAGTTGGGACATGCCCGTACAATATATCCTTTTCCCCGTTGATTTGAGCGAGGTCTCCCGCGTGCTGGTGCCGTGGGTCAAGGAGATGGCGGTCAAACACCAAGCCCGGGTTCTGGTCCTGTTCGTGGCCCGGGCCTTCGAGCATTACGCCGGCATGGGCGTGCCCCTGCCCTACATCAATAATTTTGAGGAGGAGGTGGCCAAACAGGGCGAAATGCGCCTGCGGGAGTTCATGGAAATCAACTTCCGAGACCCCCTCGTCTCCTCGAAAGTGGTCACGGGCTATCCTTCCGAGGAAATCCTGAAAATGGCCAGAAGCGAGCGCCCGGATATGATCATCATGGGCACTCACGGTCGTCGGGGCCTGGAAAAGATCATTTTCGGCAGCGTGGCCGAGGAAGTGGTCAAGAAATCGCCGGTGCCGGTGCTGCTGATCCCTCCGACCCAGAGTTAGCTTTCCCCGGTCCGGCTACTTTTTGCCCTTCAACAGGCTCTCGAGGCCGGCGAAGGGCTGGTGGGTGGAAAACGTTTTTTGCGCGCCGCCCGAGGCGGTCTTGTCGTATGCCTCGGCCACTTCCTCGCGGGCGTGCTCGTTGTCGTGGCAGTATATGCACAACAACTCCCAGTTGCTGCCGTCCCGGGGGTTGTTGAGGTGGTTGTGGTCCTTGTGGTGGACGGTGAGTTCACGTAGCTTTTTGCCGCTGAATTCCCGTCCGCAGTGCGCGCATACCCAGGGCAGGATTTTCAGCGCTTCTTCGCGATAGGTTTTTTCCCGATTTGACGACACCCGATCACCTGGTTTCGGCCGACATCGGCCGGGTTTAATGGATACTCAGGCCGGTACCGAGCGTTGCATCGCTCCTCGACCGGTCTCCAACCTATTCGGCCCCTTGGGATTTATTCATCTCCCGTTCCCGGAGTTCCCGCCGCAGGACTTTGCCGATCATGCTTTTGGGCAGCTCGTCCACGAACTCGACCAGCTTGGGGGCCTTGTACGCGGCCAGTTTTTCTCGACAATACCCGATAACCTCGGCCTCGGTCAAGGTTTCGCCCGGTCGGGTCACGACAAAGGCCTTGACCGTTTCCCCTCGGTACGGGTCCGGTACGCCCACGGCGCAGGCCTCGAGAATCTTGGGATGCTCGAACAAAACCTCATCGATATCACGGGGATATATGTTGTACCCGCCGGCGATGATCATGTCCTTCTTTCGGTCCACGATAAACAGATAGCCCTGCTCGTCCATGTATCCGATGTCGCCGGTATAAAACCAGCCGTCCCGGAAGGACTCGGCCGTCTCCTCGGGTTTCTGATAGTAACCCCGGGTCACCTGGGGGCCCTTGAGGAGTATCTCTCCGGGCTGGCCCTGGGGCATGTCGGTCTCACCCGCATCCAGGTCCACGATGCGGCAGTCCGTGTCCGAGATAGGCAGGCCCACGCTGCCCACCTTGGTCTGGCCCCGCCAGGGATTGGCGTGGGAGAGGGGTGAGCATTCGGTCAGACCGTAAACCTCGACAATGGTCGTTCCGACCTTTTCCTCCCATTCGCGAATGGTTTCCAGGGCCAGCGGCGCGGCCCCGGAAACGCACCCTTTGACCTGGCTGAAGTCCGTCTTGGCAAAGTCCGGGTGATTGAGGATGCCGACGTACGTGGTCGGCACGGCCGGGAAAAAGGTCGGCTTGTACTTGCGGACCATTTCCAGGACCACCTGCGGCTCGGGCCGGGGCACCAGAATGTCGGTGAAGGCCCGGAAGATGCACTGGTTCATCAGCGCGGTGAAGCCGGCCGAGTGAAAGAAGGGAAAGTTGGCCAGCAGGCGTTCCTTGCCCTCGATCACGTCATGAGTCCAGGCCCGGAGCTGCTGGACGTTGATGCTGATGTTGGCGTGGCTGAGCATGACCCCTTTGGATACGCCGGTGGTTCCGCCGGTATAAAGGAGCGTGGACAGGTCCTCCCAGCCCACATCCACACGGGGAGGCTGGGCCGGGTATTTGCCCACCAGGTCCAGAAAGTCGTAAACGCCCTCCCCCGGGACGGTCTTGCGATGCATCTCCTTCTTGACAAAGGGGAAGAGCTGCTTGAGGGGGAAGGGCAGATAATCACGGATATGGCAGGCGATGATGGGTCCGATTCCGGTGCTGGCCTTGAGTTTCTGAATTCGGGGGACCAAAAGGTCCATGACCACGGCGATCTTGCTTTCCGAATCATTGAGCTGATGCTCGAGTTCCCTTTCCGTGTAGAGCGGGTTGCACATGACCACGACCCCGCCGGACCGAAAGACGGCCTGGGCGGCGATGACCATCTGAGGGATGTTGGGCATGGACAGGGCGACCTTGACGCCTTTCCCCAGGCCCAGGTCCATCAGGGCCGCGGCAAAGCGGTTGACCAGATCGTCAAGCTCCCGGTAGGTGATCTTTTTTCCCATCATGATCAGGGCCGTCAGGTCCGGATGATCGCGGGCCGTTTTGGCCAGGGCTTCCGGGATGGTTCGTTTTTCGTAGTCCAGGCTGGGGGGGACTTCCTTGTCGTACGACTTGTGCCAGATCCGTTCCTCCATGATTCATTCTCCTTTGGAGTAAGAATGGTCTGATAACAATGGACTGATCCGCGCCAAGGCAACCGGCGTCGAGGATCGCGAATTGAACATGCAGGCGGGCCCATTCCCCGTAGCTTGGTGCGGGGTTAGCCCGCCAACTAATATGGGTTTTTCTTCCTTACATTCGAAGATTCCCCGCGGCTTGCCGCGGGGAGCTTCAATTGCCGTTCCGGACGCCCGCGATTCGAAGCCCATAATGGCAAAGGGCTCGAAGCGGTGGACCGCTTGGCGGTCCGTCGAAGCATTGATCCCGAACTTGTTTTAAAACCAACCAATTAAAGAGATATGGTTATGGTAGTCCATCCCGTTTGTTCAAGTCAACCTTATTCCGAAACCCGGCAGGCCCTCAGCCTCCTGGCCCCTTGACATCCCTTGGATGAACTATCAATATCAGGGCAGGGCATCGGCACGTAGAAAAAAGACCGATTTTTTCTACGGGGGCAATACCAAGCGGATACCTGTGCGCCGGATGCGGCATCCTGTTTTCGTCAAGGACAGGCAAGTCGAATCCCTGGCCGGTCCCGGATGTCGAGCGCCCGACGGACATGCGGAGGGTCAGCGAGAAGGGGGCACCCGCTTTGAAATCACCTCGAATCCTGATTGTTGAAGACGAGATTATCATTGCTTCGGACCTGGAGGCCAGGCTCAGGGAGTTCGGGTATTCGGTCCGGGCCACCGCGGCTTCGGCCGAGGAGGCGCTGGACCTGGCGGAACAGGACCCGCCCGATCTGGTGCTGATGGACATCGTTCTGGCCGGTGAGATGGACGGGATCAACGCCGCGGTAGTTTTTCGATCCCGCTGGAACGTCCCGGTTGTTTTCGTGACCGCGTACGCCGAGGAGGAAAGGCTGAAGCAGGCCAGACTGGCCCTGCCCTTCGGCTACGTGCTCAAGCCCTTCCAGGACCGGGACCTCAAGGTCACGATCGAGATGGCCTTGTACGTGGCCGAGGTGGACGCGGAAAGACGAAAAATGGAGGAGGCCCTCAAGGAGAGCGAGGGCATGTATCGGACCCTGGCCGAATCCATGAACGACGCCATCGTGGTCATCCAGGACGGTAAGACCGTGTACCGCAATCCGACCTATGAAAAAATGCTTGGTTATTCCACCGCGGACACCGCGGATCGGCATTTCACCGAGGTGGTGGCCCCGGAGGCCCGGGAGTTGATGATCGAGATGCACCAGTCTCGCATGCGGGGCGATACGGGCATGAAACAGTTCGAGGTGCCCCTCATCAACCGGGACGGCCGGCGAATGATCATGGAGGGCCGGTCGAACCTGATTGAATACCAGGGGCGTCCGGCCACCATGGCCGTGTTGCGGGACGTGACCAGCCGCCTGCAGG
Source organism: Pseudomonadota bacterium (assembly GCA_018830135.1). GTDB lineage: Bacteria > Desulfobacterota > Desulfarculia > Adiutricales > JAGVGV01 > JAHJTB01. The sequence continues at coordinate 7,793 of JAHJTB010000089.1, read as the reverse complement.
CGGAAGCGGAGTTGAAGGAAAAGGAGGAAAAATACCGGACCATCCTGGAGAGTATGCAGGAGGGATATTTCGAGATCGACCTGGCCGGGAACCTGCTCTTTTTCAATCAGGCCTTCAGCGAGATCGTCGGCTATCCCCACGAGGAACTCCTCAACATGAATTACCGGGATTATGTCCCGGCCGAAACGGCCGATGCCGTATACCTCGAATACAATCGGGTCTTTCGCACCGGGAAGCCGATTCAGGCCCTGGAGTATGACAGCAGGACCAAGGATGGCCGCAAAACAATCCTTCAGGTTTCGATCTCCCTGATCCGTGACCGGGACGACCGGCCGGTGGGTTTCCGAGGCGTGGCCCTGGACGTCACGGAACGTAGACGGACCGAGGATGCCTTGCGCGAGAGCGAACGCAAGTACCGGACGCTTACAGACAGTATCGATGAAGGCTATTTCGAAGTCGATCTGAAAGGCAGCTACACCTTCATCAGTCCCTGGTTTCATGAGTTGGCCAAACGCCCGAAAGAAGAAATCATCGGGGCCAACTATCGCCAATACATGACTCCGGAATCATCGGAAACGATTTTCAACGCCTTCAACCGGATTTACACCACGGGCCAGCCGGCCAAGAAGGTCCAGGTCGATGCCGTATTGCCGGATGGTTCCCTGGTCTATCACGAGTTGTCCGCCTCCCTGGTCCGGGATTCGGCCGGCCAGCCCATCGGCTTTCGAGGCATCGCCCGGGACGTGACCGATCGGAGGAAGGCCCAGGACGCGCTCCGGGAAAAGGAGGCGCTATACGAGCTCGTGACCCAATACACCGCCGACATGATCGCCATGTGCGACCAGGAGGCCAATTTTATCTTTGTCAGTCCATCCTACCAGACCATCCTCGGATACGACGAAGGTGAACTGATCGGCCGGCCCATCGTGGCCCTGGTCCATCCGGATGACCTGTTGGAACTGGCGCGCATCATCGAGGAAAGGCAAGTTTCCCTGGAACCCCAGCCCGTCGAGGCCCAGTACCGCATGCGCCACAAGGACGGCCGGTATCTCTGGTTCGAGACCCTGGGCCGGATTCTGTTCGACGAAGCGGGCCGGGAGCAGGGCGCCGTATTCAGCACCCGGGAAATTACCGCCCGCAGGCTGACGGATGAGGCGCTCAAGGAGAGCGAGGCCCGGTTGCGCCGACTGGTCGAAACCATCAATGACGGAGTGATCCATATCGATGCCCAAGGCCGGTTTCAACAGGTCAACGAGCACCTTTGCCGGATGTTGGGCTACACCCGGGAAGAACTGATCGGCCATCCGGGACTGAAAATCGTGGACAAGAGCTATCAGGACATGCAGCGCCGGGAATTCCGCAAGCGGCGGGAGGGCAGGTCGGGAAGCTATGAAATCGTATTCATCAGGAAAGACGGGACCCGCCTCCAGGTCCATTTGTCCGGGATTCCGCTGTTTGACGCCAACGGCGCCTTCCAGGGTACTTTCGGCGTCTGCTCCGAAGTGGAGGCAGCCCTGGTCGAAACAGGATCGGGCGATGAAAACCGTCTGGCCCGGAAATGCCTGGATGTGGTGGAAGTCATCCTGCTGGCCCTGGACCGGGAGGGCCGGGTCACGCTCATCAACCGGAAGGGTAACCAGGTCCTGGGCTACGAAGGGCGGGAACTGATCGGCCGCAACTGGTTCGACACCTGCCTGCCCGAGGACGTTCGAGAAAAGGCCGGATCGGAATTCAAGGGTTTACTGGAAGCAGAAGTGCAAGAACTGGGGTTCGTGGAAAGCCGTATTCGCGGAAAAGACGGCCGGGAACGGCTTATCCGATGGCGCAACGCGCTGTTGCGGGACGACGCGGGCCGGGTTACCGGCACCCTGAGTTCAGGAGAGGATATTACCGGGCGGGAACGGGCACGGGAGGCCTTGAGGGCCTCGGATGAGAAATTTCGGGTCCTGGTGGAAAACGCCTATGAAATCATCTGCGTCCTGCAGGACGGTGCGGTCAAATACATCAATCCCAGCGGCAGCCGGCTGTCCGGTTACACCGCGGATGAAGACCTTGCGCGGCCCTTCATCGAGTTCGTCCACCCGGACGACCGGGAACTGATCCTGGAACGGTATCGGAAAAGGCTGTCCGGAGAAGACGTGCCCCAGAACTATGAAACCCGGATCGTCCATAAAAAAGGCCACATGATCTGGGTCCAGGTCAACGGCGTGCCCATCGAATGGGAAGGCAATCCGGCGGCCCTGTATTTCATCAGCGACGTCACCGAGCGCCGACAGACCCGGGAAAAGCTGGAGACGGCGCTGAAGGAAAAGGAAGTGCTTCTCCGGGAAGTCCATCACCGGGTCAAAAACAACATGCAGGTCATCAGCAGCCTGCTCAATCTCCAGGCGGCCCGAGCCCGCAGCAAGGGGGACCTCGATTTCATTCAGGAGGCCCAAAGCCGTATCGCCGCCATGTCCCTGGTTCACGAGTCGCTCTATGACGCCGAAACCATGGTTGCCATCGACCTGGGAACCTATCTGCAAAAACTCGTCGCCGCCCTGTCCGGTTTGTACCAGACCGGCCGGCGGGGCATTGCCTTTCAAGTCGAGATCAGCGGCGAACCGCGCGTGATTATCGACCAGGCCGTGCCCTGCGGTCTGGTTGTCAACGAACTGATCACCCATTCCATCCAGCATGCCTTTCCACAAGGAGGCCCGGGCCGGATCCGGGTCGAGGCCCGTGTCCACGGAAACAGCCTGGAACTGACCGTGACCGGTGATGGCGCCGGGTTGTCCGATCAGCCGGCCTCGGGCAGGAGGAGCGGTCTGGAACTGGACCTGGTCGAGGCCCTGGTCCAGGGGCGGCTGGCCGGCCGTATCGAGATGGTCCGCTCCGGAGGACTCGGGTTCAAGGTCGTCATGCCCCTTCAAAAGATCAAGCCCATGATAAACAGCGGCTGAAGCCGCCTTTGGGGGTATCCCCTTAGAGTGGGGCCTTTGGTTCGACGCTCGTGCCGAAAGCCTGTCATCCCACAATGAACAGAGGCCGCGCCAGGGTGGCCTGAAACCGCCCCCAACTACTGTAAGACTGCCCAGGCCGAATCGACCGCTTGATACCTTTTGGACGTTTGGCCGGTACGCTTGTCCAGGAAAATTGGAAAATGTCTGATCCGAGCGGACTCCGGAACGTCCGAGGTTGGATTCGGACAGGTTTCGTCAACCCGGCAATAATATAACATATTGATTTGTAGCATAAAAATATTTTTCCCCTCAGTGGTACGGTATTTGCTCTATTTATTGGCGGGCCGGGCAACCCGAGACCAACCCCGCTGACTGCACGGAACCGGACAACCGCCAAACTCGCGATAGACCACGAATTCTGATGACGCTTCGGGGACGTTCGAACGATCGCTCGCAAGGACCCGTCTGTCAGGCCGCCTGATCACGGGTAAGGCCCGGTCGGGAATGTGGGGCGGGACGAACCCGGACCCGGCGAATCCTTGAGATGAATATGGCCGGCAGCGAAGGTGGACATGGAGCGCGACAATGAGTTTGCTTGACCGACCGATGGCCAGCCGGGAAGACCGGCTCAAGCGGATCGCGGAAGAGATCGGGACATTGACCGTCTCCACCGAGGATGATTTTCTGGCCCTGGGCGAGAGCCTCCAGGATGTCTACCGCCGTTCCGCGGACATGACGGAGACCGGGAAGTCCCTGGCCGGCCTGCTGTCCGGCGAATCCATGGGCCGGACGGTGGAAGACCTGCGGGAACTGGCCGGCCGGATGACCGGCTATATGAAGGCCTCGGAAGAGGTCCTGCAAGGCGATCTGGCCGCGCTGGAAAGCGTCCGGAGTTGCCTGGAGCGTTCCCGGCGCGTATTCGGCCGTTTCGGCCTGGTGGCCCGGACCCTGAATATCCTGGGCACGCTGACCCGGATCGAAAGCGCCCACCTCAGAGGCGGCGGCCAGAGCTTCAGATTCCTTTCCGACGAGGTGGCCAGACAGTCCGCCCAGATCGGACAAAGCGCGTCCGACGTGCTGGACAGTCTGGACAGCCTGGACCGGCAGGTCCAGTCTCTTTTATCCAAGCTGCGAGACTTCCATGAAAAACAGAGCGGTCAGGGCCGCGCGGTCCTGGACCTGGTTGCTTCCAGTCTGTCCGACCTGTTGGCCAAACAGAGCGCTTCATCCGAGGCGATCCGGTGTGTAAGCGAACGCTCGGAACAGATCAGCCGAAGCGTGGGCGAAGTGGTCATGTCCATGCAGTTCCACGACATCACCCGCCAGCGTCTGGAGCACGTCAAGGACGCCTTGACCGACCTGGTCGAAGACGAAAACAACCAAGGCTTCCGGGGCGCCTGCGAGCTTCAGACGGCCCTGCTTCGTCAGGCCGGGGACGATTTCAACGCGGCCGTGAGAAATATATTCAAAAACCTGGACCGGGTGGCCGAGAGCCTGGACCAGGGATGTCGGGAGACCAGGGAGTTCGTCAATCAAAAGGAGGGGGCGGGGGAGTCCTTTCTGGACCGGCTGGAGCGTGACATGCTCGAGGCGGCGGCCGCTTTGCGGCGGCACGACTCGGCCGGGCGTGAAATCGAAACCGCCGTCGCTTCAGTCGCCGAAACTATCGAGGTGATGAACGAGTTTTTAGCCGGCGTTCAGGGCAGCGGCTACTCGATCAAGTTCATCGCCTTGAACGCCACGATCCGGGCCGCCAAGATCGGCCGGCAGGGGATGACCCTGGACATCCTGGCCGAGGCCATACGGGATGTCGCCGGCGAGGCCAGGCAGTACACCGACACCCTGGCCGCCGTCCACCGGGACATCGAAGAAGCCAGGAGCCAGTTGCGAAAGGAACGATCCAGGACGGCCGAAGTCGAAGCGGCGGTCGGTGAACTGACCGAGGTCCTCGATGCCGTCCGACAGGCCAACAGCCGTTCGCTGGTTATGATGAACGAGGTGGAGGGCAAGAGCCGGGCCCTGACCGAGGACATCCGGGACCTCTTGGGCGGCGTGACCGTGCACCGCCGCGTGGAAACCCGGATCGGCGAGGCCCTGGTCGGCCTGGGCGAGATTCTGGAGCAGACCCCGGCGGACCCGTCCTCCGGTGAACCCGGCTCCGGAGAAGGCCTCGAGGCCCTGGCCAGCCGGTACACCATGGAAAGTGAAAGGGCGGTCCATCAGGCCGTCCTGACCAGTCAGGACCGAAAGGCGGCCGGCGGGGGCCCGGCGGACCCAACGCCTCAAGGGGACGACATACTTGACGACGGCTTCGAGCTGTTCGATGCCCCTGCCCCGGAGACGTCGGCCGGGGAAGCGGATTTAGGCGACGGGATCGAGCTTTTCGGGGACCCGGCCGCCACGACGGAGGAGGAAACGGATTTGGGCGACGGGGTTGAGCTGTTCAGCGAACCGGCGCCCAAGCCGGAGGAGGAAGCCGAGGAATCGGGCGATGAGGACCTGGGAGACAACGTGGAACTGTTTTAAGCGGGGTTGCGGGGGGAAAGACCTGAAGCGGTCTGACCGGAACGCAGCCGGACGAGATGGAGGAGGCCGGAGTGGAATTTAAATGGGATGAAAAAAGTCGGACCGGTCAAATCATCATGGCCGGAGAACTGAACATCGAGCGGGCCGCCGAGTTGAGAGCCGCTCTGGCGGACGCGCTGTCCAAGGCCGACCGGGTCGTGGTCGACCTGGAGTCGGTGACCGAAATCACCTTGCCCGGCCTGCAACTGTTTTGTTCGGCCCACCGGACGGCTCTGGCGGGGGACAAGTGCTTCAGCCTTACAAGGCCCCATCCCGAGTTTCTGGTCCGCGCGATCGAGGCGGCCGGATTTTCGAGGCATACCGGGTGCCATCTCGACCGCGACCATAGCTGTCTGTGGGCCAGGAGGACGACGTCATGAGCAAGACCATAATGACCGTCGATGATTCGAACAGCGTTCGCCAGATGGTCAGTTTCACCTTGAAACAGGCCGGGTACAACGTAATCGAGGCGGTCGACGGCCGGGACGCCCTGGCCAAGATCAACGGGGGGCCGATCCACATGGTCCTTACCGACCTGAACATGCCCAATATGGACGGGATCGAGTTGATTCGCCAACTCAGGGCCAATGCCGGCTTCAAGTTCATCCCCATCGTCATGCTGACCACGGAGTCCCAGGATACCAAAAAACAGGAAGGCAAATCCGCCGGGGCCACGGGCTGGATCGTCAAGCCGTTCAAGCCGGAACAGCTTGTCGCCGTGATCAAAAAGGTGCTGGGATGACCAACGAGATGGATATCCACCGCCTGGCGTTCAAGGAAGAGGCCCACGAACTCCTGGCCGAACTGGAAACCTCCCTGCTGGAATGGGAGGAACGTCCGGATGACGAGGAACTGATCGGCCGGATTTTCCGGGCCATGCACACCATCAAGGGTTCCGGGGCCATGTTCGGCTTCGACGACATCGCCGCTTTCACCCATGAGGTGGAGACCGCCTGGGACATGGTTCGATCCGGCCGGCTTGAAACGGGCAGGGACCTGATCGACCTGACCCTGGCCGCCCGGGATCAGATCAAGGTCATGGTCGATGCCGCGGACGGAGGCGAACCGCCGGACCAAGCCCGGACCCGTGCCCTGGAAGCGGCTTTCAGGGACAAGAACCGGGGGGCGCGGCAGCCGGAAGAAGACCCGGCCGACGAGGGGAAGCCGGCCCCGCCTGAAGCCGTGCGGGGCAACGAGGTGACCTACCGGATCCGGTTCCGGCCCCATACCGATATTTTCAGCCGGGGCACCAACCCGGTTCTCCTGCTCAACGAACTAAAGGAACTGGGACAGTCCCGGGTCGTGGCCCAGACCGACCACATTCCCGGCCTGGACGTCTTCGACCCCGAGGCCTGCTACACCTACTGGGACGTGATCTTGACCACGGCCCGGGGGATCGACGCCATCAAGGACGTCTTCATTTTCGTCGAGGACGACTGCGATCTGAACATCGACGTCATTGACGAGCAGGGACGTTTCGAGGAGGAGGCGAGTTACAAGCGGCTGGGAGAGATACTGATCGAGCGGGGGGACCTGACCGCGGCGGACCTGGAAAAGACGCTGGTGTCCCAGCGGCATATCGGAGAGATGCTGGTCGAGGCCGGAGTCGTCACCCCGGATCGGGTCCAGTCCGCCCTGCTCGAACAGCAGCACGTCCGGGAGGTCCGGGAACAGAGGCAGCGGAAGGCGGACGTCACCAGCATCCGGGTCCCTTCGGACCGCCTGGACAAGCTCGTTGACCTGGTCGGGGAGATGGTCACGGTTCAGGCCCGCCTGAGCCAGACCGCCGCCGGCCGGGACGATCCCTCCCTGCTGCTCATTGCCGAGGAGGTCGAACGGCTGACAGCGGAACTGCGGGACAATGCCATGAGCACCCGCATGGTGCCCATCGGGACCCTGTTCAGCAAGTTCAGGCGGCTGGTGCGCGATCTGTCCAACGAACTGGGCAAGGACCTGGAAATGGTCACCGAGGGGGAGGAGACCGAACTGGACAAGACGGTCATCGAGCGGCTCAACGACCCCCTGGTCCACCTTATCCGCAACAGCATCGACCACGGAATCGAACTCCCGGAGGTCCGGCGGGCATCGGGCAAGCCCCCGCAAGGCACCTTGCGAATTTCGGCCGTCCACTCCGGGGCCAACGTCCTCATCCAGATCCAGGACGACGGGGCCGGCCTGGACCTCGAGCGCATCCGGGCCCGGGCCGTCGAGCGAAAACTGATCGGCGCGGAGGCCCAACTGTCCGATCGGGAGACCTTCGACCTGATATTTTCCCCCGGCTTTTCC
>JAHJTB010000088.1 GCA_018830135.1 Pseudomonadota bacterium | reverse complement strand
GACAGACCCGCTTCCAGGCCGATCCGCGCCTCGAATCCGAGTTCCTCACGGATGCGGGCGGTGTCCAGGGCGTAGCGCCGGTCGTGCCCGGGACGGTCCTGGACATAGGTGATCAGATTCTCGAAAGCGGAAAAAGGACGGCCCGCGGCCTCGGCCAGTTCGAGCAGCATGGCCCGGATCAGGTCGATGTTGGTCCGTTCCTGGCCGGAGCCGATGTTGTAGACCCGGCCGGGCAGTCCGTCGTTCAGGACCCGGTCCAGGGCCCGGCAGTGATCGTCCACGTAAATCCATTCGCGGACGTTGAGGCCGTCGCCATAGACAGGCAGCGGTCTGCCTTCCAGGGCGTTGGAGATCATCAGGGGCAGGACCTTTTCCGGAAACTGGAACGGCCCGTAGTTGTTCGAACAGCGGGTGATGACCGCCGGCAGGCCATATGTCTCGAACGCCGCAAGCACCAGCAGGTCGGCCGCCGCCTTGGACGCGGCATAGGGACTCCGGGGGGCCAGAGGCGTGTCCTCGGTAAAGGGCGGGTCTTCCGGCCCGAGGTGCCCGTAAACCTCGTCCGTCGAGACCTGGACGAAGCGCCGGACGCCGGCGGCGCGGGACGCGTCCAGCAGAACCTGGACGCCCATGACGTTGGTGTGGATGAACGGCCGGGCCGAGATGATGCTTCGGTCAACGTGGGATTCGGCCGCAAAATTGACGACATGGGTCACGCCTTCGGACATGACCCGGCCGACCGTGTCGGGGTCGGCCACATCGCCCCGGACCAAGGTGTGGCGGCGGGCCCTGGATTCGTCCAGACCGGCGAGGTTTTCCAGGTTGCCGGCATAGGTGAGCAGGTCCAGGTTGATCAGTTCCGCGTCGGGGTGAGCTTCAAGGAAGCGGCGAACGAAGTTGGAACCGATGAATCCGGCTCCGCCCGTAACCAGGAGTTTCAAGACGAATCATACCTCCAATCTTGTGAAAGCACTGGTTTGAAATTATTTCAAGCCGCGGGCCTTGTCAATGCCTCAATCTCCTTTACCAGGCCCCGGGGGCGTGATAATCATGGAGGAGTTCGAACCGTCGTTTGCCAACGGAGGAAAGGGCATGTCTGACGTGGTTTACCCGGACATGATCGAGGACCTGCCGGATATCGATCTGGACCTGGAAGGCGTGCGGGGCAAGCTGTTGCAGGCCGACGCCAAGCAGGTGGTCTTTTTCGACATCGAACCGGTGGGGGCCATACCGCCTCACGCCCATTCGGCCCAATGGGGCGTCGTCCTGGAGGGGGAGATGGAGCTGACCGTGAATGGCCGGACCACGACCTATCGCAAGGGGGACGCCTATTTCATTCCGGCCGGCCAGGAGCATGCGGCCAACTTCAAGACCCGCTTCAAGGCCATTGATTTTTTCGACGAGCCGACGCGATACCGGCCGCGGGCCTGCGAGAGGCCCAGGGCAAGCCACCAGCCCCTGTGACGATTCAGTCGGCCCGAACAAGACCCGCTTGGAAAAAAGGGTCGCCGTGACGGGCCTCGATGGTCACGGACCGGCCGAGCGTGGGATGTTCGAAGGTCAGCCGGCGGGCCGACAGGGCGATGGCGTCCCGGAGTGGCGGGACGGTAGAGCCGTATTTCCGGTCCCCCAGAATGGGATGGCCCAGGGCGGCCAACTGGGCTCGAATCTGATGACGCCGGCCGGTGTGCAGTTCGATTTCGACCAGGCTGGTTTCCAGGCCGGCGGCCAGGGTCCGGTAAGACAGGGACGCGGCCCGGGCCCCCGGCTCCTCGGGCCGGGCCGGCACGTTTCTGGACCCCTGCCGGATCAGGTAGGTTTCACATTCGCCGGCCGGCGGTTCGGGTCGGCCTCCGACCCGGGCCCAATAGACCTTTTGGACCCGGTTTTCACGGAACTGGGCGGAGAGGCGGGCTGCGGCTTTCGATGTCCTGGCCAGGACGACCACCCCGCCCACCTGGCGATCCAGGCGATGGACCAGGCCGAGAAAAACGCGGCCCGGTTTGTTATACTTGGACTTGAGATAGGCCTTGGCCAGGTCCAGCAGGTTGGGCCGGCCGCTGGCGTCGCCCTGGACCAGCAGGCCGGCCGGCTTGTGGACCGCCAGGATGTGGTTGTCCTCGTAAAGAACGAACAGATGAAAGTTTTCTGGAGTCTCGTCGATCCGGGTATTCATGTCCAGGCATCATAACAAAAAAACGCCCGACCGGGCACCCGGTAATCGCGGCGGACAGGGGACGGGCGGCCGGCCGGGACAGGAGAGTCCGCCGTCCTTCGAGTCCATGGTCGAAATTTTTCGCCAATGCGGCCTGGACCTGCCGGACGAAGCCTTCCGTCGTTTCTGGGCCCTGCACCGGCTGCTTCGGGAGCGCAACGAGGACCTGGACCTGACCCGGATTCGACGTTTCGAGGACATGGTCCTCAAGCACTACGTGGATTCGGCCCTGGTGGCCCGGATGATCGACCTGCCCTCCCCCTTGCTGGACCTGGGCACGGGCGCGGGTTTCCCCGGACTGCCGCTCAAGATCGTCCGGCCGGACCTGGAACTGGTCCTGGCCGAAGGCCGGGGCAAGCGCCTGGCCTTTCTGGAGGAGGCCTGTCAGGTCCTGAGGCTTGAAGGCGTCCGCGTTTACCCCCACAAGGTTTCGGCCCGGTTCGATCTGCCGGTCCGGGGAATCATCACCCGGGCCGTGGAGTCCATGGACCGGACCCTGGAGCGGGCGGCCGCGTTTCTGCCCGCGGGTGGAAAGGTCATTTTCATGAAAGGGCCGGCGGGCCGGGACGAAATCGAGCCGGCGCTCCAGGCCCGAGGACGGACCTACCGGCTCATCGAAGACCAGGCCTACGAACTGGGCTCGACCGGCCACCGTCGCCGGCTGGCGGTCTTCGAACGGACGGCGCCTCCGGAGTCTTCAACGGCCGGGGAAACCGCGGTCGAACGGGTCACGGACGTGGCCAGTCCGGTCAACGCGGGGTTCAAGGTCTGGAAGAAGATTCTGGACGGCCGGGGAATCCGCAAGCACGGCCAGGCCCTGCTCTGCGGTCCCAAGCAGGTCGATGAGACCTTGCGGGATTTTCCGGAAAAATGCCTGGGGCTGCTGACTCCGGGCCTCGATGCGCCGCCGGACGGCCTGGACGGCCGGGTCCGGCACTATCGCCTGCGCCCCGAGCTGTTCCGGGAACTGGATATATTCGGCACCGGCCCGCCCCTGCTCCTGGTCCGGGCGGAATCACCCCCGGCCTGGACGGAGGCAGACTGGCCCGCCGGCTGCACCCTGTTCGTGCCTTTTCAAGACCCGGCCAACGTGGGCGCGGTCATCCGAACCGCGGCCGCCTTCGGCCTGCCCCGGGTCGTACTGCTGAAAGAGGCGGCCCACCCCTTTCATCCTCGCAGCCTGCGTGCGGCCGGACCGACCGTTTTCCGGGTCCGGTTGATGGAAGGTCCCGTCATCGAGGACCTGGTCGACGTCGGCGCGCCGCTGATCGCCCTGGCCGCCGGCGGAAGACCGTTGCCCGGGTTCACCTTCCCGGATGCCTTCGGACTGGTCCCGGGACTCGAGGGCCCCGGACTGCCCCGGGGATTCAAGGCCGACCAGACCCTGTCCATCCCCATGGCCCCCGGCGTAGAGTCCCTCAACGCGGCCCTGGCCGCCGGCATCGCCCTGTACGAATGGCGAAGCCGGCGCGGTTGAGGCCGCCCCGCCGACAATCCCCCGCTGCTTTCAACTCCGCCTGGAAGGGTTACTCGATCCCCAGCAGCCGCCTGGCATTGTGGTAAAGCCATTTGGCCTTGACCTCTTCTTTCAGAGGCAGTTCCATGACTTCGTCGGCCAGGTCCCGGATGCTCCGTCCCATGAAGGCCCAGGTCGATCCGAACAGGATGCGGTCCTGCAGGACGGTGTTGCCGAAGTGCAGGAGCATCTCCCAGCCCGAACCGGGGATGGTGAAGTGCCGGGGATGATACGAGGCGATGTCAATATAGATGTTGGGGTTGCGCCAGGCCACGGCCACCATCTCGTTGATCCAGGGCCAGCCGCCGTGACCGGCGATCATCTTGAGCTCCGGAAAGTCCTGGGCCACGACGTCCAGGTAAATGGGACGCTCGACCTCCATGGTCTGGGTCGAGTAATTGACCGACAGATGGAACCAGATCGGAATGTCCAGTTCGACGCAGGTCGAGTAGATGGGGTAGTACTTGGCGTGATTCGGGGCCAGACCGAACATGAAGGGCCGCATGGCCACGCCCCGGAGCCCGAGGTCGTAGGCCCGCCGAATCTCCCGGACCGCGTCCATGCCCTTGAGCGGGTCGATGCCGGCAAAGCCGACGAAACGCTCCGGGTGCCGGCGGACAATATCGGCGTAATAGTCGTTTGGAAGACCGGCCAGGCCGGAAGGCGTCTCTTCATCCAGATTGAAGATGACCGCTTTTTCCACCTCCATCTGGTCGAGCTGGACGATGAACTCCTCCTCGGACATGCACAGGGGCCGAATCCTCGGAGCGATGAACTCCCCCATTTCCTTCGGGCTCAGGGTGATCTTCTTCTGATACAACTCCTCGGCTTGCAGGCCGATGAGCGGGGCGAAGCCGGGCCCGAAGATGTCTCTCAAATAGCGGGCCATCTGCGGGGGCAGGGAGACCCACAGGTCCACCATGACCTCTTCCGTGGGCACGTAGCACAAGGCGTCGATAATCTTCATTGATGTCCTTTCCATTTATTCAAGGGTGGCGGTTACTCGATCCCGAAAAGCCGCGCCGCGTTGCCATACAGCCAGGCCTCCTTGACGTCCTCGTCCAGGGGCAGGGTCCTAACCTCGTCGGCCAACTGCCGGATGGACTGCCCCATCAGCAGCCAGACCGAACCGAACAGGACGCGGTCCCGGAGCACGGTGTTGCCGAAGTGAAGGAGCGGCTCCCAACCGGACCCGGGCCGGGCAAGGTAGCGGGGCAGATAACCGGAGATGTCGAAGTAGACATTGGGATTGCGCCAGGCCACGGCCACCATCTCGTTGATCCAGGGCCAGCCGCCATGGCCGGCGATGACTTTCAGTTCGGGGAAGTCCTGGCAGACGATGTCCAGATGGGCGGGACGCTCGACCTCCATGGTCAGGGTCGAGTAGTTGACCGAGAGGTGCATCCAGACCGGAATGTCCAGTTCCACGCAGGCCGCGTAGATGGGGTACATCTTGCGGTGGTGGGGCGGCAGGCCGAACATGAACGGCCGCACGGACACGCCGCGCAGTCCCAGGTCATGGCATCGCCGAATCTCCCGGACCGCGTCCATGCCTTTGAGCGGGTCCACGCCGGCCATGCCGATGAAGCGGTCCGGATACCGGGCCACCGCCTCGGCATAGTAGTCGTTGGGTAGCCCCTTGACCCGGCCGGGTGTCTCCTCGTCCATGTTGAAGATGACCGCCCGTTCCACGCCCATGGCTTCGAGCCGATCCGCGAAATCATCCAGGGACAAGGCCAGGGGCCGGAGGCGGGGGGCCAGCAAGCGTTTGATCTCGGCCCCGCTCATGTCCGCCCGCATCCGGTCCGGATTCATGCCCTCGAGGCCGAGGAGGCCCATGGAGCCGCCGCCGAACACGTTGGCGTAACCCGCCATCTGCGGAGGGGTCGAAAGCATGAGGTCGAGCAGGACCTCTTCGGTCGGAAGATAGCACAGGGCGTCTATGATCCGGTCCGGCATGAAAAGATCACTTTCGACCCGGGGGAAGGACGGAAGGCCCGGGCTGAAGGTCGGTCCCTCTACCATTCAAACCGGTAAAGGGACCGAAGAAAACGGATTAATCCTTGGGTTTCCACTCCTGCATTTCGGCCTGTTCCGCTTCCAGCATGGCTTTCATGTCGGCCTGGTAGGTATCCCAATCGAAGTGTTCGTCCCACTCGTAATCCAGTCGGACCATTTCACCGGGCACTTTGGCCGTGGCCAGGACGGCCAGGGCATCTTTGAGGATGCGTTTTTGGAGGTCCGCCTGGCCGGGCCTGCCGCACTGGCGGCCGAGGGGGAAGTCGAGGAAGACGGAACGGGGAGCCCGGACCAGGGCCATCATGTCCCGGCAGGAGCCCAAATAGACCGTTGGAATCCCGGAAGCTTCGATGGTGCGAGCGATCAGTCCCACGGACTGATGATCCAGCGGTCAGGCCGCGACAAGCAGAACGGCGTCCGTGTCCTGGGCCTGGAGGATTTCGACGATTCGGGGCACGGTCTCTTCCATGAGGGCCGAGCGCTTGTACATCCGGCCCATGCCCAGGGTCACGGTCGTGGGGGCAAAGCCTCCGATAAAGCCTTCGTTTTCCAGGTCTTGAAGCCGTTGGATGGGAACGATGCAGTTGAAATCCCGGCGTGCGTCGCGGTGGTCGAAGTAGTTATG
>JAHJTB010000087.1 GCA_018830135.1 Pseudomonadota bacterium | reverse complement strand
TGGTCCTTTCCGGCCTGTTCCACGAACAGGCCCAGACCCTGGAACCGCGTCTGACCGGAACGGGATACCGGGTCGTGGACCGTGTCCGGGACGAACGCTGGGCCACACTGCTACTGCGGGCGGCGGATTGAGGGCGCAGGCGGCTGGAATCCAATATGTCCAGGGGCATCGATCGTGGCGGATTAAAGCCCCATCTCCCCTTGCAGCCAGTCCCGGATCGGTTCGTCGATGGCGTACTGGCCGTGAGGCGGGTCGTCGCCGCCCTGTCGGGCCAGGGCCGCGGCCATCAGGTCCGCGGGGGCGGGGACTTCGGTGATTTCCTCGCTTTGCTTGAGACTGCGCTTGATCAGCATGAGCCGGGAGTGGCCTTGCCAGACAAAGATGCAGAAATAAAGGGTTTCCGGCAGGGACCGGTACTTCCAGGCGTTGATCGATTTGAGCTGGTAGGCTTCGTACGCCTCCTGGGGGGTCAGGTCCCAGTCGATGCGTCTGAGGACCTCCCGGTCATTTTTCAACTCGTTCCAGTCCCTCATGATCCTGCACCTCCGTACGGGGCAACCTTGTTTAAAGATAGCCGCTTCGGTTTCGGATCGCCAGCCGGGGCCTCCGAGCGTGGGGCCGGGGCCGGTACGTGGAATCCGATAAAAATGAGTAACTCTTCGCTGGTTGGCGGCCTAGTAGCCCCCCCCTGTCGCCTCCTTTGGCCTCAGGACTCCGGCTGCCGCCTTTTCCATATGTATAGTGAGGGACTCGGCGGCAGAGTCGTCTTTCGACCAAAGGCCGCGCGGGCGGCGGGAATACTTTTGGCCCCGATTCACTGAAGGGTTGCAGAAATGAGCGGAAAAAAATTGACCTGACCGGCCCGCCGGTGTATAAAAACGCGAGAAAAAGGGGTTATGATGATAAGTGACATCTTTCAAGTTACGCGGAACTGGTGGTGGTGGCGCCGTGAAGGAGGTCCGTCCGCAGCTTGAGAGGATGTTTTTATAGTTTGCTCTGAAGCCGCGGCGGGCCGACCACCGCGGCTTTTTCATTTATGCGACATGAAAAAACCGGAAGGACCGATTATGGACAAACGATTCGCTCCCCAGGTCGAAACGGCCGAAGACCTGGCCGGACTTCAACTCGAAGGACTGAAATGGACGGTGGCTCACGCGTACCAAGGCAGCCCCTTCTACCGCCGCCGCCTCGACGAGGCCGGGATCGACCCCGGGGATATTCGCAGCCTGGACGATTTGACCCGTCTGCCTTTTACCGCGGCGGACGACCTTCGGGCCGAATACCCCTTCCCCCTCCTTTCCGTTCCTTTCGACCGGATCGTCCGCATTCATGCCTCGACCGGCACCACGGGCAAACGCAAGATTTTAGGTTACACCCAGAAGGACATCGACGACTGGGCCCATTTTTTCGCCCGCTGTTATGAAACCGCGGAACTGACGCCTGAAGACCGGGTCCAGATCTGCGTGGGCTATGGTCTGTGGACGGCCGGGGTGGGCTTTCAGCTCGGCTGCGAACGGTACGGGGCCATGGCCATACCCTCGGGGCCGGGCAACCTGGAAATGCAATGCCAGCTTCTGGCGGACCTCCAGGCCACGGTCATCTGCTGCACGGCCTCCATGGGCCTGCTTCTGGCCGAGGAAGTGCGCCGGCGGGGCCTGAAGGACCGTATCCGGCTCAAGAAGATGATCTTCGGTTCGGAACGGTCTTCGGAGGCCATGCGAGCCCGGATTCAGGACCTGCTGGGGCTGGAGCACATGTTCGACATCCCGGGGCTGACCGAGCTTTACGGGCCGGGAACCGGATTGGACTGCGTTTACCATGCCGGCATTCATTATTGGGCCGACTATTACATCCTCGAGATCATCGATCCGGTCTCCCTGGAACCGGTCCCGGACGGCCAGACCGGGGAGATGGTGGTCACGACCTTGAAAAAGGAAGGGGCGCCCCTGATCCGTTATCGGACCCGGGACCTCTGCCGCATCATACCCGGCCCCTGCGCCTGTGGGGCCATCATGCCGCGTCATGACAAGATTCTCGGCCGTTCGGACGATATGATCATCTTCCGGGCGGTCAACATCTACCCCGGGCACATGGATGAAATTCTGTCCGGGGTCGAGGGGATCGGTTCGGAGTACCAGGTACTCCTGGAAAGGCGGGACGACGGCCGGGACTACATGGTCCTCCGGGTCGAGCGGGACGAGGGCGGCGACGTGGGCCGGGACGGGGACCTGGCCAGGACCATCGCCCGCCGTTTCAAGAAGGAACTGATGATCAGCACCGAGATCGAGGTGATGGATTACGCGGGCCTTCCGCGCAGCGAACGCAAGAGCCAGCGGGTTTTCGACCGGCGGGATTAGCCGGCACGGAGACAGTCGTTCAGGCCGGACCGGACGAAAGACGCCCGACCCGGCTGGTGAATATCAGCGCACGATCGAATTGCCAAAGGAGGAAAACGAAATGAGGCAAAAAACCGGTATGGCGGTCCTGGCGGTCCTGATGGCCGTCCTGGTCGCCCAGGCTCTCGTCCCGGCCGGCGCGTCCGCCGAGCCGATGAAACTGACCTACGCGAACTTCCCGCCGGCGCCCACCTTCCCCTGCGTTCAGATGGAACGTTGGAAGACAGAGGTGGAAAAGCGGACCAACGGCGCGGTGGCGGTCCAGACCTTTCCCGGCGGGACGCTGCTCGGGGCCAAGGACATGATGGACGGCGTGATAGCCGGCACGGCCGACATCGGCTGCCTGTGCATGGCCTATCAGCCCGGCCGCTTCATCATCACCAACGCCACCAGCCTGCCCCTGGGCATTCCCAACGCCCTGGTCGGCAGCAAGGTTCTGTGGGACCTGTTCAACAAGTACAAGCCCGAGTCCTTCGCCAAGGTCAAGGTCCTGACCATGTTCGTCTCCGCACCCTCGAACATCATGTCCCGGGTCCCGGTTCGTAACGCCAAGGACATCGAGGGCCTGGCGCTGAGGGCTTCGGGCGGCGCGGCCGTCATCCTCAAGGCCTGGGGAGCCAATGCCGTGGGCATGCCCATGTCGGCCACGCCGGAGGCCTTGCAGAAAGGCACGGTCAAGGGCCTGTTCTCTTCCCTCGAGGTCATGAAGGACTTCAAATTCGCCGAACTGTGCAAGTACGTCACCATGACCGACACGGTCATCTATCCCTTTGCCGTGGTCATGAACATGGACAAGTGGAAGGCCCTGTCCCCGGACGTGCAAAAAGTCCTGGAGGCCCTGGGGCCGGAGCAGGCCGGATGGACCGGCGAGTACATGGACGGGCATGTTCAGGAATCGGTCGAATGGTCCAAAAAGGACCAGAAGGTCGAGTTCATCGAGCTGTCGGCCCAGGAAAAGGCGGCCTGGGACAAGAAGCTTCAGTTCATTACGGACAAATGGATCGAGGATGCCAAGGGCAAGGGCATCCCGGCCGAGGCCATCGTCGAGGACATCAAGGCCTCCATGGCCAAATACGCCAAGTAACCTTCCCGGTGGATCGATGGAGACCCGGGCCGGGGAACCGGCCCGGGTCTCCGGCACGGATGGTGAGACATGACGGGGTTCGAACGCTTCAGTCACCGGATTAACGAGTACCTGCTCTACCTGGGCGGCCTCTGCCTGGTGGGCATGGTCGCCCTGACCTGCGCCAACATCGGGCTTCGCCTGATCTGGCGGCCGATATCCGGGACCTTCGAGTTGATGGGGTTCCTCGGGGCGGTCGTTACGGCCTTCGCCCTGGGCTACACACAGATCAAAAAGGGGCACATCGCCGTAGACGTGCTTATCGACACCTTTTCGCCCAAAACCAGGCGGGGGCTCAGCCTGGTCAACGGCCTGCTGAGCCTGGCCTTTGCGATCTTGTGCGCCTGGCAGATGGCCGTGAAGTCCTGGACCCTGCAGGTGACCGGAGAGGTGACCGAGACGCTCCGGATCATATACCACCCATTCACTTACGGCGCGGCCCTGGGGCTCGCTCTGCTGGGCCTGGTCTTTCTGGCGGACGTGGTGGGCTTTCTGGCCGCGGGCGGCAAGGAGGACTGACGGTGGACCTGGCGCTGGTCGGCATACTGGGGATCGTCGTCCTCTTGCTGGTCCTGTTTCTTCTGGGCATGTCCGTGGGATTCGCCATGGGCATCGTGGGCTTTGCGGGCTTCTGTTACGTGGTGTCATTCAAGGCCGGGCTGAACATGCTCAGCTCCGTTCTCTGGAGCACCTTTTCCAACTACGGTCTGACCGTCATCCCCCTGTTCATTTTCATGGGCCAGATCGCCTTTTATTCCGGGGTCAACGAAAAGCTCTACCGGGCGGCCTACAAGTGGATCGGCCACATCCGCGGCGGGGTCGCCATGGCCACGGTCATGGCCTGCGCCGCGTTTTCCGCCATCTGCGGATCGAACGCGGCCACTGCGGCGACCATGACCACGGTGGCCCTGCCGGAGATGAAACGTTTCAAATACGACCCCAGACTCAGTACCGGGGCCATCGCCTGCGGTTCGACCCTGGGTGTGGTCATCCCGCCCAGCGTGGTTCTGATCGTGATCGGGCTGTCCACGGAGCAGTCCATTGCCCGGCTTTTCTACGGGGGAATCGGCGCGGGTATCGTGCTGGCCGCCCTGCTGATGTTTTCGGTCTACCTGATCTGTCTGCTCCACCCGGACTGGGGCCCGGTCGGGCCGAGGAGCAGCTGGAAGACGCGTCTGCTCTCCCTGGGCGGAGCTTCGGAAATGATCGTCCTGTTTCTGCTGGTCATGCTGGGACTGTTTTTCGGGTTTTTCACTCCGACCGAAGCCGGCGCGGCCGGGTCTTTTTTCGCCATCGTGATCGGACTGGTTCAGGGGCGGCTGACCTGGAAGGGATTCTCGGCCTCGGTCCTGGACACGCTTCGCGTTTCCTGCATGGTCTACGTCATCGTGGCCGGGGCCATGATCTTCGGCCGCTTTCTGGCCGTGACCCGCATTCCCTTCGACATCGCCACCTGGGTCGTGGGACTGCCCGTGCCCAGCGTCGTGATCGTCGCCATCATCTTCGCCATCTTCATCGTGGGCGGGGCGGTTATGGACGCCCTGGCCCTGCTCCTGATCACCATCCCCATCTTTTTCCCGGTGGCCGTCAAGATCGGCTACGATCCCCTCTGGTTCGCCGTGACCATTACCGTCATTACCACGCTGGGCGCGGTTACGCCCCCCGTCGGGGCCACGACCTACGTCGTGGCCGGTATGGCCCGGGACGTGCCCATCAAAGAGGTCTTCAAGGGCACCGCCTATTTTCTCCCCGCCTACATCGTCTGCATCATCCTCTTGATGCTTTTCCCGTCACTGGTCACTTATCTGCCCGGACTGGTGCGCTGAAACCCGGCCGGTAACTGTTCAGTGGTTGGCGGCAACGTAGGACAGCCCGGCCGCGGCCTTTGGCCTCAGGACTCCGGATGCCGCCTTTTCCATATAGTAAGGGACTCGGCGCCGGAGTCGTCCTTCGGCCAAAGGCCCCGCGGGCGGCTGAAAAATGATGTGCCCCGATTCATTGAATTGGCTACCCCGGCCGGGAGAGTATATTTGATTATATCCTGATTTTACCCTATAATGGATATAAAGGCCGGACGAACCGGTTACGAACCTGTTTGAAAAGCGAACCGGAGTTTGCATACAGGGCCAAAAGGCGCCGGGAATCGGGGCCAGGCGGGGACTCGTTCGTCGAGGATCGTCAGTTGGGACGATCCTTGCGTTTTTCCGGCCGAAACGGAAAGGACGATAGACAATTATCTTCAATATGATGAATGAATCCGTCGCGCGTGTCGCTCAAGAGAGAGAGTACATAGGCAACAGTCGCTGCTCCATCGCCAGGACCATGGACCTGGTCGGAGACCGCTGGACCATTCTCGTGTTGCGGGAGGCCTATTTTCGAGTCAGGCGCTTCGAGGAGTTCCAGCAGAACCTGAAGATCGCCCGCAACATCCTGACATGCCGCCTGAAACACCTCGTCCTCAACGGCATCTTCGAACGGGTCCAATACCTCGATCGACCCCGGCGCTTCGAATACCATTTCACCGAAAAGGGACTGGACCTCTATCCGACCATTCTGGCCTTGATGGTTTGGGGCGACCGCTGGCTGGCCGATCTGGACGGGCCGCCCCTCGTTCTCCGACACATCCCTTGCGAGCACTCCCTGTCGCCGAGGATAACCTGCTCCGAATGCGGACTCGAAATCAAGGCCCGTGAGGTGACCTACGCCAAGGGTGAGGACAATCATTGGCAAAAGGCCAAGAACCTGATCAAGTCCAGAAGGCGGTTGTATGAAGGGGACCCGCAGGAGCAGCGAACCTGTTCCGTGGCCCGGACCGTGGAACTGGTCGGTGATCGCTGGACCTTCCTCATCATTCGGGAGGCCTTCTTCGGCGTTCGTCGGTTCGAGCAGTTCCAGAATCACCTCGACATTGCCCGCAACATTTTGACCGATCGCCTGCAGCGGCTGGTGGCCCACGACATCTTCTACCGCAGCCGGTACCAGCAGCGTCCCGAGCGTTTCGAATACCGGCTGACGGAAAAAGGGCTGGACCTCTACCCCGTGGCCCTGACCTTGATGAACTGGGGCGACCGCTGGCTGACGGAAGAGGACACCCCGCCATTGCTGCTGCGCCATAAAAGATGCCGGCACGAGTTCCGGCCGATGCTGACCTGCAACTCCTGCGGCGGGGAGGTCAAGGCCCGGGAAGTCCGCTTTCGTTGAACATGCGGGGCGGGCTAATATCGGTTTTTCTTCTTAACATGTCGAAGATTCCCCGGAGCTTGCCGCGGGGAGCTTCACCATTTGATTTTCCGGCCGTCGCCCGGGGTTTTAGGGTTGACAAGCCGCGTCTCGAAAAACTAATTTAACTTATTAATAAGGAGACGGAAAGGAGGTCGCGGATGGGCGTCGAACTCAGGGAAGTGGACCGGGTCGATATCCTGACCTTGCAGGACAACTATGTCGATTTGGCCTCGGGCGACAGCAACGCCATGGTTCAGCGGGCGCTGCCGATCAAGGGCCGGGAGATCAAAAACAGCATCCTGGCCGAACACGGTTTTTCGGCCGTGATCACGGCGGTTGCCGGTGAGGATCGGGGCCAGGTGCTTTTCGACTTCGGCTACTCCGAACACGGGGCCGCCTTCAACGCCGATGCCTTGGGTCTGGACATGACCGGTATCGGGGCCATGGCCCTGTCGCATGGACATTTCGATCATGTGGGCGGCCTGGCCGGGCTGACGCGGATGATCGGCCGGCCGGGGATCGACCTGATCGTGCACCCGTCGGTCTTCAAGGTCCCCCGCTTCGTCAAGATCACCGAAGAGTTCAAACTGTATTTCCCGCCCTTTACCCGGGAGCAGGTCCAGGAGACCGGCGTGCATCCGGTCGAGACCCGGGAGCCCATGACCATGCTGGACGGGGCCGTGCTTTTTCTGGGCGAGATTCCCCGGAAGACGGAGTTTGAAAAAGGCATGCCCAACGCCTATTTCGAGGAGGGCGGCGCCGAGAAGTGGGACCCCATCGAGGACGACACGGCCCTGGTGCTCCACGTCAAGGGCCGGGGTCTGGTGGTCTTGTCCGGCTGCGCCCATTCCGGAATCGTCAACACGGTCCGTTACGCCCGGGAAGTGACGGGCGTGGAGCCGGTTTTTGCGGTCATGGGCGGATTTCACCTGACCGGTCCGGCTTTCGAGCCGATTATCGGCCCGACCACCGAGGCCCTCAAGGAGATCGGCCCGACCTACGTGATTCCCACGCATTGCACGGGCCGGAAGGCGGTCATGCACATGGAAAAAGAGATGCCGGACCGATTCATCATGAACATGTCGGGCACGAATCTGATCTTTTCATCCTGAGGTGGCGATTTATGTGGAGACTGCTTATGGTCGCCGGGGACCGGACCAACTTCGCTCAACTGGCGGAAGGCATCGAGGCCCGGCCGGACGTGGTTCTGACCTGGGCCGAAACCGGACGGGATGCCTTGGACCGGGCGGCCGGGGGAGGCGTCGATCTTCTGGTGACGGATGAAAGACTGCCGGATATGACGGGGCTCGAACTGATCGGCCGCCTGGTGACGGTCAACCCCATGATCGACGCGGCCGTGGCCAGCAGCCTGTCCGACGACGATTTTCATGAAGCCGCGGAAGGTTTGGGCATCATGGCCAGACTGCCGCTCCGGCCGGGGCGGGGGGAAGGGGACGGCCTGCTCGGCCGTCTGGAAAAGATCAGGGGGCTGATGACCGCCGTCCCGAATCCCTGAACATGCAGGGCGGGCGTATTCCTCGCGGCCTGCCGCGAGGAATACGCCCGCCAACCAAACAATGGTTTTTCCCCTAACATGTCGAAGATTTTCGCGGCAAGGCCGCGGGAATCTTCAACTGCTTGCCGCAACGCTCGTTTCCCGGTTCCCGGCCTGGACGTATCCAGTGATACGCCCGCGGCCAAAAACCGGTCCAACTTCGCGTTTCGCTATGCATTTCGACGCCTCGCTACCAACCCAACCGCAAGATTCGGGTTCAATTCAAATTTTTCCGATTCGTTTGCCGATGACCCGGCCTGGAGACGTCTCTTCCAAGCCGGGTCTTTTACAATCGGCGTTTATGTGGCATAATCGCTTTACATCATCCCGATGTTAGAGACGCATGGCGTTTGCCAGGGGCGGTGGCCCTTGGGAGCCGGATGGAATATAATGGCGCCCGCCGTCTGGCCCGGGCCGGGGATTCCGGCTTCGAGCCGGCCGGACTGACGCGGAGGGGTGTCTTCAGCCGACGCGGAAACATGGATTTTACCCGAAAAACCCCCATAGGGATGGATACACATGGACCGGGAACGTAATTTCCTTTATGGCGTTCTGGCCGTCCGGATCAAGCTGATCACGCCCCAGCAATTGGAAAAGGCGGCTTCCGTCTGGACCCACGATTCGGAAAAGGATCTGGGCGAGGTCTTGGTCGACCTGGGCATGATCAAGGCCACGGACAAAAAAATGTTGGCGGGGCTGATCAAACGGAGGCTGGACATGCACGACGGCAATGCCAGCCTGGCCATCCAGGCCTTGGGCGGCCACAAAGCCCTGGACAAGACTTTCGGGGCCATGCTGGCCGGGGCGACCGCCAAACCCAAGGCCCCGCCTTCAGCGGAGGACGCGCTCCAGGAGATGGACCTCGACGACCTGGTCCAACTGGACAGCGATCCGGCCGTGGCCGATAGTTTCGGCCCCCGGCTGATGCCCAAGGAGGATGAGGAGGACTCGGACCCGTCCCTCAGAAGCCCGCCCGAGCCCATGGGGATCGAGGCCCTGAGCGACCTGGGCGAAGACGCGGTCCCGGCGGCCGCCCCGGAGCCCGAGGTGACTGTTGAGCCGGAGCCGGTTCGTCCCGTGGCCGCCGTGCCTCCGCCCGAGATAAATCAGGCCGGGGAAGGGGAATCGCTCGAACTGGAAATTCCGTTCGAGGCGGCGGCCATTGAACCCCTTGCGCCGCCTGAAGAGCAGGCCGCCATCGTCCAGCCTCCGGTTGAGGAGCCCGAAGAGCAGGCCACCATCGTTCAGGTCCCGGGGCCGGCGGACGCTGACGCGACCCTGCCCGCCGCGGCCGACCAGGTGGTTGCCGACCTGGACGGTTTCGGTCTCGATACCGGCTTGGCCGCCTCGGACACGGATCGTTACACGGTCAAGGGGGAATACGGACGGGGCGGCATGGGCCGCGTGCTTCTGGCCGTGGACAACCAGTTCGGACGCGAGGTGGCCATCAAGGAGTTGCTGGCCGGGGCGGCTGATGCGGAGGACCGCTCGTCCAAAAGCGGCGGGGCGTCTTCCAGTCAATACACCCAGGCCGCGGCCCGGTTTCTCCGGGAAGCCCGGGTTACCGGCGCGCTGGAGCATCCCGGCATCGTACCCGTATACGAGCTGGGTCGCAGACCGGACGGGACCCTGTTCTACACCATGCGCCTGGTTCGGGGCCAGACCATGGCCAAGGCCATCAGCGGCAAGGCCCTTGAAGAGAAACTGAAGCTCCTGCCCAACTTCCTGGACCTGTGCCAGACCATCGCCTATTCCCACAGCAAGGGCGTTATTCACCGGGACCTCAAGCCGCAGAATGTCATGGTCGGCGAGTTCGGCGAGACCGTGCTTCTGGACTGGGGGCTGGTCAAGATCAAGGGCGTGGAAGACACCGGCGCCGGAGACATGGCCAAGAACCTGGAACTGCTCAAATCGGCCGGCGGGACAGAGACCGTGGCCGGCCAGAGCATGGGCACGCCCTCGTACATGAGTCCGGAACAGGCCGACGGCCGGATCGGCGACGTGGACGAAAAGACCGACATCTGGGCCCTGGGGGCGATTCTTTACGAAATTCTCAAGGGCCGGCCGCCTTTCACCGGCACCAATGCCATTGAAATCCTGGGCAAGGTGCTATTAGGCTCGCCCGAACCCATCCGGGCCGAAGACGAGCTGGCGCCCAACTCCCGGCCCAACCGGGTGACCCTTCTGTTTCAGGCCGTCATTTACATGGCCTTGCTCGGCCTGGGCTACGTCTCCCTGCCTTTCCGTCAGGCCGGCGCCAGCCTGTTCTTTCCCGTTTTCGGCCTTCTGCTGCTGATCGGCTGCCTGTTTCTGGTCCGGAGAAACGATCGGCGTTTCAAGACCGGGGTCCAGGCCGGAGTCGGAGCACGGCTCTGGCATCTGATCAGGGGCATCGAACAGGCCGTCTATCACTACGCGACACTGCCTTTCCTGGTCGCCGTGCCTCTGTTCGCCTACTCCACGCTGTGGCCCGATTTCCTGGCCGCCCGCCCGGAGCCGGCCAGCCTGGCGTCGCTTCTGGTCGTTCTGTTCGGCCTGATGATCGCGGCCTCGCTTTCCGTCAGGTCCTGGTGGGACAAGCTGCTTCTGCATCTGGCCCCGCTGGCCGTGCTGTTCGTGGCCCTGTTCAACCTGCGCATGGCGCTCGGGCCCTGGCCGGAAGGCGCGCTGATCAGGCTGGGCGTATCCGGGGCCGTGGTCGTGGCGGCCGGGTTCTTGTGGTGGAGAAAGTGGCGCGCATCTCGGGTCCAGAAGCCCCAGATCAAGATTTCCTACAAGGGCGCGACCCGGGAAAAAAAGGGCTCCTGGCGAAATACGGTCGGCTCCGCTTTCGTTTTCCTGCTGGGACTGCTGGTCAATCTGGGCCTGTGGGGCATTCTGATCCCGGCCGAGATTCTGGCCGGGCAGTCCTGGTATCCCCTGACCCGTATCATGCTCCCCCAGGCCCTGGCCGAACTGGTCGACGAGCGGCGCTGGTTTTTCCTCCTGCAGACCTCGACCCTGGTCGCCTTGGCCGTGATCGCCTTTTTTTTCGGGCTTCGGCGGGGGAGTTACGCTTACACGGAAGAGCGGTTCGTCGGCCGAGGCCAGGGGCAGGAAATCCCGGACGAACTGGCTGCCATCGCCTTCAAGTGCATGCGGAAGGACAAGGCGTCGCGTTACGAGAGCGCCAAGACGCTGGCCGAAGACGTACGCAACTTCCAGACGGGGATGCGGGTTTCGGCCTACCACTATTCCATCACCGCGGCCCTGATGAAATGGGTCGGCCGTCACCGGACCGCGGTCACGGCCGGCCTGATCTTCCTGTTTCTGATCATTCTGGGCGGGTCGACCGGGTTCGTCCTGTGGCAGCGGGCCGAAAAGAACCTGGAACGGTCCAATTACAACCTGGCCCTGGCCTGGGCCGAGAAGAGCAAGGTCTTCCTGAAGGAAGGGGAAGACCTGCGGGCCTATGTCGCCGCGGCGGCGGCCATCGAGCGGGACCGGAAGGCCGCCATTCGATCCGACGCCTTTTCCGACCTGGTCCTGGCCCGGCGCAAGAGCGTCTTCAGGGAGTTGATGACCCTCCATACACCCAAGGGCGGGGAACGGGTGGCCATTTCCCCGGACGGCCGACTGGTGGTCACGGCTTCGGACGCCGGCGGCCCGAAAATGCTCTGGGACCTCAAAACCGGCCGGTCCCTGGGCGTGTTCGAGGCTTCCGACCGGAGCCAGCCCCGGGCGACCTTCACTCCGGACGGCGCCATGCTGGCCTGCGGCGGGGAAGGCCAGACCATCAAGCTCTGGGACGTCAGGACCCTCAAGGTCGTGGATTCGCTTCAGGGACATGAAAACCCGGTGACCTGCGTGGCCTTTTCTCCCAACGGCAAGCTCATGGCCTCGGCCGCCGGTCCGGAAATCCGGCTTTGGAACATGGCCGACCGGTCCGAACTGGGCCTGTTGGGCCGCCTGGAAGACAGCGTGACCACACTGTCCTTTTCCCCGGACGGACGGCGTCTGGCCGCCGGGGTGTACATGAACCGGGTCATTCTTTACAGTCTTCAAACGGCCAAGGAGGAGGCGGTTCTGCCCGCTCCCGACAGTTCGATCGAGACGCTGAGCTTTTCTCCGGACTCGGCCGTGCTGGCCGGGGCCTTCAGCGACCGGATCGTATTGTGGGACGTCGAATCGCGAGCCCAACTGGCCGACCTGGGGCAGGGCAAGTATCATTTTTCCGGGGCCGTGTTTTCACCGGACGGCGCCAAGATCGTTGCCGGGACCGACGAGTCGATCGTGGTTTGGGACGTGGCGGCCCGGGATCGGGCGGCCGAGCTGAGGGGGCATGAAAATGTCGTGCTTTCCGTGGCTTTCAGCCGGGACGGTTCGGTCTTGGCCTCGGGCAGCCTTGACGAAACGGTTCGGCTGTGGGCCGCCATCCCCCCGGGCGGCATGAGCGTGGTGGACGACCCGGCGTGGTTTCGCGGAGTGGTCGCCCTGTCCCGGGACGGCAGCCTGCTGGCCTCGGCTTTGGAGGACGGCAGCCTCGTCATCTGGGACCTGCCCGGGCGGCGTAAAAAGACCATCTTGTCCGGCCACCTGGGCAAGGTGACCTGGGCGGCTTTCTCTCCGGATGAAAAGACGCTGGTCTCACGGGCCGCCGACGGCCAGGTCCTGGTCTGGGACCTGAAAACGGGCCAGGCCCGCCAGGCGTTCAAGGAATCCATCGATCGTTTCGCCTTCCTCGACCCGCGGACCCTGGCCGAACATCGTGACCAGTCCGTCGTGCTTTGGGGACTGGACGGGAGCAGGAAGGGGGAGCTTGCCTCTCCCGGAGGCCGCGTCACGGCCATGGCCCTGTCCCGGGACGGGACCAAGGCGGCCCTGGGAGGCCAGAACGGACTGATTCAAATCTGGGACCCGGCCTCCCGCCAGCAGACCGCCCAACTGGGTCCGGTGGGCAAGGAGGTCGTCTCGCTGACCTTCGCTCCGGACGGCCTCCGACTGGCCGCGGACTATGCCGACAAGGTGGTCCGCCTCTGGAACCTCCGCGCTGAAGAGGCCCTGAACATCCCCTTGCAGCCGGCTTCGGCCTGGATGCCCAGAGGGCCGGTCTTTTCACCCAACGGCCGAATCCTGGCCGGCGCGGTCGTGCCTCGGGGCATCATTCTCTGGGACGTTTTCTCCGGGGCCGTCCGGGCCGTGCTCAAATCCCCACTGCCCCAGCATCATCTCGAACGGGTCGTTTTTTCACCCGACGGACGGACGGTGATGGCATCGGGCGTGGGCAGCGACAAGGTCGTGGTCTGCGACATCAGCATGATTCTGGAAGCACCCAAGGAAATCCTGCGGGAGGCCAAGGACCTGACCGGTCTCAGAATAGACGGCTTGAGCATTGTTTCATCAACGGAACGGCCGGCCTCCTCCCCCTGACGGAAAGGCAGGATCATGATCTGTCCCAAGTGTAGTCAGCGGATCGGCGACTCGGCCACCTACTGCAACCTCTGCGGGTACGTCTTCGCCAGATCGAGCCGGATCGGGGCCTGGGCCATCGGAATCGTTATCCTCCTGGCCGGGCTGGGCCTTCTGGGCTACTCTGAACTGATCGGCAAGGGCGGCGTCGAATCGCTGGAGACCACCTTCAGGGAAGCGGGCCGCAAGATCGAGGATCATGTCACCTCTCTATTGGAACGGATCGAGGAAAAAAATACCGGCCGGCCCGAGGCCAAATTCAAACCCCGTACGCCACGGGAGGTGATCGAGCGGACGACCGAACGGATCGATTCCGGCCGGATCGAGGGTGAAGAACTGTCCCTGGCCTACCGCGACCGGGCCAATGCCTGGCGAAACCTGAATAAGTATGATAAGGCCCTGGCCGACTATTCCAAGGTCGTCGAACTGGCCCCGGATGACGCAAAGGCCTACCGCGACCGGGCCAATACCTGGCTGAAGCTGAAAAAGAACGACGAGGCCCTGGCCGACTTCAGCCGGGCCGTCGAGCTGGCCCCGGACGACGCCCGGATTTATCGAGGGCGGGGATACGTTTACCGGATCAAGGGCGAACTCGATCTGGCCATCGCGGACTATACCAAGGCCGTTGAACTCAGGCCGGACTACCCCATGGCCTATGTCAACCGAGGTTACGCCTGGCGGCAAAAGGGCGAGCCGGATCAGGCCATCGCCGACTTCACCCGGGCCATCGATCTGGACCCTGAATACGCCCTGGCCTATATGCAGCGGGCCTGGGATTATCAGAAGCGGGGCGATTACACGGCCGCGCTGGAAGACTATGACCGGGCCATTAAATTTCGGCCCAAACACGCACCGCTCTACTGGAACCGGAGCGCGGTGCTCGAGAAACTGGGGCGACTTCCCGAGGCCGCGGCCGACATGAAGAAATATCTGGAAATCAAGCCGAAGGACAAACGGGCGGCCGAACGCCTCAAATCATTGGAAACCGCCCGGGCCGGGGGATGAAGCGGCCGGGCCGAACCGCGCCCGGATTTTTCCGACGGGTCGGGGACGAACGAACACCGAACCAGGAGGCACTGACCGATGAAGATTCTAGGGCTGGTCTGTAGTCCGCGAGAGGGCGGCAACACCGAGATCATGGTCCGGGAGGCTCTCGATGAAGCGGCCCGCCGGGGGGCGGAAACCGAACTGGTCTTGCTGGCCGGCAAAAACATCACCCCCTGTCAGGCTTGCGAGGCCTGCATGGCCGAGGGTGTTTGCGCCGTTGACGACGACATGCAGGCCATTTATTCCAAACTGGTCGAGGCCGACGGGATTCTCTTCGGCACACCGGTCTATTTCATCAACGTGACCGCCCAGGCCAAGGCCGTCATCGACCGCAGCTTCGCCCTGATGATGACCGGCCGATTGCGCGGCAAGGCGGCGGCCGCCGTCGTCGTCGCCCGGCGGGTCGGGGCCGGCCAGGTCCTGAGCCTGTTGTATACATGGTTCGCGGTCCATGGCATGCATGTGGCCGGCGGGGCCATCGGTTACGGCCGGGAAAAGGGCGAAGTCCGGGAGGGACCCGGCGGGTCTCCGGGACTGACCGCCCTCGATGAGGCCCGCGGCGCGGGCAAGAACGTGGTTCGGACCATCGAGCGGCTGGCCAGATAGGTCGGACCCGGCCTGCCGGGAAGACAAACGGAGACGGGCCGGCTTTATCCCGTTCGGGGATCAATAAAAAAATATAGCGATATGAGTCGGTTGTTCATATTCTCGGTGGTCGGCTTCGGCTCGATCGTCCTTGCCTGACGTCTTGATCCGAAAATCAAAAAAATCGCAGGCCGGACTTGAAGTATCGCTTCCGGGTGTGCTCTAATACCCCATTTACATAGGCGGCCGCCTGGGAAAGCGAAGGCCGTGTGGATGGCCCCGGGCATGACCAGCCAACGACCTTTCTGAAGGGACGCAGCAATAAGCGAGGAGGAAAAGCGTATGGACTTTAAACTGACGCCGGAGCAACAGGCTCTCAAGAAGGAACTGGAGGAGTTTTTCGCCCGTGAAATGAAGGACGCCCCCCCGGACTACCAGGGCAACATTCTCGAGGCCACCTTCGGATCGGACGGAGGCTGGGAGTTCTACAAGGAGATCAAGAAGAAGTATGCCGAGACGGGGTACCACATCATGGCCTGGCCCAAGGAGTACGGCGGCCGGGGCGCGACCATTATCGAGCAGTTGATTTTCGAGGAGGTCTCCTCCTACTACGGAGGACCGCACGATCCTTTCGGACTGGGCATGTTTGCGCCCACGGTGCTCCTGTACGGGAACGATGACCAAAAGCAGCGGATTCTTCCGGCCATCGCTTCGGGCGAATGGCAGTACTGCCAGGGGTGGAGCGAGCCGAACGCGGGTTCGGACCTGGCCTCGCTGAAAACCACGGCCATCAAGGATGGGGACCACTACGTCATCAACGGCCAGAAAATCTGGACGACCGGCGCCCATCGCGCCGACCATATCTTCCTTCTGGTCCGGACCGATCCGTCCTCCCGCCGCAGCGCCGGCCTGTCGGTCTTCAACGTGGACCTCCGCCTGCCCGGCATCGAGGTCCGGCCGATCCGGTACATGAACGGGACTCATCTGTACAACGAAATCTTCTTCACCGATGTGCGGGTGCCCGAGTTCGAGCGCATCGGCGGGGAAGGGGAGGGCTGGAAGCTGACCCGGGCGACCATGAACTTCGAACGGTCCGGGGTCGGGTTTTTCTCGGAAGTCCGCCGCGGGCTCGAAGGATTGATCCGTTACGTCAAGACGACGCGGCGGGACGGCAGACTGCTGAGCGAGAACCCCATCGTCCGGCAGAAGATCGCCAAACTGGCTATCGACATGGAAGTCGGCCGGGCCCTGGCCTACCGGGTCGGCTGGGAGCAGGAAAAGGGCAACCTGCTCTTTTCGGCGGCCGCCGCTTCGGAAGCCAAGGTCATGGGCTCGGAACTGGCCCAGCGCATGAGCAATTTCGCCACCGAGATCATGGGCCTTTACGGCCAGCTCGAGGCCTCGAAATGGGCGCCCATGAACGGGACCATGGTCGATACCTATCAGCTTTGCATGGGCTTCAACATCGCGGCCGGGTCTTCGGAGATTCAGCGCAACATCATCGCCTGGGTCGGCGTGGGTCTGCCCAGAATCTAAATACCAAGGAGGCGAACCATGAATCTGGATTTCACATCCGAGCAGGATATATTGAGAGATTCGGCCCGAAAGTTCCTGTCCAAGGAATGCCCCTATGCCCGGGTCAAGGAACTGGAGGAGAGCGAAGCCGGCTACGATGCCAGGCTCTGGGCCAAGATGGCCGAACTGGGCTGGCTGGGCTGGCTGTTTCCCGAAGCCTACGGCGGCTTTGACGGGGAGTTCACCGACCTGGTTATCATTCAGGAAGAGATCGGCCGGGCCGCCTATCCCAGCCCGTTCTTTTCCACGGTCATCCAATCCGGACTGGTCATCCTCGAGGGCGGGTCCGAGGATCAGAAGACGGAGTTGCTGTCCGGCATTGCCGAGGGCGGGCTGCTGATGGCCTTGGCCCAGTACGAGGAGGAGGCCAGCTATCTGGCTTCCGGCATCCAGATGAAGGCCGTGCTTCAGGACGGCGCCTGGGTCCTCAACGGGACCAAGTTGTTCGTCCTGGACGCCAACGTGGCCGACAAGCTTCTGGTCGTCGCCCGGGCCGGAGACCAGGGGCCGACGCTGTTCCTGGTGGACGCCAAGGACCCCGGACTGACCATCACCAAGATGCCGGCCATCGGCAAGGACAACAACTGCGAGGTCGTATTCCAGGACGTCAAGACGGCCGAAAGCGACGTCATCGGTCCCGTGGGCGGGGCCTGGGAGATTCTGGAAAAGATGAACGTCAAGGCCTCCGTGGCCAAGGCGGCGGAGATGGTCGGGGGCTGCAAGGTCTGTATCGACATTACCGCGGCCTACGCCAAGGAGCGGGAGCAGTACGGCCACCCCATCGGCGGGTATCAGGCCATCCAGCACTATATGGCCAACATGCTCCTGGCCCACGACACGGCCAACGCCTTTCTCTACAAGGTGGCCAGCATGATCGACGAGGGGGCCGACGCGTCCACCGAAGCCTCGGTGGTCAAGGCCTGCGCCAACGAGAACTTCAAGTTCGTCAGCGAACGGGCGGTGCAGATTCACGGCGGTATCGGCACAACCCGGGAAGGGGACATCGGCCTGTTCTATCGCCGGGCCAAGGCCTTTGAATACGTGAGCGGCGATACGGACCATCATTACGAAAAAGTCGCCCAGGCCCTGCTGGACTGATCCGGCCCGGCGGCTCCTTTCGGGAGAAGGGAGCCGCCCGGCCTTGCCATGACGACCAGGACCAGTGAAACCGACGTGGTCACGGAGCAGGCTGGAACGGCAAAACCGCTTCGGGCGACTGCATCAGATGCGTGATCCGGCCGGGCGTATCCGCCCGGCCGGCTTTTTTTCCCGGACGATGACCGGCCGGCCCACAGCCTTCAACCGCAAAATTCGGGTTCCCGAACAATCGATAAATTCACCACCGAAGCCGGGCGAAAAGAACTGGATTTCGAGAAACTCCGGAAGCTATACTACGAAAGGCAGGTTCGAACAACCACCCGGATTCGATGGGTGAAAATTCATCGAGGACGGGGAAAAGGCGTGGGGCATCGTATCCAAGGACGATTCGGTATAATGCAATCATTTGCCATCAAGGAGCAGTCAAGATGAAGCGAGTCAGTCTCAATCCGGCGTGGATCATAGGTTTGGCCCTCCTGTTCGCGGCTGGAGCCGTGCTGGTCCCCGGCCCGGCTTCGGCCAAGGTATACAACCACAAGGGGCCGGACTTTAAACTGGAATTCCCGGACGGGTACCAGGACGTCCCCCTGAAAAAAGACGAAGTCCTCAGCAAAAAGAACCCGGCCGGCGTCCCCCTTTTCCAGGTGTCGGTCATCGAGATGCAGGATGCCGGCGGGATGCAGGCCTTTGCCTCGGGCTACGCCAGGATACTGCAAAGCATGGGCACGGACGTCAAGGTCATCAGTAATCAAAAGACCGAAACCCTGGACGGCACCGAGGCCTGGGAATCGGTCATCGAATGGAAACTCCAGGGGAAGACCCCGCTGGTCTCCCTGGTCTTCGCCGCCTTCAAGGACGGGAAAGTCGTTTTTATCGGCGTCCATACCATGGGCGACCTCGATCCGGCCCGGGCTATTACCGAGTCCCTGGAATTTCAATAATCATTGGTCCTGGCGTAAACGCGCGGGGCAGCCCCCGCCACTTTCCCGGGTCCAGGCCGTTCGAGGCCGCATCACCCGGGAAAGGGCGCTCCCCTGCCGTGGCCGGAGTGGAAACATGCCCAAAGTGGAAATCCTCGCCGACTTGAAACTGGACCCAAGGCAGCTGGCGCGGATCGAGCTGCACAGCTTCCAAAACGTCATGACCGTGATTTTGGGGGAACTCCAGTTTATGGGAACGGTCCTGGGAGACAAATCCGCCCTTGCGGGGTCAATGGCCATTGCCAACGAGTTTTTAAGGGCCATAACGGACCTGGACAAGGCCGGGGCCCTGGCCCGGGACTGGGACGGCCACGAAGCCTTGATTCTGGCCGACATCGAGCGGGCCCTGGCCCTTCATCCGCCAGGCCCCGAGCACCGCTCCCTGTTCGACGAATCGATCTCCAACCTGAAAAGAATCTTCGGGGTCATCCGCATCCGGGTCGAGGAACTGCTGGCCAGACTGAAGGCCCCGGGCCAGTGGGAGGCGGTCCGGACCGGGGAGGTCGAGGCCCGGCTCCGGCAGGTCCTCGACGCCATCGCCGAAAACAGCCGGGGGCGGTACGGCATCGTCTTTGATCCGGCCCGTCAGGGCCCGAACGACTATCTCGTCAAGATCAAGATACTAGGGGGCACGGCCGGGGAAATCAGGCTGCCGCCGGTCCTGCTGGACACCTTGAGGGACCTGACCGCCAATGCTCGCAAATACTCGGCGCCGGGCGCGGTGATCGAGAGCTATCTCATCGAGAATCAGGCGGGACTGAACCTGGTCGTGTCGGATACGGGCCGGGGCATACCCGAGGAGGAAATCGAGAAGGTGGTCGGTTTCGGCGTTCGCGGTTCGAACACCACGCCCGAGGAGACCAAGGGCGGGGGATACGGTCTGACCAAGGCCTGCCTGGTCTGCAAAAAGCATGGCGGTCGGATGTGGATCGAATCCGAACTCGATGTCGGGACCACGGTGCGGATTTTCATTCCCCGGCCGCAAGGCCCGGCCGAATAAGCTTCGGACCCGTTCACCCCTTATGCGTCTTGCGGTGGCCGACGGGATCGGCTAATCTGTGTCGATCGGAACGAAGGCATATCCGTTCATGGCGGCTCCGGCCAGGTTTCGGGCCGTCTATTCATGATACCGGTTTGATCGATTGACCCTGGAGGAGGCTTGAACATGTCATCTGAAATTTCCGTTCGCTCTCAACTGGACCTGACCTATGCCGGCCGGGACGTATCCTGGCTGGTCGACTACCAGGCCGAAAAACGGCCCGATCATCCGTTCCTGATCTGGGTTCCCTTTGAAGGCGAGCCTCGGACCTGGACCTATGCCGGGTTCGCCGGGGACGTGGCCCGGATCGCGGCCGGCATGGCCGAACGCGGAGTCAAGGTCGGCGACCGGGTCCTGATCCATCTGGAGAACTGTCCCGAGATTCTCCTGGCCTGGTACGCCTGCGCCCGTCTGGGCGCCGTGGCCGTGACCACCAACACCCGGTCCGTAGCCCGGGACCTGGTTTATTTCGCGGAACACTGCGGGGCCGCGGCCGCGATCACCCAGCCGGCTTTTGCCGACCTGGTGGCGCAGTGCGCTCCGAACATCGCCTGGCTGGCCGTGAGCGACAACGATGCCGGCGCCCGGCCGGCCGCGGAACCGACCGGCAACGGCCGCGACGCCTTCGCCTCCCTGTACGGCGACCCGTCCGCCCTGCCCGCCCGCCAGGCCGATCCCTTTCTGGACGTGGGCATTCAGTACACCTCGGGGACCACATCCCGGCCCAAGGGCGTGGTCTGGACCCACGCCAACGCCTTGTGGGGAGCCCAGGTCAACGCCGGCCATCTCTTCCTGACCGGGGACGACGTCACCCTGACCTACCTGCCGCTGTTTCACACCAACGCCCAGTCCTATTCGGTATTGGGTACATTGTGGTCCGGCGGGACCGTGGTCCTGCAGCCCCGGTTTTCCGTTAGCCGGTTCTGGGACGTCTCCCTGAAATACCGCTGCACCTGGACCTCGATGGTGCCCTTCTGCCTCCGGGCCCTGGCGACCGTGGGCCAGCCGGAAACCCATCCCTATCGGGTCTGGGGCATGGCGGCGGCCCTGCCGGAGGTCGAAAAGCAGTTCCGGGTCAAAACCATCGGCTGGTGGGGCATGACCGAAACCATCACCCACGGTCTGGTCTGTCCCTTCAATCTGGACAATCCGGAAATGTCCTGTGGACGTCCGGCCCCCGAGTACGAGATCGCCATTGTCCGGGACGACGGTTCGCCCGTGGGCCCGGGAGAAACGGGACATCTGCTCATCCGGGGCCGTCGGGGAGTGTCCCTGTTCAAGGAATACCTCAACAATCCCGAGGCCACGGCGGAAAGCTTTGACGAAAACGGCTGGTTCCGGACCGGCGACCGGGTGGTCCTGATGCCCGAGGGACACATCAAGTTCTCGGACCGGGACAAGGACATGCTCAAGGTGGGCGGAGAAAACGTGGCCGCCTCCGAGATCGAGGCCGTCATCATGGCCACCGGCCTGGTCAGCGAGTGCGCGGTCGTGGCCCAGAAACACAAAATGCTCGACGAAGTGCCCGCGGCCTTCATCATCCCCGGCCCCACGGCCGGAGACGACGCCGTTTCCGTGATCATGGCCGCCTGTCGCGAGAATCTGGCCGACTTCAAGGTCCCCCGCGAGATTCGCGTGGTCGAGGACATGCCCCGGTCGACCTTGGAGAAGATCGCCAAGGCCGAACTGCGAAAGCAGCTTCCCCAGGCCGGTTGAACCATGCGGGGCGGGCGCATTCCGCGCGGCTTGCCGCGGGGGATATTCAACCGTTAAAAAAAGACCACTTGAACGCGGAAAGGAATAAAGGAATGCCCGGTATTTCAGCCAATGGAACACTTATCGAGTACGAGGCCTTTGGCGACCCCGCGGCCCCGCCCATCCTGTTGATCATGGGACTGGGCGCCCAGATGATCAACTGGGACGCCGAGTTCTGCCGTCAACTGGCCGACCGGGGCCTGTACGTGGTCCGTTTCGACAATCGGGACGTGGGGATGTCCCAGAAGTTCGAAGAAGGGGGCACGCCCGCCGTGAACCAGATCATGGCCGCGGCCCTGCGCGGGGAACCTTTCGAGACGCCCTACACGCTCGATGACATGGCCGCGGACGCCGTGGGCCTCATGGACGCCCTGGGAATGGACAAGGCCATCATCTGCGGGGCCTCGATGGGCGGTATGATCGCCCAGGTTGTTGCCCTCAACTATCCGGAGCGGGTCCTGGCCCTGGTTT
>JAHJTB010000556.1 GCA_018830135.1 Pseudomonadota bacterium | reverse complement strand
GACCGCTTCTCGACCATGGCCGAGATGGAGGGCGCGCTGATCCAGACGCTGGCCACCGTGGATCCGGCGTCGGCGGTGACCTACTCGCCCGATCGCACGCCTCCCTCGTTGCTGATCGCCCAGACGGGCCTCAGTCAACGCCGACTGAGCGCCTCAACGCGCCTGCCGCTGTGGGCCCTGCTCACCGTCGCGGCGGTGCTGGGGGTCGGCGTCTCCCTCTGGGCCGCCAACCCGTGGTCGGGCGCTGATCAGCAGGTCGTGGCGGCGCCGGCGGATCTGGGCGCGGCGGCCGCCACGCCCGACCTGGGCGGCGTCGCCGTCTACCCCGACGCCAGGGCCGCCCCGGTCGCCAGGACGGTGAAGATCCACATCACCTCGAAGCCCGCCAAGGCCACCGTCCTCGACGCCGATGGCAAGGTCCTGGGCATGACCCCGCTGGATCACGAGCTCCCCGCGGGGATCCAGGAGGTCCAGCTGACGCTCAAGCGACGGGGCTGTAAGGCCACGATCTTCAAGTTCGTACCGGACGGGGATCAGCGCCACGAGGTCACGCTCAAGCGACGCTACGCCAGCGGGATCCCCGACGACCCCAAGGGCTGGGGGCAGCGCTGACCGGGGCCGCGGCGGGCGTCGTAAAGATGGCCCGACGGTTCGATTTGTTCTAGGCTTACTGGCCGTGAAGTCCATCCTGACCAGGTTACTGGCCCTCGCCCCGATCCCTGTCGTTGTGGTGCTCGTGCTCTGGGCGGTCAAGCGTCCCATGCCACCGCCGCTGATCCTGAACAAGCCGGGGCACGCGGCAGGGGCGGGTGCGGCCGGCAAGGCCGTACGGCTCCCGGCCGCGCTGAAGTCGGGGTGGAAGATCCAGGGCAAGCTGGAGCAGTACGACAAGAAGACGCTGTTCGACAGGATCGACGGCGCGGCCCCGGCCTACATCAGGGCGGGCTACGCCTACTCGCTGGGCGCCGAGTTCCGCCGGCCCGGGATGCAGGAGTCCGTGTTGGTTGATCTCTACGACATGGGGAGCGTACCCCAGGGGCTGGGCATGTACGCCACCGAGCGGGACTCGAGCTACACCTTTATCTCCGTCGGCCAGGAGGGGTACCTGGCCTCCGGGAGCCTCAACTTCGTCAAGGGGCGCTTCTACGTCAAGCTGGCCGGGTTCGAGGACAACGAGGCGATGAACACCGCGCTCAAGGCGTTGGCCGAGGGGATCGTGGCCGCGCTGCCGGAGGAGGGGCGGGCGGCCCTGGCGCCCCTGGCGCTGCTCCCGGCCGAGGGGCGCGCCCCCAACACCGACGGCTACTCCCTCCCTCCGCTGGCCGACGTGGAGGGCCTCGAGCAGGTCTTCTTCACCGGCTACCGGGAGGGGCAGGCGACCTACCGGGTCTTCGTCGTCCAGTGCGCCGACGAGGCGACCGCCACCCGGCGCCTCGACCAGGTCCAGGCCTACTTCGGCAAGGACGGCGCGAAGATGTCGACCAGCGACGCGGGGGGCGGGAAGTTGCTGGAGGCGCGCGGCGAGTCGGCCACCACGCTGGTCCTGCGCGCCGGGGCGCTGCTGACCGGCGCGGTGGACCTGACCGACGCGGCGCTGATCCCGGCGGCGCGGCAGAGGTTGCTGGCGGTGGCGCAGCGCGCCGAGGCCGCGCAGCAGGAGCAACCAGCCAAGTGACACCTCCGGCCTCCAGAGACACAAACCAGGGCTCTACGCCCCAGGATCCAGGGCGCCGGCGGGTGCTGGCCCGGGTGGGCGCCACCGCGCTCGTGGCCGGTGCGGCCGGCATCGGCACCTACGCCTTCTACGACGGCCAAGAGCCCGTCCGCACGCGGCGCAGGCCCGATCGCGTCATCCCCGACCACCGCGTCAAGGTCCCCCCCCCGACGCCGAGGCTGGTGATCGCACGGGGGACGGATCCCGCTCGCAATGTGGAGGCCGTGCTGAAGCGGATCGGCGGCATGGGCCTGTTCGTGAGCAAGGGGGACGTGGTGCTGCTCAAGCCCAACGTGGGCTGGGACCGGATGCCGACCCAGGCCGCCAACACCGATCCCCGCGTGATCGGCGCGCTGGCGCGGGCCTGCCTGGCGGCCGGCGCCGCCAAGGTGATCGTGGCCGATCACCCGGTCAACGATCCCGAGCGCTGCTTCGAGCGCTCCGGGATCCGGGCCGCGGCCGAGGAGGCCGGCGCGAAGGTGGCGATCCCCAGCGAGGCGCAGTTCTTCATGGTCCAGATCTCCGGGAAGCTGGGGCGCTGGCCGGTCTTCGAGCCCTTCATCACGGCCACCAAGATCATCAACGTGCCCATCGCCAAGCACCACATGCTGACCCGCGCCACGCTGGGGATGAAGAACTGGTACGGGATCCTCGGCGGGCGGCGCAACCAGCTGCACCAGCGCATCGACGACTCGGTGGCCGAGCTGGCCTACCTGATGCGTCCGACGCTGACGGTGATGGACGCCACCCGCCTGCTGATGCGCAACGGCCCAACGGGGGGCAGCCTCGCGGACGTCAAGCAGGGCGACGCGCTGGCGCTGAGCCT
>JAHJTB010000086.1 GCA_018830135.1 Pseudomonadota bacterium | reverse complement strand
CAGGGCCAGACCGAGTTCTACGAGCTGATGAAGGAACTCAACCGGAGCGTGACGATCGTCATGGTCAGCCACGATCTGATGGCCGTGTCTTCCTACGTCAAATCCGTAGCCTGCGTCAGTCGCCAGGTCCATTTCCACGACCGCCCCGAAGTGACCGAAAGTATGCTGAAAATGGCCTACTCCTGCCCGGTGGAACTGGTGGCCCACGGCCTGCCGCACCGGGTCCTGGAGATTCATCCGGATGACTGATGTATTCGCCGCGCTCGGCTTCGATTTCATGCGCAACGCCCTGCTGGCCGGGCTCATGGCCGGCCTGACCTGCGGGATCATCGGCACGCTGGTCGTGGTCAACCGGCTGGTCTTTCTGTCCGGCGGCATCGCCCACGCCTCTTACGGCGGGGTGGGTCTGGCCTTTTTTTTCGGCCTGGCCCCGGCTCTGGGCATCGTCGGCTTCGCCATATTGTCGGCCCTGGCCATGGCCGCGGTGACCTTGAAGGCCAAACATCGGGCCGACACCGTCATCGGCGTGATGTGGGCCGTGGGCATGGCCCTGGGGGTCATCCTGATCGACCTGACGCCGGGCTACAACGCGGACCTGATGAGCTACCTGTTCGGCAGTATCCTGACCGTGCCCGACTCGGACCTGTGGCTCATGCTGGCCCTGAACGCGGTCATTCTGCTGACGGTCGGATTCTTCTATCACGATTTCCTGGCCATGTCCTATGACGAGGAGTTCGCCCAGGTCCGGGGCGTGCCGGTCAGGCCCCTGTATTACGTACTCCTGGTCATGATCGCCCTGGCCGTGGTCATGGTCATCCAGGTCGTGGGCCTGATTCTGGTCATTGCCCTGCTGACCATACCGCCTTATATCGCCGAACGCCATGCCGGCTCCCTGGGCCGGATGATGGGCTATGCCGTGGTCCTCAACCTCGTCTTCACCACGACCGGCCTGTGGCTGGCCTATGTCTTCAACCTGACCTCGGGCGCGACCATCATCATGGTCGCAGCGGCCGGGTTTTTCATTTCCCTCGCTGTCCAACGGCTCCGTCGGAACCGCGTCCCCTCGGACGCCGGTCCGGAACCGGCCTGATCGGGGGGAGCGGACCCATGTGTCAGCAGTGCGATTACCGGGCCATGCTGGAGGATTCCGGCCTGGGGTTCACCCCCCGTCGGGCCCGGGTCCTCGAGGTCGTGGGCAACAGCGCGGCGCCGGTTTCAGCCCAGGACGTAATCGATCGGCTTCGCCCGGCCCAGGCCATCAATCGGGTCACGGTCTACCGCATCCTGGACCGGCTGGTGGAATACGGCCTGATCGAACGCCTCAGCGCCGGAGACCGCTCCTTTCGCTACGGTCCGGCCTACGGCGAGAACCACCCCCCTCACCCCCATTTCTACTGTACCGGCTGCGGCCGGATGGAGTGCCTGGACATGGAAAGCCTGGGCCTGCACCTCGATGCCCTGGCCACCCGGTTTTCCGGCCGGGTGGACAAGATCGAGATTCGAATCGACGGCTCCTGCCGCCGCTGCCTCAAAGCCGGGAAATAACCCGTTTCCCACCGGGTGATACAACTACCTCCATCGACGTAAAGAGCACTGAACGGGGCCGCGCTGAAGGCCGCCATCCCTTTCCCTCGGTTGACGGGACCCCTATCGTTGGATTACCATGGCCCGAAACGTCAAATCGGCGAGCGTTCCTTCGGGGCAGACCGTCAGCCCGGACCACCGGCCGGCGGACCCGGTCGTCGGACGTTGTCGTCCCGAAGGACGCGAACGCATCAACACACCGCAAGCAGGAGGGCACATGCGCGAGATTTCTCGAACGGAACTGGTCTGGAAGGCCTTGGCCGAGGCCCGTGAACGGGCCCCCAAGGGCAGCGGTTGGATATTCGGGGAGCGTGAAATCTCCTTCAGGGAGATGGACGAGATCAGCGACCGGGTGGCCTGCGGGCTGATGAATATCGGTCTGGGCAAAGGCGACCGTATCGGCATCATCGGACTGAACCAGGCCGAGTGGCTGTACGTCTATTTCGCCGCTGCCAAAATCGGAGCCGTGGTGGTCGGACTCAACGTCCGCTACCGGGAAGTCGAACTGGACTACATCCTTAACCACAGCGCGGCCAAGGTCCTGGTGACCCTGACCCGTCACGCCGACATGAATTATGTCGAGTTTTTCAAGGGCTTCAGGCCCAAGGTCCCATCGGTGGAGCGCTTCGTCTTCGTGGACGGACCGGGCTTCGAGGGGTCCCTGGAGTTCGATGCCCTGGCCGGGACCGAAGTGGACGCCGCCGTCCTGGACCGGGCCAAGGCCGAGGTGCGGCCCGAGGACCTGATGATCATCATTTACACCTCCGGGACCACGGGGCGGCCCAAGGGCGCGGCCATCACCCACCAGAGCCAGTTGGCCTCGGCCCGAGCCCAGGTGGAACACACCCGCGAGAATGAAGACGACGTGCGCATCCTCGGAGCGCCCCTCAACCACGTTGGCGGTATCACCGTGGGCATTCTGGCCGGGGTCCTGGCCTGGAGCCGGTGTGTGGTTATGCCGGAATTCAAGGCCGACAAGGTGATCGAGGCCCACATGCGGCACCGGCCCACCTTTTTCGCCGGCGTGCCGACCATGCACACCCTGATGCTGAGCCATCCGCTGTTCGAGCAGTGGGAGTCCAAGGACCGCATCCGGGTGATCACCAGCGGCGGGGCCAACGCCGAACCCGCCCTCCTGACCCAGCTCTACGAGGCCTTTCCCCGGGCCAAGGTCATGAACCTTTACGGCATGAGCGAAACGTCGGGCACGGTCGTCATGAGTCCCTGGGAAAGCGATTTCGAACACACCATCCGCTCCATCGGCAAGCCCCTGGGGGACTTTGAAGCCAAGGTGGTCCAAGTGGACGGCACGAAGGAAATGCCGACCAATGAAATCGGCGAACTCTGTATCCGGGGCGGCGCCGTCGCCGCCGGATATTTCCGCATGCCCGAAGAGACCCGGGAGGCCTTTGGAGGGGACGGCTGGCTGCGCACCGGCGATCTGGGCCGCATCGACGAGGACGGATACATCACCCTGGTCGGCCGGTCCAAGGAGATGTACCTGCAGGGCGGCTTCAATGTGTACCCGGTCGAGGTCGAGAATGTGCTGACCAGGCACCCCAAGGTGCTCATGGCCGCCGGCATCGGCGTGCCCGACCCGGTCCTGGGCGAAGTGGGACGGTACTATATCGTTCCCGAGCCTGGCGTCGAACCCACGGAAGACGAACTCAAGGCCTACTGCCGGGAACGCCTGGCCGATTACAAGGTGCCCCGCCGGATCGTTATCCGCGAGGAGCTGCCCATGACCCCGGTGGGCAAGATCATGAAAGCCACTCTCAAGGAGGAATATCTGAAAAGCATCGGCTGACCCGGCCTCAGCGGGACCTGACATAAGACAAAAGGTTATAAAATATGTCTAACCTCTCATGTTTTATGATTAAAACGATTCAGATTATCCAGAGGCTTGGCTGTGGGAGGGGGCGTGTGGCACCTGCTTAAACGCCTGGCGGATAATCTGACGTCGGCCATCACGGCGGCCATGATATCCGGCTTTGTCTTCGGCCTGCTGGTCCACGCCCCTTATTTGAAAAGGCTGGTCATTCCCCTGACCTTTTTCATGGTCCTGCCGGTCATGATGACCTTGAAAATGAAAGACGTGTTCAGGGGAGGGGACACCAAGGCCCAGATCATCGCCCAGGTCATCAACTTCGTCATTCTGCCGGCCAGCGCCTATGGCCTCGGCCTGATTTTCTTTTCAGACCAGCCGTCCATGGCCCTGGGCCTGCTTCTGATCGGTCTGATCCCCAGCAGCGGCATGACGATTTCCTGGACCGGTTTCGCCAGGGGCAGCAAGGAAACGGCCGTAAAAATGACGGTCTTCGGTCTGGTGCGGGGCGCCTTTCTGACCCCCTTCTATATCCAGGTCCTGCTGGGCGCGTCCCTGGAAACGAACATCTGGGCCCTGATCAGACAAGTGGTCCTGGTGATATTCCTGCCCCTGCTTCTGGGCTATCTGGTTCAAAAAGGCGTTCTGGACCACTACGGCCCGGAGGAGTTCGAGCGGACCTGGGCGGTTCGTCTTCCAACGATTGCCACGGCCGGGCTGCTGCTCCTGGTCTTCGTGGTCATGGCCCTCAAGGCCCGGTTCATCTACGCGGGCCCCCGGATTATATTGAACATATTGATTCCGTTGGTGATTTTTTATGCCATCAGTTACGGGATCGGAATCCTGGCCGGCAGGGCCATGCTGTCCAGGCAGGAGGCCATCGCCCTGATATACGGCACGGTGATGCGCAACCTGTCCATCGTTCTGGCCCTGGCCATGAACGCCTTCGGTGATTCGGGTTCCAGCGCGGCCCTGGTCATATCCCTGGCCTTCATCATCCAGGTCCAGTTGGCCGCCTGGACGGCCAAGCGGGCCGACCGTATTTTTTCCGGCTGAGGAAGCCGGACGCGGCCTCAGAACAGGCCCAGTTTGCGCATCCGGGCGTAGAGGCTGGTCCGTTTCATGCCCAGGCGTTCCGCGGCCCCGCCGGGTCCGCCGATTCGGCCGCCGGTCTCGTCCAGAACAAGCCGGATGTAGCGCCGTTGCAGTTCGTCGAGGCTGGGTGCGTCGTCCAGGATGCCGCCCGGGGCCGAAGCCGGCCCTCCGGGCAGGCGCAGGTCCAGGGCGCCGCCTTCGGAGAGCAGGACCGCTCGCTCGATCACGTTTTTAAGTTCCCGAATGTTCCCCGGCCAGGGATAGTTTTCCAGTTTGGTCTCGTCCTCCGGTCTCAGGCGGATGGGCGGCCGGTTGAGCCGGGCCGCAAAGAGTTCGATGAAGTGGACGGCCAGGAACACGGCGTCGCCCGGCCGGTCCCGGAGCGGGGGAACCAGGAGCGGGATGACGTTGAGACGGTAGAAGAGGTCCCTCCGAAACCGGCCGGCCAAGACCTCCTCCTCCAGGTTGCGATTGGTGGCCGCCACAAGCCGGAAGTCCGAGGTCAGAATCCGGCTGCCGCCGACCCGGTAGAACTGTTTCTCTTGAAGAACCCGCAGGAGCTTGACCTGGATCGAGCCCGGGATTTCCCCCAACTCGTCGATGAACAGGGTGCCCAGGTGGGCCAGTTCCAGACGGCCGGGCCGTTGCCGCTCCGCTCCGGTGAAAGCCCCTTTTTCATGA
This sequence comes from Pseudomonadota bacterium, assembly GCA_018830135.1. Classification (GTDB taxonomy): domain Bacteria; phylum Desulfobacterota; class Desulfarculia; order Adiutricales; family JAGVGV01; genus JAHJTB01. The sequence goes on along the minus strand of JAHJTB010000086.1, from coordinate 21,215 downwards.
CCGAACAGGTCGCTTTCCACCAGATTTTCCGGCGTGCTGGCCAAGTCCACGGCGATGAACGGCCCGGAGGGCCGGAGCCCCAGGGTGTGGATGCGCCTGGCCAGCAGTTCCTTGCCCACCCCGGTTTCTCCAGTGATCAGGACCGTGGAACCCGAAGCCGCGGCCCGGTCGGCTTCGGCCAGGAGGCGTTTCATGATCGGACTCCGGGTCAATATTCCGCCCAAATCCGTCCCTTCCATCTGAAGCCGGCGGGCTGAGACCAGAAGGTCACGTTCCTCCCGGATCGCGCCGTACTCCATGATGCGTTCCACATAGGCCCCTACGTGCCCGGCCAGCTTGCGCAGGATCGAAGTGTTGAGAAAGTCCCCGTAGTCGTCCACGTACGAGTTGTCATGGTAGAGCACGCCTCGAAACCGGCCCTTGAATTCAATGGGCAGGCAGATCAGGGACAGGGGCTGCTCGCCCGCCGGACCCGGCCTATTGCGCTCCGAACGGACCAGCACCGGCCGCCGTTCCCGGAACGACCGGAAGACCTGGTTCAAACTGGAACGAAAACGCTCGGAGAAAGCCTCCTCGGGGGTCATGTTCCGGGCGGCTTTCAACTCCGGCCGCTTGCGCCGGTCGTCGGAAAACCAGAACAGGCCGCCCCGTTCGGCCCGGAAAAACCGGTTCAAGGCGTCCACGAGCCGGCCCAGCAGTTCGTCCAGATTCGGGCTGGGGGCCAGCTGGCCGATCATCTCGAAGAGCCGTTCGAGCATCTCCTCCGATTCCGGCCGTTCAGCCCGGGCGTCGTCGCGGGTCTCGATGAGAAACTGAAGGTCGGTGGGAAACTGATCGGCCTGGTGGCCGGACATGTCCTGCCAGGCCAGCAGGGCCAGGGCCGCGGCCCGGTCCCGGCTCCCCTGGCCCAGATGGAAACGGGCCATGGCCGTCCGGGTCCGGGCCAGTTCCACGGCTACCCCGGAGCGGATCAGGCATTCCTCGCCGGCCTTCAGGTCGGCCAGGACCGCCTCGTCGGCCGGGTCCGTCTCGGCCCGGTACAAGGCCCGGATTCGCAAGGCCACCCCTTTCAGATGATAATTGGGACTTTCCAGCATCCAGGCCAGCTCGGTCCGGAAGTCCATGCCGGCCAGGGCTTCATAGCCCTGGCGACGTAATTCGTACAGCATTTCGAGGATGTAGGGGGTCGGGTAATGCCGGACCTTGAGGTCGTCCTGTCGTATTCGGGAAAAGACCTCGCCGACCCGCTCGTTGGCCTCCTGGCCCCGGCCCTCCTCAAAGGCCTTGTACGCCAGAATCAGGTCGCACAAATGCCGGGCCATCAGATTGTCGTGGGCTTCGGCCTCGCTTCGCGCCCCATGGACATGAAAAGAGGCTTCGGACCGCTTGTTCATCATCAGCAGGACCGCGCCCAGGACGGCCCTGACATAGGAGGCCAAAGCCGACTCTCCCTGCTGCATGGCCCGGCGGCGGGTGGCGTCCAGCAGGCCGATAGCCCGGTGAAAATGGCCCAGGCAGGCCAGGGAGTATCCCAGAAAGACCTGCAGCGGCCAGTACAAGGCCAAATCCCCCCGGGCCGCGGCGGCCTGAAGCGCCTGGTCGAAATAATCGGAAGCCTCCCGGTACATGCCCGTCAGGTAGTAGTACAACCCGAAGAATTCGGCGCATTGGGACAGAATGTCCTCGTCCCCGAGTTCCTTGACCTCCGCCAGTTCCAAGGCCAGGATTTCCAGGGCCTCCTCGCGCCGGTCGTTCAAATAATAAAACGTGGCGTAGTGAAGCCCGATCAGGACCCGCGAGCGGCGATCTCCGGACCGGGCGGCCATGTCACGCGCCTTTTTCAACAGGTCCGGCACCTGGTCGATCTTCCGACCCAGCAGGAATCGCAGTTGGGAAAGTTCCATGGCCGTCGAGACGAGATGGGACGCGGCCCGCTCGTCGTCCGCTACTTTTCCATACAGCGCCACGGCCCGTTCCAGATGGTTCAGCCCGGTTTCCAGATCGCCCCCCCGGACGGCCTGCTTGCCCCGGTCGGTTTCCAAAACAGCGGCCTCGAAGGCCCGACCGGCCGCGGACAGCAGCCCGGCCAGGGCTCCGTTGGCCAGGCGATCGCGCAACCCCAGCTTGTCCAGCCGGTCCGAGATCGCCCGGAGACGGTCCGGCCGGTTGATGGACTGGAACCGGGCCAGAATTGCGTCTCCTATATCCGGCGCCAGGGTCAGACCCTCCCCCTCGGTCTCCTCCAGCAGACCCAGCCTGGCCGCGCGCCGGACCAGGTCCAGAAGCGGACCCGGGGACAGAGGCGCCAGGGCCGCGATCACATCCACCGGGGCCGACCCGCCGACCGCCTTCAGCGCGGCCAGGAACTCCCATTGTCCATTGGAAAAATCGGGTATCGGCTTCATGGGCCGCCTCCTGGGGGGCCGGTTCCGGCCCGCTGGACCATCATGCCTGGCCCGAGGGGTCAAGTCAAGATTGTGTGACCTTATAAGGTCATGAACAGGACAGTATAGAGTCACTCGTCCTTGGGGGCGAATCAGGGGCTCTGATAATAAACATAATATATTCAATTAATTCAATCAAAAACCATCATTGGCCCCCTAATTGCCTTATTCAATCATCAGAAAATGAACCAGGAGGTGAACCAAGATGAATCCCAGCGACATGTTTCTGCACCCCTTTTGTTTTCCCGAACTCGAACAAAGCCTGCGGCGAACCGAGGTCATGGAGATCGCGCCCGAGGTCTGGCTGCTCCAGGGGAATCTGGGCCTGGACTTCTTCCTGGCCCCGCCTTCGAGCAACATCTTCATTCTGCGGGACGGCGACCTGGTATTCCTCCTGGATACCGGACTGCACCCCTTCTACCGGACCCGGGTCCTGGACATCCTGGCCCGCTGCCGTCGGGAGGGCGCCCGGACCCTGGTCCTTATGGTCAGCCAGGGCCATTGGGATCATGCCCTGAACAACGACGTTGTTCTCGAAGCCGGATACGAGGATGTCCGATTTCTGCTGCCGGAGCCCGAGGTCTTCGTCATCGAATCCATCCAGCACTGGCTGGGGGATTTTCGGGAGCAGGAAAAGTATTTCACTCCGAACTGGAAAGGCTGGTCCGACCTGACAGTGCAGTTCGAAGAGTACGCCCGGACCCGGGACGGGTACAACGAACCTTTGTATCAGGCTGCCTGGGAAGCGATCCGGGAGGCCAAGGCCCGGCCCGATTCAGGGAACGTGATGACCGCGGTCAAACTGCTGGGCGAACGCGTCCTGTTTCCCGGGTACCGCAGCCTGGCCGAACGGGCGGACGTCCTTTCCCTGGCCGGCCGGGAAACCCGGATGTTTGGCGACGTCGAAGTCAAGGGCTGGCAGGTGGGCCGGTTTTTCGTCATCCACGACGGCTCCCACAGCCCCGGCCACATCTGCCTTTACGACCCCAAAAACAAACTCCTGATCTCGGGTGACGTGACCATCGAGATCAATCCGGCCTTTGCCGACACATCGATGACCAGGCTGCTTCAGGCCAGCCGAAACTTCCGGATCATGGCCGAACAGGGATTCGTTGAACTGGCCGCGGATGCCCATCGGAACCGGCCCGGTTTCACCGAGGTCTGCCAGCTTCTGAGGCTCGACCCGCTCCACCCCGTCCAGCTCCAGGACCTGGCCCGTGGCCGGGAGGACTGCCGGGCCTTTTTCGGCATGTTCGAGGCCTACTATCGGGACCTGATCGAAGAGACCCTGGCCGCCCACGCCCGGCTCGGGGAGGCCTCGGCGCCGGACATTCTTGATGAACTCGCCCGTTCGGAAAACCGGCACGTCGGGCTCAAACTTCTCTTTCCCTTTCCCTCCCGCCCGGAACTGCTGGTTCTATCCGTACTCAAGGAGAACGGCCATGCCTCGCGGCGGGTCGACCGGGGGCGGATTCTGTTCAGTCCGCCTGAAAAATGGAGGCTGTAAGCCTCGACCGGAGTATTCCGGTGAAAATTGAAAAACCCCATGCCGGAGGACCGGGGCCAATGCTCCGGTTGCTTCCCGGACCGGGGAGCAAGCCGATATCGACTCAGGAGATGAGCTTATGACTCGAAACATCGACGATCTTTGCCGCAAGGCATTCGAGCTGGCCCGGCACAACGAACACGAATACACAGGCTGCTGCCAGACCACGCTGGCCGGGATTCTCGACGCCCTGGAGCGACCCGCCGACGAGGTTTTCAAGGCCGCCAGCGGCATGGCCGACGGGATGGGACTGTCCACCCGGGGCTCCTGCGGCGCCCTGGTGGCCGGCGCCCTGGCCATCGGCCTGTACTTCGGACGGGAACGGAAGGACTTCGAGGACCCCCTGGCGGCCATGGACTCCTACGATCTGGTTCTGGACCTGGTCGAGCAGTTTGAAAAGCGCTTTGGCGCCCTGTGTTGCGCGGACATTCAGACCGCCCATGCCGGGCGCTCCTTCGACCTGCGTCGTCCCGAGGACATGGAGGCCGCCCTGGAGGCGGGCATGCTCGACCACTGCTCGGGCGTGGCCGGTACAGCGGCGGAAATCGCGGCCCGGATCATCCTGGAAGAATCATAACTAAAAAAAACCGGTCCGAGGACTCCCGACCGGTTGAATGGTGAGGTGGAAAATGGCCCTGTTCGGGACCCGGGAATGGCTGGACGAGTTCTGCCGGACCCTCAATGCGGACTCCGAGTACCGGGAGGCGGCCCGGGAGTACGAGGGAGACATGATCTGCGTCTGCCTGCCCGAGGAGGGAGTCTGCAGCGAACTCCTGGTACAGTACTTCAATCCGTTTCACGGAAAAATCGATGAATGGACGGTTTTGTCCGACCCCGAGGAGCGGGAGGCGGCCTTCACCCTGACCGCCGGATACGGCGTTTGGAAAAAGATATGCCGGGGCGAACTGGACATGATGAAGGCGGTCATGACTCGCAAGCTGAAGGTCCAGGGCAAAATGGCCCAGCTCATGAAGCAGATCAAACCGGCCAGGGCCCTGGTCAAGGTCATGGCCGGCCTGCCCACAACCTTTCACGACGAATGATTCGGAGGGAGATATGATCGATTTCAGTCTGACCAGGGATCAGGAACGATTCATCGATGCGATAGACCGGTTCGCCCGGATGGAACTGGAGCCCGTGGCCCGGGCCCTGGACGCTGGAGATTCCAAGGGGTTTCCCTGGGACGCCGCGGCCCAGGGCATCGAACTGGGTCTGACCCGGATGGCCATACCCGAACCCTACGGCGGCCTGGGACTGGACATGGTCACCACGGCCCTGGTCCTGGGGCGGGTGGCCTACTACGACTCGGGTTTTGCCGACGTCTTCGGCGCCACCGCCCTGGGATACCTGCCTCTCCTGCTGGGTGGGGACGGCGAACAGCAGGAACAGTGGTTGACCCGAACCTGCGAAGACGGTTCAGGCCGGCTCCTGTGGGCCTTTGCCTGTACCGAACCGGGGTCCGGTTCGGATTCGATGTCGGCCAAGGACCCCAAGCACGGCACCCGGACCACAGCCGTCCGGGACGGAGACCAGTGGGTCGTCAACGGCCGAAAATGCTTTATCACCAACGGCGGCGAAGCCGGTCTCTTTACGCTTCTGGCCCGGACCGATCCGGCCCGGGGCCAGGACGGGGGCACAAGCTGGTTTGTCCACGAGGCCGGCCTGCCCGGTTTCAGCGTGGGCAAGTTCGAGAGCAAGATGGGGCATCGCGTTTCCAGCGTCACCGAGCTGATTTATGAAGACGTGCGGCTGCCCGGGGAAGCCCTGATCGGAGAACCGGGCAACGGGGCCCTGGTCCTGGAGAACGTGGTCTCGGCCAGCGATCCGATCATCGGCCTCTTGTCCGCGTCCCTGGCCGAGAGGGCGGTGGACCTGGCCGAGGAATACGCCCGCCAAAGGGTCCAGGGCGGCAGGCCCATCATCGAACATCAACTGATCCAGCGCAAACTGGTCGACATGCGCATCCGGGCCCAGGCCGCCCGCTGGCTGGCCCTGCACGCGCTCTGGACCTTTGACAACTTCCCGCCGGGGGACATTTCCCTGGGCATTTACGCCAAGGTCTTCGCTTCCGAGGCGGGCGTGCAAAACGCCCTGGCGGCCATGGACGTCGTGGGGGGCTATTCTTACATGCGGGACTATCCTTTTGAAAAGCTGCTGCGGGACGCCAAGCTGAACACCATTTACGAGGGCAGCAACGACATGCTTCGGCACATGGCCGGTATCCGGATGGCCGAGGGAGGTCTGAGGTGAAACAAACCGAACACCTCGCAGGCAACCCGGGCTTCAAAGAGGCGGCCATGGCTGGGCATATCCTCGAACGGATGGAGTAGGGCTGAGGACATGAGCGGGAAATCCACCATCGAAGACATTTCGCGGGACTGGACCGAGACGGAGCGGGTCATCCTGTCCAGGCGCAGCGTCCGGAATTTCAAACAGGAACAGGTCCCTGAGTTCATGGTCCGGCGGGTTCTCGAAGCAGGTCGTTTCGCCCCCTCGGCCGGCAACTGCCAGCCCTGGCGTTTCGTGGTGCTGCGGGACCGGCAGCTCATCGATGAGTTGACGGAAACCGTGGTCAGGCGGTGTCGGATCATCCGGGCCATGGTGGATTACCGGCGGCCGCGATTTCAATGGCTACGTCCCTTGGCCAATTTGCTGATCCGGCTCAAACCCAACGACCTGCATCCCGTGCCCTTCGGGGCCATCAGCCTGATCGGTCAGGGCCGGTTGGGCCTGTACCACGGAGCCCCCACCGTGATCATGATCTTCAAGGACCGGCGCGGAATATCCAACCCCGACCTGGACTGTGGTATCGCCGGCCAGAACATGGCCCTGGCCGCCCACAGCATGGGCCTGGGCACGTGCTGGGTCGGCTTCACCAAGTTGGCCTTTTTGTACGCAAGCCGCTGGAAAGAGCGGTTGGGAGTCCGATACCCTTACCGGTTCGCGTCCAGCCTGGCCGTGGGCTGGCCGGTGGGGCGACCGGACGGCATGGTGCCCCGGCAGACCCATCCGGTGGACTGGTACGAAAACGGAACCCAAATCACCATCACTTGAGGGAAGCGAATGGAAACGGTCGAATTTTGGGAACGGATTCGAATTCCGGACTACACCGACCCGGAACAGGTCCGGCACGGGACCATCGGTATCGACCATGAAACCTGCCAAGGCTGTTTTCTTTGCCAGGCGGTCTGCCCGGCCTCGGCCATCACCCGCGGGGAAGGCCGCCCCTTGTTCGTGGCCGGTTCTTCCGAATGCATTTTTTGCGGCAACTGCGCCGCCATCTGCCCCGTCGGCGCGATCAATCTGATCGATCCCTATCGGTACCGAGGCCGGTTTGCGACAATCGGCCATTGCGACCCGCAAAAACCGAGGCGATAGGGGGCTTCGGGCTCCCTTGATTAATCCCGCTTGCTGCGCTTATTTCCGGGAATCTCTGCTGGAAACTTCACAGCTTTCTATACCCCCCGTCCGGAATTGTGATACGTAATTTGATGGCATGAAAGTCGGGTATGGTGTATCATGCCGTCGTAAAGGGGTGTCTTGATTTCGCGCTGATGTAATTGAACATGCGGGGCGGGAGCATTCACCGCGGCTTGTCGCGGGATTAGCCCGCCAGCCCGATAAATGGGTTTCTTCCTTACATGTCGAAGATTCCCCGCGGCAAGGCTGCGGGGAGCTTCAATGCCTTAACGGCGTCCGCGGGGGCAGAGCGGGTGACTCGAAGGCAGCCTCACTTTTTCTGACGAAAGAATCCGATCCCGGCCACTGCCCGAGGCCGTCCTTGCGGGAAAGGCGCCTGCATGAACCGCAAAAAAATCCTTCTGGTCGAAGACGAATTCATCGTGGCCGAACATATTCGGGGCCTTCTGGAAGAGGCGGGTTACGGCGTGGTTGCGGTGACTTCCTCGGGGGAAGATGCGGTTCGGGTCTGCGATGAACTGACGCCCGACCTCGTCTTGATGGACGTGATGCTGGCCGGTGAGATGGACGGCACCCAGGCAGCGGAAATCCTCCGGCGGGAGCAAGGCCTGCCGATCATCTTCCTGACCGCGTTTACGGACGAATCCATTCTGGCCAAAGCCAAATCTTCAGACCCGTTCGGGTACCTGGTCAAACCGGTGGGCAATCGCGAACTTCGCACCACGATCGAAATGGCCCTGTACAAGGCCGAATTGGAAAAGCGGCTTCGAGAGAGTGAAAGACGCTTCCGCCTGGTGGCGGATTTCACCCATGACTGGGAGATATGGATCGGCCGGGACGGTGGTTTCGAATACATGTCTCCTTCCTGCCTGCGCATAACCGGGTACGGCCGCGAAGCGTTTACGGCCGATCCCGACCTGTATCTGAGGATCGTTCATCCCGAGGATCGAGAGATTTTTTCTTCACACCATCGAGATGAATACCGGACCATGACCCCTGGCGCCATCGAGTTCCGGATTCTGACCCGCGAGGGGGAGGAACGGTGGATATCGCACCTCTGTCGGCCCGTGTACGACGAACGCGAAAGGTTCATGGGCAAACGGATCAGCAACCGCGACGTGACCGTCCGCAAGCGGGCCGAAACGGAGCGGGAGGATTTGATCGTCCAGCTCCAGGAGGCCCTGGCCCGGGTCAAGACCCTGAGCGGCCTGCTGCCGATCTGCTCGAACTGCAAGAAAATCCGAGACGACCAGGGTTACTGGCTTCAACTGGAATCCTACATCCACGATCATTCCGAAGCCCGTTTCTCCCACGGCATCTGCCCGGAATGCAGCCGGAAGCTATACCCCTTCCTTTTCGAGGATCAAGACGGTTCCGAACCGATCGACCCCTGACCATACCACCCGAACGCGGGAGGCGCGCCGGTAATCGCCCCAACGACCGGCCGGTATCCACGGCGGCTTCCGCTCTCAATACAACCGCCGCCGACTCTCCGGATGCGGGCCGACCCGTGCATGAAGTGAATATTTATCTGGACGAAAATTGATAAGGTTGATAAAAAAAGCCAGGGAAACAACTTGGCGGATTGTGTGTTCCCATGGGGTTTCCCGGGGTGAAAACGAGGCGGAAGGCGGCTTGAGCCGACCGCGGAACGCCTCTGGTTATAAATGAAATTTTAAGGGTTGGACAAGTCGGACATTATGAAGCCTGTGGGAATCATCGCCAATCCGGCCTCGGGCAAGGATATCCGAAGGCTGGTTGCTTTCGGATCCGTTTTCGACAACAACGAGAAGACCAACATCGTCAAACGCCTGCTGATGGCCATGGATTCGGTCGGGGTGGAAAAGGTCTATTTCATGCCTGACTATTTCCACATCGGACCAAGAGCCATGGATGACCTGGGGATTGCCCTGGAACTGGAACTGCTGGACATGCGTCTGGGCGGTACCCAGGACGATTCGACGCGGGCGGCGAAGATCATGAACGACCTGGGCGTGGCCTGCATCGTTACTCTGGGGGGGGACGGGACCAACCGGGTCGTAGCCAAGGCCTGCGCAGACACGCCCCTGCTTCCGATTTCCACCGGGACCAACAACGTGTTCCCCAGCATGGTCGAAGGCACGCTGGCGGGGCTGGCCGCCGGGGTGGTCGCCTCGAACAACCTGCCGCTCGAAGAGACGACCCGTCGGGCTCCGCGTTTGGAGCTTTGGCGGGACGGGGAGTTGGCCGATATCGCCCTGGTGGACGTGGTGGTTTCGGCGGCGAGTTTCACCGCGACGCGGGCCGTTTGGGACGCGTCCACGATTCTGGAAATTTTTCTGACCCGGGCCGAACCCAACCACATCGGTTTCTCGGCGGTGGGCGGACACATATGCCCGTTACCCCCCGGAAGCGGCAAGGGCCTGCACATCCTTATCGGCCCGGGGGAGCGGCGGGTGCGAACGCCCATTGCCCCGGGATTGATCTGTTGGCTGGACATTGCGTCCCATCGGGTCTTCGGACCGGGCGAGGAAATCGCTGTTTCCCACTCGCCGGCCATGATCGCCCTGGACGGGGAACGAGAGTTCGGCGTGGCCAAGGACCAGCGGCTGACGGTTCGGATCAATCTGGAGGGACCATTGGTCGTTGACATCGATCGGGTCTTGGAGGGCGCCTGCCAGTGCGCCCTGTTTGTATGCGACCAGGAAAACCAAGGAGGAAGCCATGAAGCTGGAAAAGGAAGACCTGCTTAAATTGTATCGTAATCTGGCCCGGGCCAGAGTTCTGGACCAGTTGGCCATCAAGATGCTCTCGGAAGGCAAGTTCATGGGCTTTTACCATTCCGCGTTCGGCGGAGAGGCGCCCGGAGTCGGCGGGACGACCTTTCTGCGCCAGGACGACTATATCTACCCTCACCATCGCGGTCACGGAATCCCTCACGCCTGCGGCAAAGGCGGAGACTTGCAGCCTTTTTTCGCCGAGCATTGCGGCAAGGCAACCGGGACGACCAAGGGCATGACCGGATTCCACGGCTGTGATCCGGAACACGGCATGTACGGCGGCGGCGGGACCATCGGGTCCGCCTTTCCCCTGTCCGTGGGCTGGGCCCTGGCCGCGAAAAAGAACGGCCGGGGCCAGGTGTCGGTCTGCTTTTTCGGAGACGGCTCCATGGGCCGGGGCACGTTCCACGAGGCCATGAACATGGCCGCGAACTGGAAGCTCCCGGTGGTCTGGGTCTGCGAGAACAACGGCATGGGCCAGTACGTGCCCATCAAGGACGCCTACCCGCTCGACGACATCGCCAACATGGCTTCCGCTTATGGCATTCCGGGCGTGGTGGTCGACGGCCAGGACGTCGTGGCCGTGGCCGAAGCGGTCGTGGCCGCGGTCGAGCGGGCCCGGGAGGGCAAAGGCCCCTCGTTGATCGAATGCAAGTGCCTTCGTTTCCGGTCCCATGCCGAGGGTATCCCGGACTGGTACCACGCGGAGAAACGTTCCGAGGAGGAAGTCAAGGAACTGATGAAGCGGTGTCCGGTGGCGCTGTATCGGAACCGGCTGCTCGAGCAGGGCCTGCTGACCCAGGAAGACGCCGAACGCATCGATCGGGAACTGGCCGAAGAGGCCGCCGAGATCGAACGCCAATGCGACGAGGCGCCCTTCCCCGACCCGTCCGTTCTCGAGAACGCCGTGTACGCCTAGGACCGGAAAGGAGGACCGACCATGAGACAGATCATGTATCTTCAGGCCATCAACGAGGCCCTGAACGAAGAGATGAAGCGGGACGACAAGGTATTTATCATCGGCGAGAGCGTGCAGGGCTCCGCCTTCAACACCACGGCCGGCCTGGTCCAGAAATACGGAGTGGACCGGGTCATGGACACGCCGATCGCGGAGTCCGGCATTGCCGGGGCGGCCGTGGGCGCGGCCATGGCCGGCTATCGTCCGGTCGCGGACCTGATGTTCGCCGATTTCATGTACTGCTGCGCCGACGAGGTCTTTCTCAAGGCGGCCATGTGGCACTTTATGCACGCCAAAAAGGTCAATGTGCCCCTGGTCTTCAAGGCCTGCATCGGCGGATACGCCCGGCTGTCCAACGAGCATTCCCGTTGCCCGTCGGCCATGGTCATGCACCATCCCGGACTCAAACTGGTGCAGCCCTCGACCCCGTACGACGCCAAGGGCCTGATGAAAACGGCCATCCGGGACGACAACCCGGTCTGCTTTTTCTACCACAAGATGCTGCTGCCTCTTACCGGCGATGTTCCCGAGGAGGAATACACCATTCCCTTCGGCGTGGCCGAAGTCAAGAAGGAAGGAACGGACGTGACCGTCGTGGCCACTTCGTTCCAGGTCCACCAGGTTCTGGCCGTGGCCGCGGAGCTGGAAGGCAGGATCAGCGTGGAAGTCATCGATCCCAGGACCCTGGAACCGCTCGACATGGAGACCATCCTCAAATCCGTGGAAAAGACCGGACGAGTGGTCATCGTGGACGAGGATACGGAACGATGCGGAGTGGGCGCCGAGATCGGCATGCAGATCGTGGAAAAGGCCTTCGACCTGCTGGACGCACCGCCCAAACGGGTCTGTTCGGGCAACATGCCCATACCCGGGGCCTCCCTGGAGCAGTATTGCCTGCCTTCGGCCCAAAAGATCAAGGCGGCCATCGAGTCGCTCATGGACTAGGGATCGCCCGGCGGAAGCGAAGCCGAACTCCGCAAACGGTGGACGGGCGGCCCCGGCCGGGCCGCTCTCCCCGGACCTTCAATCGAAATCAAAAAACCTGAGGAGATAGGTAATATGGCGACAACCATCGCGATACCCAAACTCGGCATGACCATGAAAGAGGCCAAGATCGTGGCCTGGAAGTTCAACGAAGGCGACTGGGTCGAAAAGGACCAGGTGGTCATGGAAATCGAAACGGCCAAGGTGACTTATGAAGTCGAGGCCCTCGAATCCGGCTTCCTGCACATCCTGGCCGCGCCCGAGGACGTGCTGCCCGTCGGCGGCGCGGCCGGCCTGCTGGCGGTAACCAAGGAGGAACTGGCCGAACTCCAGGTCCAACAGCCGGGGGCCGTCGTGGCCGCCGCTCAGGCCGCTGAAAAACCGGCCGCCGCCTCGGCCGCATCCGGGGCCGGCCCCAAACCGGAAGGCCGGGTCAAGATTTCGCCGGCGGCCAAGAAGATCGCCCAGGACGCCGGCCTGGACTACATGACCATCGTCGGCACCGGACCCGGCGGACGCATCGTCAAGGAGGACGTGGAAAAGGCCATCGAAGCGGCCAGGTCGGCTCCGGCCGCCGCCGCCGCCGCCCCGGCGGCCCCGGCCCCGTCCGGCGAGGTCATCGACGGCAAGAGGGTCAAGAAAATGCTGCCGCTCAAGGGCATGCGCAAGGTCATCGCCGACCACATGGTCCACAGCCTTCAGGTCGGGGCCCAGCTCTCAACCCTGACCGAGGTCGACGCCACCGAACTGGTCAAGCTGAGAAAGGCCCTTTTGCAGCGGGAAAAGATGATCGGCGTGCGGGTGACCTACAACGACATCCTGGTTTACATCCTGGCCCGGGCCCTCAAGGTCGTGCCCATGATGAACGCCAGCCTGATCGACGGAAAGATCGTCCTCTGGGAGGACATCAATGTCGGTGTGGCCGTGGCCCTGCAACTCAACGAATTCGAAAGCGGCCTGATCGTGCCGGTGGTCAAGAACGCGGACCAGAAGTCCCTGGCCGAGATCAACCGTCACATTGCCGACGTGGTGGAAAAGGCCCGGGGCGGAACCATCCTGCCCGACGAGGTGACCGGGTCCACCTTCACCCTGACCAACACGGGCGCCTTCGGCTCCGGCTGGGCCTGGGGCACGCCGATCATCAACCAGCCCGAATCGGCCATTTTGCAGACCGGGGCCATCATGGACCGGCCCGCGGCCGTGGACGGCCAGGTGGTGGTCCGTCCCATGATGCCCCTGAGCCTGACCTTCGACCATCGCGTCCTTGACGGCGCGCCAGCGGGAGCGTTTATGGGCGCCGTGGCCGAACTGATCCAGAACCCGGCCCTGCTGATCGTCTAAGGCCGGACGGACCCGGGGCCTTTTTTGTCAAAACTGAACCGGAGTAAGCCGAGGAATCCATATGCATGACGTGATCGTGATCGGAGGAGGACCGGGCGGGTATGCCGCCGCGATCCGGGCCTCGCAACTGGGCGGCCAGGTGGCCGTCATCGAAGCCGGCGACGTGGGCGGGACCTGCGTCAACCGGGGCTGTATCCCCACCAAAATCTGGATGCGGGCCGCGTACCTTCTGCACCAGATTCGCCGGGCCGAGGAATTCGGCATCAAGGCGGCCGTGGAAACCGTCGATCTGTCGGCCATCGTGGGCCGCAAGGACGGCGTGGCCGGTGATATCCGCATGGGCATGGAAGCCCTGTTGGGCAACAACAAGGTCAAGCTGATCCGGGGCCGGGGAGTCCTGAAAAAACCGGGCCTGGTGGATGTGGACGGTCAGGCCGTCGAGGCCGAAAAGATCATCCTGGCCACCGGAAGCTCCCTGGACATCCCGGACGTCCCGGGCCTGGACGGAGCCCTGTTGACCACGGATCAGGCCGTCGGCCTGGCCGAACTTCCCGCTTCGGTCCTGGTCTGGGGCGGCGGCCCCATCGAGGTCGAGATGGCCGCCTGTCTGAACGTGTTCGGCTGCCAGGTCGTCCTGGCCGCCGGCGAGTCCAGGATTTTGGTCCGGGAGGACCACGACACCAGCCAGCGGCTGACCCAGGCCTTGCGGGAACAGGGCGTGGAAGTTCTGACCGGTATGAGTCTCGATTCCATTGAGGCTTCCGGCTCCGCTTTCAAGGCCAGGATGTCCGGAGCCCAGCCCCGGGAAGTCGAAATCGAACGGGTTCTGGTCGGCGGGCGCAAGCCCAACGTCGAGGGATTCGGTCTGGAAGCCCTCGGCGTCAAGCTGAACGACGAGGGAGGCATCCAGGTGGACGACCGCCTGCTGACTTCCGTGCCCGGCATCTATGCCGTGGGCGACGCCACCGGCGGATGGATGCTCAGCCATGCCGCTTCGGCCATGGGCGTGACCGCGGCCGAAAACGCCATGGGCCAGAGCAACACCTTTGCCGCCCAACTGGTCCCCCGGGGCCTGTGGACCTTTCCCCAGGTCGGGTCGGTGGGGCTGTCCGAGGAGGAGGCCGAGCGCCAGGGCCATGAAGTGGTCGTCGGCGACTTCCCCTACTCGATCAACGGCCTGGCCATGGCCCGGGGCGAGGTGGATGGCGCGGTCAAGATCATCACCGACGAGGAGTACGGCGAGATTCTGGGCGTGCACATCGTGGGCGCCGGCGCCACGGACCTCATCGGCGAGGCCGTCATGGCCATGCAGCTCGAGTGCACGGCCGACGAACTGGCCCACACCATCCGCATGCATCCGACCTTTTCCGAATGCGTGATGGACGCGGCCCGGGACGCTTCGGGCTGGGCCTTGTACCTGCCGAGACGCTAGGAGCCGGGCCGGCCGTTTTTCGGGCCGGCGCGAACTCCGGACGCGCAAGGCGCGCTGACGCCATTTTCGGCAACCGGAAAAAGAGGAGGCCTATGGCAAGAAAACGGTTCATCGTGGAACTGGGAACCGGCGTGGACCTGCACGGCGAGGACGTGACCGAAGCGGCCTGCCGGGCGGTCAAGGACGCCATTTCGAGCAACTGCCTGTGCGGGCTCATGGAGATCGTGGATTTGAAGGACCCCGGACAAATGGAGGTCGAGGTGCTGATCGCCACGCCCAGGCCGGAAGAGGTCGATACCGTACAGGTCGCGAGCATGCTGCCTTTCGGAAAGACCTCGGTCACGTCGGTCCAGGGCGGCATGGCGGCCCAGGGACTCTGCGTTCCCCAGATCGCCCCGGACTGCGACCAGATCATCGTAGCCAACGCGGCCGTAACCGTATTTATCAACCAGTAAAGCAAGGAGGTGCCCCCCATGAGCCTCGACCATGAAACCATGGCCGGCATGTTAGGCCGGATGCTTACTATCCGGATGTTCGAACAAAGGGTTTCCGAACTCTTCGCCGCGGGCAAGATTCCCGGCTTCGTTCACCTGTACATCGGCGAGGAAGCCGTGGCCGTGGGGGTATGCACCGCCCTCAAGGATTCGGACTACATCACCAGCACCCACCGCGGCCACGGACACCTTATCGCCAAGGGCGGCGACCTGAAGCGCATGATGGCCGAACTGTTCGGCCGCTCCACCGGCTACTGCAAGGGCAAGGGCGGTTCCATGCACATCGCCGACCTGGACCTGGGCATCCTGGGCGCCAACGGCATCGTGGGCGGAGGCCCTCCGCTGGCGGCCGGGGCGGCCCTGGCGGCCCAGTACCGGGGTACGGACCAGGTGGCCGTCTGCTTCTTCGGCGACGGGGCCTCGAACCAGGGCACGACCCACGAGGCCATGAACCTGGCCGCCTGCTGGAAGCTGCCCGTGGTCTTCATCAACGAAAACAACATGTACGGCATCTCCTGTTCCACCGACCGGTCCATGAGCATCACCGACGTGGCCGAGCGGGCCGCGGCCTACAACATCCCGGGCGCGGTCGTGGACGGCAATGACGTGATCGCCGTGAACGAGGCGGCCACCGAAGCGATCAAGCGGGCCCGGAACGGACTGGGACCTTCGCTGGTCGAGTGCAAGACCTATCGGCACAGAGGGCATTTCGAGGGCGATCCCTGCCATTACCGTTCCCCCGAGGAGCTCGAGGAATGGAAGACCCGGGACCCCGTCGACCGGTTCAGCCGGCAGCTGCTGGAAATGGAGATCATGACCCAGGACCGGATCGACGGGCTCCGCTCGGAGATCGCGGCCCGTCTGGACGAAGCGGTCCGGTTTGCCGATGAGAGCCCGTTGCCCGAACCCGGGGAACTCACCCAGGACGTTTACACGGTCTAAGGAAAGGGGAATGATGTTATGGCGACGATGATGATGATGCAGGCCCTGACAAATGCCCTGGACCTGGAAATGCAAAGAGACCCTGACGTGTTCATCTCCGGAGAGGACGTGGGTGTGTTCGGCGGCTCTTTCGGCGTGACCCAGGGCTTGATGGCCAAATACGGCGAACGACGCGTCCGGGACACGCCGATCACGGAAAGCGCCATAATCGGCTCGGCCGTGGGCGCCGCCGCCGCCGGTCTCAGGCCGGTCGTTGAATTGATGTTCGTGGATTTCATCGGCGTGTCCCTGGACCAGCTGTTCAACCAGGGCGCCAAGATGAAATACATGTTCGGCGGCAAGGCCAAGATACCCATGGTCGTCCGGGCATCCTGCGGCGCCGGCCTCAGCGCGGCGGCCCAGCATTCCCAGTGTCTGGAAGCCCTGTTCATGCACCTGCCCGGCCTCAAGGTGGTCATGCCCAGCATGCCCTATGACGCCAAGGGGCTGCTGCTGACCTCGATTCGGGACGACAATCCGGTCGTCTTCCTCGAACACAAGATGCTCTACGGCGTCCAGGGCGAGGTCCCGGAAGGCGACTACACCATTCCCCTGGGCGTGGCGGACGTCAAACGGGAAGGCACGGACGTGACCCTGGTGGCCACGGCCTACATGGTTCATCTGGCCCTGGGCGCGGCCGAGAAACTGGCCGCCGAAGGCGTGAGCGTCGAGATCATCGATCCGCGCACCTTGTTGCCCCTGGACGAGGAGACCATCCTGACCTCGGTCCGGAAGACCCATCGCCTGGTCATCGTGCACGAGGAGGTCAAGTTCGCCGGGTCCGGTGCGGAGATCGCGGCCATGGTCGCGGAAAAAGGTTTCGACGACCTCGACGCGCCCATTGTTCGTGTCGGCGCGCCTTTCACACCCGTGCCGTTTTCCCCGGCCCTGGAAAGGGAGTTCGTTCCCAACGAGGCCAAGATCATAGAGGCCGTCAATAAGGTCATGGGGAAATAAGACCGTCCGGTTCGAGACGGTCCGTGAAAATTGGAAGGACGTTCGGCCCTGAAACCCAAACTCCACATCATAAGAGGCCTGGCGGCCCTGCTCCTGGTGCTGGCCTGGTGCGGCATGGCCGAGGCCCGGGAGGCATGGCTGATCGACGGGCCGAAATTTCATGCCTCGGTTCACGGGCGGACCGCCTGTACGGACTGCCACGAGGACGCGGCCTCCGACACGGGCCATCCGAACCCGGCCCGCCCGGGGGCCGGGCCGTTCAAACCCGAAAGATGCGAAGCCTGCCATGACAAGGTTTCGGCCGATCTGGCCCAAGGAGTTCATGCCGGCGCCCGGACCCAGGCGGGGGCGAACTACACCGACTGCCTGTCCTGCCATGAACCGCACTACCAGCAGGTTCCCCGCCAGCCGGCCCGGACCCGTTGCGACGCCTGTCACGAGATGCGGACCGCCCTGCCGCCGTCCGGGAAATCGGACCGGGACTGTGTCAACTGCCACCTGGCCGGCGTGGCCCCTTTTCCAGCCCGGAGCGGGGGACTGATCCCCCGGCCCCTCGACCGGGCCGCGTTCGAGCCCGGCCGGGTCCATTATCTGGACCCGGAACCCGACCCGTCATTCTGCCGGCTCTGTCATCGTCAGGGAAACCGGATTGGCGCGGCCACCCGGGTCCTGCCGGAAAAGGGGCTCCTCTGCCTGCCCTGCCACGTCGCGTCTTTTTCCGTAAACGACACCGTATCCATCGTGGCTCTCATCCTGTTTTTCGCCGGACTGGTCGGTCTGGCTTCGGTCTGGCTCTCCGGCCGCCTGGAAGGTGGGCCGTCGGGGGCCCCGGGCAAACTGGCCACCCTGGCGATGCGGGTCGCGGGCGTGGTTTTCTCGGCCCGGCTGCTGCTTGTATTCCAGGCCCTGGTGCTGGACGTCCTGCTTCAGAGAAGGCTATGGCGGCAGTCCAGGGGACGCTGGATTATCCATGGTCTGATCTTTTTCCCCCTTGTCGTCCGCTGCCTGTGGGGGCTGGGCGCCATGATCATGTCGGCCTGGTGGCCGGAAAGCCCGTCCACCTGGACCCTGCTGGACCCGGACGCCCCCCTGACCTCGGTCCTGTTCGATCTGACCGGCCTCATGATTCTTTTGGGCGCCTTTCTGGCCCTGGCTCGGCGTCTTGCCGGCGGCCCGTCGGTTCCGGGGCTGCCGCCTCCGGACTGGCCCGGCCTGGCCCTGCTGGCGGGCATGGTCCTGTCCGGATTCCTGGTCGAGGGCTGGCGCATGGCCATGACCGGCGCGGTGGATGGAAGGGGGTTCGCCTTTATCGGACGCCTGATCGGGCAGGCCCTGTCCGGCCATCAAGGTCTGGCGGACGCTTACGGCTGGCTATGGTACGCGCATGCCATTCTGGTGGCGGCCTTTGCGGCCTATCTGCCCTTCAGCCGGCTGGTCCATATGTTCTTGGCCCCGCTGGTCATGATCGTGAACCGGGTTTTGCAACAAGGAGGAGAGTAATTGGAAATTCAGGGATATCAAATGCCGGACGAACTCTATTACGAAGAAAACCATTACTGGGTTCGTCCCGAGGGTGACCTGCTGGTCATGGGCATGGACGACTTTGCCCAGAAAATGGCCGGCCAGATCGTTTATATCCAACTGCCTTTTGACGGCAAGAAGCTGACCGTCGGGAAAAAGTTCGCCAAGATCGAGTCGGGCAAATGGGTGGGCAAGGTCATGGCGCCGGTCAACGGCGTGCTGCTGGAATCGAACAAGGAGTTGGAAACCAACCAGAAGCTGATCAACGAGGACTGCTATGGCAAGGGCTGGATCTACAAGATCAAACCCGACGACCCGTCGGAGGTCGGAAACCTGATCCATGGGCCGGAGGCCGTGGAAAAATGGCTGATCGCGGATATCGCCCGCTACAAGACGGAATAGCTTGAGCAACTCGAATTTCAGCGTTCGTCAACTGATCGAGGCCTCGGCCTGCACGGGCTGCCGTCTCTGCGTCGATGTATGTCCGGCCGTGTCGGCCGCCGGGGACGGGCGGCTTTCCGGACTCTACCGCCTGACCGGACTGCGCCGAATCGCCGGGTCGAGGGCCGGACTCCTGGCCAGGCTGATGCGCCGCGGGCCGATCGGGGCCGACGATATGACCCGCTTCGGGGAGACGGTCTTCAAATGCACGCTCTGCGCCAACTGTGAAGAGGTCTGCCCGGTCGGCCTGCATCTGCGCGACCTTTGGTACTCGGTGCGACAGGACGTGGTCGGGGCCGGGGCCGGCCCGCGGAAGGTCGAGGCCATCCGGGAAAACCTGGAAGAGACCTATAACGTCTTCGGTGAGGACAACGAGGAACGGGCCGACTGGGTCGAGGACCTGCCCGACGCGCCTGAAGACGGCTATGTCCGGGACCGGGCCGACGTGGTCTATTTCACCGGCTGCGTGGCCGCCTATTACCCGCTGGCCCAGCAGATTCCCATGGCCATGGCCGAAATCATGGAGGCCCGCGGCGTCAACTTCACCCTGCTGGGCGAGGACGAATGGTGCTGCGGCTTCCCCCTGCTGGGCGCCGGACTGAAGGACCAGGTCCGCACGTTCATCGATCACAACATCGAAGCCGTGCGGAAAAGGGGCGCCCAAAAAATCGTTTTCGCCTGTCCCTCGTGTTATCATATCTGGCGGGAGATGTACCCGCCCGAGTTCGAGATATTTCACTTCACCGGGTTTATGGAGGACCTACTGGCCCAAGAGCCGTTTCCCCTCGGACCGCTGGACCTGAAGGTGACCTACCACGACCCCTGCGACCTGGGCCGGGGAGCGCGGGTCTTCGAAGCCCCCCGCCGGGTCATCCGTTCCATACCCGGCGTTAACCTGGTGGAAATGCCCCGCAACCGGGAAAACTGCCTCTGTTGCGGCGGCGGCGGCAACTTGGAAATGACCGACCCCGAGCTTTCAGCCGGCATCACCCGACTCAAGATCGAGGAGGTCCTGGGCACGGGCGCCCGGGCCGTCGTGACCGCCTGCCAGCAGTGCGTCCGCACCATGACCACCTATGTCCGCAGAAACGACGTCCCCCTCGAAATCATGGACATGACCCAACTGATCCACAAGGCCCTGAAAAAAAGCTGAGACCCGTTCAGACCGATCCGACACCCTGAATCGCAGCTTTTTTATTATTTAGACATCCATATATAATATATGCCAAATGGGAAATCAGCTTCCAAGGGCCCTTCAGTGTACCAGGAGTCTCGATTCAGGCGGCCGTTGGGGGGCGAAGCATGAATTGTCTTGGATTCAGGGGAAATCGGGCAAGGGTGGACCTTTTGGGCCTAACACGGACGAACGGGAAGGTTGGCTTTTGGGGGTCAGACGGCCGAAAACGCGGTTTCGCCGGCCCTAATACCGCCCAGCCAGCGCTTGCCCAGGAGCCGGGCCATATCCATCATGGCTTCCATCCGGCCGGCTGCCCGGTGGAACAGGCCGCCGTACTCCTGAACCGTGTCCAGCCAGCGGGCCTGGTTGATCGCAATTCGATCCAGAATATCCGACAGATGGGCCGGAATCGCCCCCCGTTTGCCCAACCGGATTTCCCGGCCGGTCCAGTCCACCAAAGACAAGTAATCGTCCAGGCCAAGAGACAGAACGCCCGGCTGGCCCTTATGGTATTCTTCGCCAATCGGGCAGACCCAGGTCTCGTCCCTGCCGGAAGTTCGGGCCTGGATTCGATCGTAAATACCTGTATATTGACTGTCCTCCGGGGTCTCGGCCACACCGGCCCGGATTGGGTTCAGGTCCACATAGGCCATGCAGGCCAGGAGCGCGGAATCGTCCAGCAGGACCTGGCAGTTAAACCGCCCCTCCCAGAATCGCCCTTTGCAGCCGTCCTCCCGGTTGGCCATTCTGGCCACAAATT
>JAHJTB010000085.1 GCA_018830135.1 Pseudomonadota bacterium | reverse complement strand
CGCCGCTTCCTTTTTTTTCCGGCCTTCCGGCCGGTTTTTTTCTTGTTGCCCGGGTCCAGGGCCCGGCGGAATACTTCCTCGGGATCGGGCTCCTCACCGTATTCCTGGATGTAGCCGGCGATGGCCATCGCCAACGCTTCGGCCAGTTCGGGGTAATCTCCGGCAATCTCGTCAAGCCCGGGCGGCACGACGGCATCCGGATATTTTTCCGAGATATCCAACATCACGTCCAACAAGGCCTGGGCCGGGTTGCCGAACAGTTCGAGTTGCGTGCTGGGCTCGGATATAAAATCGAGCATCTCCGCTTTCACTTCTTCTTCAAGCGCCTCTTCCGCGGAGGGGTCCTCATCATCGACCTCCCAAGAATCGTCCTCGTCATCGAATTCATCGTAGGATGAATAAGAAAATCCCCGGGAGTCCTTGGGACGTTCCGGAAACATGCTGGCGTATCGGATGAAACCCGCTTGACGTTTCTTGGGATCGACCAGCTCTTTTTCCAGCCGGATCACGGTCGCGATGTCCTCGGAAGAAATCTCGATCTTGTCGTCCGGGGAAGACATATCGAATCCGAGCTGAGGCAGCAGTTCTTCGGCGGCCTGGTCGAACAGGGCGTTATCGCCCTGTTGTCTGGCCAGTTCCCGGGCGGCGGCCAGGCATTTTTCTCCGCGTTCGGGATGATAGTGGCGCAGGCTCAGACCGCGCAGGAAAAGAAATCCGGCTTCACCATGTCCGCCCCGGGCCAGCCCCGCACCCGCGGCCGCATAGGCCAGTTCCCAATACGCCCGTTCGATGGCTGTTTCGGCCAGCACTCTGAACTGGACCGCCGTCCCGTTCATTCCTTTTCGCGTCAGGGCGGAAACCAGACGATTTCTGACCGGTAGCGGCAGGGGACAGTCGATATCGGCCTCCGCGGCCACCTGGCAGACTCGGGAAACGCCATCGACCAGTGAACCGTCATCCGGTTTCCGGCCCAACTCGGGCAGTTTTCTTCGGGTTTTTTTAAGTCCGCCGGCCCGGGCCAGCCCGTCCTCCAACATATGGGCGGCCACTTTGTGTTTCAGCAGGCCGGCCACCTCGTCGTACCAGCGGTTTTCGCCCTCGGTGTCGGAACGCAACAGGCAGCCGGCCCAGTTCAGGGCTCTCAACAATACCTGGCGGTCACCTTCCCGGACCAGGGGGGAGGACTGCAGAACGGCGATGTCCTTGTCCAGAAGATGCGGCTTGCGCTGGGAAATGTGGCGTTTGGCCTTGGCCGTCATCAGCCTGAAACGGGCCCGCCGAACCGCTGGATTGAATTCATCGAGCGCTTCGGCCGTTTCCACGTACTTCAAGGCCTTTTGATATGCTTTTCGTCTTTCGGCCGATTCGGCCAGATGGAGCAACGGACGCACATTTTCCGGATCGAACCGATGCCATTCTTCCGCGACCATGTCCGAAGCCCGGTCTCCCCCCTTCTTGCGGGCATGGATCATCCAAAGAACGAAAACATCCTCCCCCGGTCCGATGGCGCAGGCCCGGGAGAACAGTTTATCGGGCTCCAGAAAATAAAATCGATCCGGGTCCCGTTTTTCGTCCGTGACCGCTTCCTTGATATGAGGCGGTTGGCGGGAGTAAAAATGCGAGGGATCGAGGAATTCCTGTTTGACACCGCCTGCCTGGAACTGGAAATCCCTGTCCTTTTCGACCCTGGCACACAGGGTCGCCATATTCGCATACAAAAGCCCCTCTTCAATGCTGTCGGGCGCAAACAGTTTTTCATGCCGCGCATGCAGCCTGAACTCCTCCCAACAGGCCAAAGACCAGAGCGGGAAGTATTTGATCGGGGACAGGACGGCCATGATCCGCCAATAGGACGCATCCTTCAGGGGCGGGCCGCCCATGGCCGCATCGACCTGTGTCTCGATGAACTCTTCGAAAAACGTCCGGACCGAAATGTGTTGTTTGAGCCCTTCCACTAAATCGGAGTCGGTCCGCCGGCATTCGGTCACCGCCTTGCTGATCGCCTTCAAGGCCCGCCTTTCAGAAAAGTCGTCCAGAGACCGGTCGACCTCCCCCAACAGTTGAAACAACGCGTCCGAACAGCCGCCGATTTTTTCTTGCAGCTTCCGGGCGCTGACCGGGACATCCTGGTCCGGCCGGGCCTGCATGAGACCCTGTATGACCGGGATCAGCCGGGCCGGGGCCGAATCGGGCGCAACCGACTCCAGGCATTTCCGGCAGGCCGGGTCATCGTGACGGTAAAAACAGGCGATGGCCCGAACCATCATCTTCCAGGGCGACAGTGGGCTCCTCCGGGAAATACCCGGTAAAGAAATCTCATCGTCCTCGACCGGGCCGCCGCAGACCGCTTCGAAAGCATGCCAGACCTCGGCCGCGCCGCGCCGCAACGGATGATCCAGGGGCAGGGCGGCGCAGTCGGCCAAAGCACCCGGGTCCACGACTTCACGGCGGATGACGTCTTCAATCGCCGTACGGTCCGCCTCGGACAGCTCCGGGTCCAACAGGGGAGCCGCCAGGGGCTCCAGGTCGCCGCTTCGAGCCCAGGCGGACAGACGCAACGGTTGCAGCCGGTCGCGCCGCTCGGGGAAACGTTCCTCGATCAGGTCGATCAGACCCAGGGCCTCGCGGGTCATATCCTTTTCGAGAAACTCTTCAACCCGCCCGAAGTAGCAGTCGGCCAGAAGCGCTTCCGACTCGGGACCCGGCTCCCGGGCATGGACCTTTTTGGCCAGGTCCACGGCCTGTTTGAACTGGCCGCCCGCCGTCAGGCCCTCGATAATCGACCGGGCCTGCCCCGTCGATAGGGTGTCCGGGTCGAAACCCCCTTTGATATCGGCATTTTTTTCGCCCGGGACGCCGGGCGCCTTCCCGGCGTGAGCCCCGGCCGGCGCCCGGCCTTTCTTGACCTTTTTTTTATTCTTCCCTCGAGCCATGCAGCCTTGACCTGGGCTTAGCCCTCACTTCGATGTATTACGCCGCTCATTCCGACAAATAACGACTTTTACCACAACTGAAAAACATACTCCACCATATTGGGGCGGCCTGCTGGAAGGGACGGCCCCCGGGGTTTCGGAAGGCTTGTGATCGAGTCTCATGGCGCGTTCGTCCGACTGCCGAAACAGCGGAGGGGGCCACCCGGCGGCGGGCCTCGCCAACCTCGCCGAATGCGCCCGGGAACTTGTTTCGGATGAATGGGTGTCCAAGGTTTTTTATTTCCAGGCCAAACCCCTTAGGTTGACGCCTATGCGCCTTCGCGGGAATGACGGCTCGGGGCGCCTCCCGAGAAACGACGCCTCCAGTCCGGGCCTTGGCCGCCATTCTTGGCGGAACCGGTTTCTAATTTCAATAACCTATTGCCACGCCAAAAGGCAGGGGACTTCAAAGCCAAACATAACCAGTCATTTGCCTGACCCCGAGATGTGTGCTATCTGAATTGATAAGCCGGAATTTTCAACTGATCGTGGCCCATAACCAGGGAAGGGAACTTCATGCCTGAATCCGAGACCGGGTCGGCCAGCCGGGTCATCTTTCTGGACAACCTGCGATATTTCTTCGTTCTGTGCGTGGTCCTGGAGCACGCCGCCCATTCGTACGACGGGTTGAACTGGTGGCCGGTCGTGGACACGGGCGTCAGCCTGATCGCCCGGTTCAGCTCCGGTTTCTCCGACGCGATCTCCATGCCGCTGTTGTTCTACGTGTCCGGGTACTTCGCCATACCGACCATCCGGAAGAAGGGAACGGCGGTCTTTCTCAAGGGGAAACTCCGGCGCCTGGGCATCCCCTGGCTGGTCTGCATTTTGACGATCTGTCCCGTTCTGCCCCTGCTCTATCACTATACCCGCAACCCGTTCACCTTGTCGGAAAGCTACGGGAGCCTCTGGCTGGAACTGACGGGCAACATGCTCCGGTTCGACGTGGGCCTGATCCCGTCCATGAACAAACTGATGATGAACAATGGGTTCTACCAGCGCTACATGTGGTTTCTGTCCCTGCTCGTGCTGTTCTTTTTCATCTTTGCCGCCGTGTACGGGCTGAAGAAGGACTGGTTCGATCGGGGTCCGGCCTCCCTGCGTCCGGCGCCCGCCACGGTCCGGGGGTCCATGAAACTGCTGCTGGGCGTGGGATTTCTGACGACCGTGTTTTCCTTCACCCTGGTCGGCCTGATGATGGCCCTGGGACCGAAATCCGGAAACCCGGAACCGCTTTTCACCCTGGGCAACATCATCCAGTTCCGGCCGTCGCGCCTGCCGGCCTTTGTCATCTGCTTCAGCCTGGGGGTTTTGACTTTTCGCAACCAATGGATCGGCCGAGGCCGACTGCCCGGCCATTTCAGAACCTGGGCCGTTTCCTTCGGCATCCTTCTCGCCGGCCTGCTGATGCTCATGTATATCCTCGAGTATGGTCCCGAGGACATGCGACCAGCCTATGGCGCGTTGTATTTTCTGGTTCTCAACTTCATGACCATGGCCGCGCTGGGTTTTTCCGCCGCCGTGGGCCTGCGCTACTGGAACCGGCCCTCGGCCTTTGACCGGACCATGGCCGCGAACTCCTACAACATCTACCTGGGCCATTACCTGTTCGTCCTCGTGGCCCAGTTGTTCCTGCTGTTCGTGCCGGGCCTTCCGCTGGCGCTCAAGTTCGCCCTGGTCTCCGCGTTCGCGATCGGGTGCAGCTACGCGGTCAGCCGGTACCTGATCCAACCCCATCCCCGGGCGGCGGTGGCCGCGGCGGCCGGCCTGCTGCTGGCCATGGTCGTTTTCGTTCGGCCCTGAAAGCAGCAATAATGGGTGAAAATTTTTATTGAGTGTTGGTGGTGGTTCCCGGGGGAGTGTGAAATAATTTTTCGTAAAGTCGTTTTGAGGGGGACGGGAGCCGGGTAGCCGGTAACTAATTGAAATATATACAAATAAATCGCT
>JAHJTB010000084.1 GCA_018830135.1 Pseudomonadota bacterium | reverse complement strand
GAACGTCTGTCCGCATGGCGTCCACGCGGCCCCGGGCGGCAAGATTCTGCCGCCCCGGGACAATCTCTGCCTCGGGACATCCTGCAAGGACAACGACTATTACTGCGTCAAGCACTGCCCGACGGGCGCCTTGAGCGTGACGCTGAATCCGGCTTACGAGGTGTTGGGAGACCGGCGCTGGACCCCGGACCTGCTGGTTTCCACCTGGCACATGGCCGAAACCGGCGAGCTGCCCACCGTGGACCTCGAATACAAGATCGGCGATTCCGGCGGCGGGTTCGACCGGATCGAGATCGTATTCCCCGACCCGGCTCCGGACGGAATCGACCCGGCCGAGGTCTCCATGGCCGTCCGGCTCAACCGGCGCCGTGACGGCCGACCGGAGTGCGAGATGCCTCTGCCGGTTTACGGCGGCGGGATGTCCTACGGCTCGGTTTCGGTTGCGACCATGCTCTCCCGCATGAATGCCTACGCCACCCTGGGGAGCTATTGTTCCACGGGCGAAGGCGGGTTTCCGGACGAACTCGTGCCCTACCAGGACCATATCATCACCCAGGTGGCCACCGGTCTGTTCGGCGTACGGGAGGAGACCATCCAGCGCGTGCCCATCGTCGAGTTCAAGTACGCCCAGGGGGCCAAGCCCGGACTGGGCGGCCACCTGCTGGGCGACAAGGTCACGCCGGGCGTGGCCCGGATGCGCGAAGCCATGGTCGGCAGCGCCCTGTTTTCGCCCTTTCCCTTCCACAGCGTCTATTCGGTCGAAGACCACAAGAAGCATATCGACTGGATCAAACAGATCAATCCCCGGGCCCTGGTCTCGGTCAAGGTGTCGACCCCGACCGACGTGGACATGGTGGCTGTGGGGTCATATTACGCCGGGGCGCACATCATCCACCTGGACGGTTCGTACGGCGGGACGGGCGCGGCCCCGGACATCGCCAAAAAGAACATCGCCATGCCCATCGAGTACGCCATATCCAAGGTGCACCAGTTCCTGATCCAGGAGGGCGTCAGGGACGAAGTCACGCTGATCGTCAGCGGCGGGCTGCGCACGGCCTACGACGTGGCCAAGGCCATCGCCCTGGGCGCGGACGGGGTCGTGACGGGAACGGCGGACATGGTGGCCCTGGAATGTCTGCGCTGCCACAACTGCGAAAGCGGGCGGGGCTGCCCCCGGGGCATCGCCACGACCGATCCGGAGTTGTCCCTCATGATCCATGAAGAGTGGGGGACTCAGCGAGTAATCAACCTCTTTACCGCCTGGAAGAATCAACTGGCCGAAATCCTGGCCCGGCTCGGCATGAAAAGCATCACCGAACTGGTCGGCCGGACCGACTGCCTGAGACATCTGGATTACGACAACCGGCCGGCGAGGAACAACCTATGAGCACGCGGCATCGCGATAAAATCGAAACGGCCCGGGCCCTGATCGAGGCCCGGAGCCACCTGGCTTTGGAACAGCGCCCCCTTCCGGATCGGAAGCGGGAGGAGGAGGGCGGGTGCGGCGTCACCGGTTTCGCCTCGAGCGTCAAGGTCAAGGGCCGACACATCTTCGAGCCTTCGAAACAGATGCACAACCGGGGCAACGGCAAGGGCGGCGGGATCGCGGCCCTGGGACTGGACCACGACGATCTGGGGGTTTCCAGCCGGATTCTGGACGAGGACTACCTGATCCAGATCGCCCTGATCAATCCGGAGTGCCGGAAGGCTGTCGAGGAGCGCTTTCTCGATCCCTTTTTCGAACTGGATCACACTTCCGCCCTGGCGCCGGTGGACGATTACCGGGACGTGGAGGGTCTCGATGTCAAGCCGCCGGACGTGGTCCGCTACTTCGGCCGGGTCAAGGAGTCCGTCCTGGACCGTTTCATCCAGGAAAAGGAACTCGGACACCTGGAACGCCGGCGGGCCGAGGACGAGTTCGTCTATCAGAACAGCTTCCGGCTGAACAGCGAGTTCTATGCCGGCCGGGACCAGAACGCCTTCGTGCTCTGCCACGGGCGGAATCTGATGGTCCTCAAGATCGTGGGCTATGCCGAACGGGTGGTCCAGTACTATCAACTGGAAAACCTGCGGGCCCACGCCTGGATCGCTCACCAGCGTTACCCGACCAAGGGCCGGGTCTGGCATCCCGGCGGCGCGCACCCCTTCATCGGGCTGAACGAGGCCCTGGTCCACAACGGGGACTTTGCCAACTACTACAGCGTGTCCGAGTATCTGCGCCAGCGGGGCATCTTTCCCTTGTTCATGACCGACACCGAGGTCAGCGCCCTGCTGTTCGACCTGCTGACCCGGACCTACGGCTACTCCCTGGAACACGCCATCGAGGCCCTGGCGCCGACGACGGAAATGGACTTCGAGCAGCTGCCTTCGGCCAAGAAGGACGCCTACGGCCTGCTCCAGGCCTGTCATGTCCACGGCTCTCCGGACGGCCCCTGGTTCTTCATCATCGCCCGCAACGACATCGAGAACGGACGGCTTCAGTTGATCGGCATTACGGACACGGCCATGCTTCGTCCCCAG
The DNA here is from genome assembly GCA_018830135.1 of Pseudomonadota bacterium. GTDB lineage: Bacteria > Desulfobacterota > Desulfarculia > Adiutricales > JAGVGV01 > JAHJTB01. The sequence goes on along the minus strand of JAHJTB010000084.1, from coordinate 14,228 downwards.
GTCTTCGCCCTGATGGACGGCGAGGTCAAGATCGGGCTGGTCTGTTCGGAAAAGCAGGCCATCGACGCCACCCTGAAAAGCCTGGCCGACGAAGACCCCCGTTTCGGCCGGGTGGCCGACGTGTACTGGAACGCCCGGGGCGGTTCCCACACGGACGGCGGGGCCTTTGTCTTTAATATCAAACCGGGTAAGAACGGGAATCCGGCCGAACTGATCTGTACGGACAAGTTCGGGCAGCCCATCACCGTGCCCGACGACCAGCAGCCCTGTCCCATGCCGGCCCCCCGGCCGGCCCCCGAGGTGGGCGTGGACCGGTCCGACCGTTTCGAGGAGCTCCTGGGGCGGGCCGACGCGGCCGGGTTGTTCAAGGCGGTGACCGATGACCTGTCCGAACCGGGTTACGACCGGTTCCTCTGGGCGGCGGACTGGCTGTCCGAGGCGGCCGGCCGCGGGGACGGCGACAAGGCCGCGGTCCTGGAGGCCATGACCCTGCTCCTCGACCGGCGCTACGACACGTTCGACAAGCGGCGGCGGAGCCTGATCGAGGTCTTGCAGGGACGCATCGACGCGCTCCTGGCGGCCTGTCCCTCCATCGCCGGCGAATCGTCCGGGCGGTACGTGCGGATCGATTTCGAGACCCGTTCGAGCATCCGTGCGCCCCGGGACGGTGAGGCGATACTGGTCATCGACGCCTACGGTTTCGAACCCGAGGGGGACGACTGCGACGCACGCGTCCAGGTCGAAGCCCACCTGCTCGGCTGGAGGCGTTTCATTTGTTACGGCTATCGGGGACAGCGTTTCACCGGCGTCGGACTCGGGCCGGAGACCGACGGGGTCCGCTTTGACGTGTACGGCAGTTCCGGCGACTACCTGGCCTCCGGCATCGACGGCCTGGAGATGTACGTGCACGGAAACGGCCAGGACCAGATCGGCCAGATCATGAAGCGGGGCCGGCTGGTGGTGCACGGCGACCTGGGACAGACCTTCATGTACGGGGCCAAGGGCGGCGAGGTCTACATCCTGGGCAACGCGGCCGGCCGGCCCATGATCAACGCCGTCGGGCGTCCCCGGGTCGTGATCAACGGCACATGCCTGGACTACCTGGCCGAATCCTTCATGGCCGGGGACCCGGTCAATGGAGGCGGCTTTGTCATCGTCAACGGCATGACCTACGACTGGCGCGGCCGATTCGTCGATCTGCCCACGCCGTACCCCGGCTCGAACCTCTTCTCCCTGGCCTCGGGCGGAGCGATCTACATCCGGGACCCCTGGGGGAAGGTCGTCGACGAACAGCTCAACGGCGGGGTCCTCGACGTGCCGAGCCCGGAAGACTGGGCCCTGATCCGGCCCTACCTGGAAGAAAACGAAAGGCTGTTCGGCATCTCGGTTCAAAAGGACCTGCTGACCGTGAATGGAAAGGAAATGCCCCCGGAGAAAGTCTACCGCAAGGTCCGGGCCGGCAAAACCGCCGTCCTGTCCGCGGCCCGGGCCGGCCGCCTGAACGAGTAGCCAGGAAAGCCGGAAAACAGACGCATGAACGGGGGAGCCGGCCGCTCCCCCGTTTTTCTTCGCATAGTGGTCCGGGTTAAGGCTTTCCCGACCATGCTTTTTTATGGTAAAAAGGGCCCATGGAATATCGAACCGGAGAAATCCGACGCGTCTTCTGGGCCCGTTTCAACGATGGCGAGAATCTGCGCGCCGGTCTCGAGGACCTGGCCCGCCGGGAGAACGTGGAACAGGGACTGGTCATGGTTCTCGGCGCTCTGGGCGAGGCCCGGCTGGTGGTCGGGCCCAAGGAAAAGACCCTGCCTCCGGAACCGGTCTGGACCGGGTTTCAGGACGGCCGGGAGATTCTGGGCCTGGGTACCATGATTCGGGGGCCCGAGGGTCCGGACCTGCACCTGCATCTGGCCGCCGGCCGGAGCGGCCGGGAGACCCTGGCCGGCTGCCTCAGAGAGGACGGCCTGGTCTATCTGGTCGTCGAGGCCGTGATGTTCGAGGTCACCGGGCTGTCCGTCCGCCGCACGCCGGACAAAGCCTCGGGGTTGAACCTGCCCGGGTTCTTTTGACCGCCCCCGACCGCCCGTGTCAAACTTCCCTCCAGCCGAGGAGGCGACGATGAACGTTCCCATCGACCCCGAATATCCGCTGGCCCGGTTTATCGACCAGACCCTGCTTCGGCCGGCGGCCACGGTCGATGAAGTCATTGCCGCGGCCGAGTCGGCCGCCGGGCACGGTTTTGCGGCCTTTTGCGTGGCGCCCTGCTACGTCAAGGACGTGGCCCCGATCTTGCGCGGCTCCACTGTGGCCGTGGATACGGTGATCGGCTTTCCTCTGGGTTTTCAGACGACCACGGTCAAGCTTTTCGAGGCCGAGGAGGCCGTCAGGCTGGGCGCGGAAGAGATCGACCTGGTCTGCAACCGGGGCTGGGTCCGGTCCGGTCGGGACGAATTCGTGGAGATCGAGTTGCGGACCATCGCCGAAGCCGTTTCGCCCGTCCCGCTCAAGGTCATTCTGGAAACGTCGGACCTGACCCCGGAAGAGGTCTTGCGAGTCTGCGAAATCGCGGCCCGGGCCGGGCCCGAGTTCGTCAAGACCTCGACCGGCTTTTTCGGGGCCGGGGCTGAGCTGGATACGGTCCGGGCCATCAAGGACCGGATGGGCAGCCTGGTCAAGGTCAAGGCCTCCGGCGGCATCCGGGACCTGAAGACGGCCTGGGCCTTTATTCAGGCCGGGGCTCACCGGATCGGCACCAGCTCCGGGATGGAAATAATGAAAGAATTCAGTCTGTTGAAGTAATGACGGCGGCCGGCCGCTTGAAAAAGGGTCCGTTCGGGGTTATGCTGCGAATATCCGCGAATATCCATACTTGCGGCGGAATGATGATCTGATCGAGATGATGGGACGTAACAAAAATCGATACTCCGGCAAGTCCGGGACCTTGCCTCACAAGGCCCTGCTGTTGTTCCTGCTGCTCAGCGTGGCCCTGTTCCTGATGCTCCTTCGCTTCAACGGGCAGGCGCCTATCGAGGCCCGCGACGAACCGGTTTCCCAGGATGCGCCATGCCCGGTGCAGTTGACGGCCGGTCCGTTTCAGCGGGAGGCGGAGCAACGGGCTCGTTCCAGGCAACTTGTTGAAAGAGTACAAAAAGGCGACACACTCGGGCATGTCCTCGACCGGCTGGGCCTGGACCGGGGGCAGGCCTATAGTATCACCAGCGCGGCCGAGGGACTGCTGGATTTGACCCAGGTTCGGCCGGGGGACCAGATCGTGCTATGGGTGGACAGGCGGACGGGCCAGCCCGAGCGGTTCGAGTTCTGCCGGACCCAGTCCGAGCGCCTGATCCTGATACGGACCCCGGCCGGATATGCCGGCGCCTGGCAGAAATACGACCCCCTTATCGTCAAGGGCGCGGCCGAGGGCCGGATCGAAGGATCGTTGTGGGGCACGGCGGTCGAGCGGCACGGGCTCGATCCCGAACTGGTCTTGGGTTTTGCGGATATTTTCGCCTATGATGTCGATTTTTTTACGGATGTACAAAACGGGGATCAATTCGCCCTCCTGTTCGAGAAGGAGTATTGCCGGGGAAGCTACGTCAAGCCGGGGCGGATTCTGGCGGCGCGGTTCGTCAACGGCGGCCGGACCCTCGAGGCCTTCCACCACCGGAATGCCAAAGGCGAAGACGGATACTACGATGCCGAAGGCCGCTCCCTGAAGAAGATGTTTCTCAAGTCGCCGCTTCAATATCGTCGAATTTCCTCGTTTTTTTCCCGTTCGCGCTTTCATCCGATCTTGAAAATCTTTCGGCCGCACCTCGGCGTGGACTACGCCGCGCCCACGGGGACCCCGGTCTCCGCCCTGGGAGCGGGCCGGATCGATTTCATCGGCTGGAAAGGTGGATACGGCAAGTTCATCATCATCGAGCACGGCAAGTCTTTCACGACGCATTACGGGCACTTGTCCGGATTTGCCAAGGGACTGAAGAAGGGCAGCCGGGTCAGCCAGAGCCAGTTGATCGGGTACGTGGGTTCGACCGGCCTTGCCACCGGTCCCCATCTCGATTTCCGGGTCAAGAAAGGCAAGGAGTTCATCGATCCGCTTTCCTTGAAGAGCGAGCCCGCGCCGCCCATCGAGGGCACGGAAAAAGTCGAGTTCGAGAAGGAGGTTCAGGAGGCCCGGGCCATGATGACCCGTTTGGTCGCCGCCCGGCGTTAAGCTCGGCCCTTGCGGGCGGGGAACCGGAAAAAGTTGGCCGTTTTTACTTGACAACCGGGCCGGGATGTAATTTAGTCCAATGCTTGAAATGGTTTGCTTTGTGGGGAATTTATTTTTTTTACATAATTTGTGTGCAATTTTTCACTTGGCCCGAGCCGGGGGCGGCGGCCAGACCGACCGAGGGTCCCGACCGGCCGGGCCACGAAGACAATTCAAAAGAGGCGGCTAGAAGCCCAATAAGGAGGTAGGAACCTTGGCCTTTGAAATCACGAATGTGAAATACTCGGGCAAAATCAATCCGGTGAAGCTGGGCGCGGCCCAGTCGTTGACCGTGGGGGGAGAAACCGCGTACAACTTCATGACCTTTGAGGGGGAAATGCCCCAGAAGCCCAAGATTGCCATGGAAATCTGGGACATGGACCCGGGCGACGAATGGGCCGAAGCGGCCAGGGCCCCGTTTGACGGCGTTTTGGGCGACCCGGCCGCCTGGGCCAAAAAATGTGTCGAGTACGGCGCGGACATCGTCGTCGTACAGCTCAAAAGCACGGACCCCAACTCGGCCAACAAAGGCGCACGGGACGCCGTGGCCACCGTCAAGGCCGTTGTGGAGGCCGTTGACGTGCCCGTGGCCGTGTACGGCGTGGCCAACGAGAAGAAAGACATCGAGACCCTGAGCGCCGTGGCCGAGACCTTCCAGGGCAAGAATCTGATCCTTGGCCCGGTCGAGGAAAAGAACCACAAGCAGATCGGCGCCCAGGCCCTGGCCTACGGCCACACCATCGCCGCCAACACGCCGATCGACGTCAACCTGGCCAAACAGTTGAACATTCTTTTGGCCAACCTGGGCGTGAAAAACGACAAGATTCTCATCGATCCCACCACTGGCGGGCTGGGTTACGGCATGGAATACTGCTATTCGGTCATCGAACGGATTCGCATGGCCGCCCTGGTCCAGCAGGACGAAAACCTCCAGCAGCCCATCATCAACAACATGGCCCAGGAAATCTGGAAGTCCAAGGAGGCCAAGCAGTCCCTGGACGAGGCCCCGACCCTGGGCGAACCGGATGACCGGGGTGTGATGATGGAAGTGACCCAGGCGGTGGCCCTGCTTCTGGCCGGTTCGGACGTCATCTTCATGCGGCATCCCGAAGCGGTCAAGATCATCCGCCAGTACATCGACCTGGTGATCGAAGACGGCCCCGTCCAGGCCGAAGGCATCAAGGTCATCCAGGCCGTGGCCGCGGACAAGCTGCCCAAGGTCGACTTCACCCCGTCCGGACCGCCGGTCAAGGAAGTCAAGGCCGCGGCGCCCGCCGCCAAGGCCGCTCCGGCCAAGAAGGCTGAACCGCCCAAGGCCGCTCCGGCCGCGCCCAAGGCCGCGGCGCCGGCCAAGGCTGAGGCCGCTCCGGCCAAGGCTGAGACCGCCAAGGTCGTGTCCATAGACGATGCCAAGGTCAAGGCCGAAGCCGATGCCAAGGCCAGGGCCGATGCGGAAGCCAAAGCCAAGGCGGACGCCGAAGCCAAGGCCAAGGCGGACGCCGATGCCAAAGCCAAGGCGGAAGCGCAAGCCAAAGCCAAGGCGGAAGCCGATGCCAAAGCCAAGGCGGAAGCCGAGGCCCAGGCCAAAGCCAAGGCCGAGGAAGACCTGATAGCCCTCCGGGCTCAGCGGGCCAAGGAACGCGAAGAGATCGAGGCCAAGCGGGCGGTCCGGACCGGTCCGCGCAAGATGAAGAAGTCGGACGAGGTGGTCGAACCCGAGCTGGTCGTGGCCCAAAGAATCGTGGCCTCCCTGACCCGGGTCCACATGCGCACCAAGAAGTATTAAACCGTTCCATCGAAGGAACGATTCGTTCGGGAGGTATGTGAGATGAGCGAGGAAACCAAGCAGGAAGCCCTTGAGGAGGAGTGGGTGGAGCGCCAGCCCAAGAAGGCCGACCGGATCGTGCCTCAGGAGGAGCGCGTGTCCGAGCAGATCATGGCCAGTCTGGACCGGGTGCACCGCCGCATGATGGTTTAGACATGGTTGTGTATAGACATTATCACGTTCATACGATATATTTGTTGCCGACCCGGAAAATTCCGTTCGGGAACAATCAGAAATAGAGGAGGAACCTCTCATGGCAGCTGAAGAAGCCAAGGAAAAACAAGCCAAGACCTACAAGCCGGAAGAAGTGAGTGTCGACACCGCCAGTATCAAAATGATGAAAAAGGCGCAGGCGGAAGGCATCGAGACCATCTTCGACCGGGCCCTGGTCATGAAACCCTGCAACATCGGCGTCGAAGGCATTTGTTGCAAGAACTGTTCACAGGGCCCCTGCCGTCTTCCCTTGACCAAAAAAATCAAGGAAGGCCTGGAGCCGGACACCCGCAAGGGACTTTGCGGGGCCACCCCGGAAACCATTGCCGCGCGTAACTTCGCCCGCATGGTCGCCGCCGGCGCGGCCGCCCACTCGGATCACGGCCGAGGCGTGGCCGAGACCTTCCTGGCCATGGCCCGCAAGGAGGCCCACGACTACACCATCAAGGACGAGCAGAAGCTGCTCGAGATCGCCCCCTATTTCGAGGTGGCCACCACGGTCAAGGAAGGCGACGAAGAGTTCCCCCGCGACATTTTCGACATCGCCGTCGAGGTCGGGGAGAAGGCTTTGGGCGAGTGGGGCAAGCAGCAGGGCGAGATATACTTCGCCAAGCGCGCCCCTGAGGCGACTTACGAAAACTGGAAGAAGCTGGGCGTGGTGCCTCGGGGCATCGACCGCGAGATCGTCGAGATCATGCACCGGACCCACATGGGCGTGGATCAGGACTACCGGAACATCACGGCCCAGTGCACCCGGGCCGCCCTGGGTGACGGCTGGGGCGGTTCCATGATCGCCACGGACCTGCAGGACGTCATGTTCGGCACGCCGTATCCCCTGCATGGCCAGATCAACCTGGGCGTGCTGGAGATTGACAAGGTCAACATCATCGTTCACGGTCACGAGCCGCTGCTGTCCGAGATGATCGTGGCCGCGGCCCAGTCCCAGGAGATGCTTGACTACGCCAAGAGCAAGGGCGCCCACGGCATCATCCTGGCCGGCATGTGCTGCACGGCCAACGAGATTCTGATGCGCCACGGCATGCCCATTGCCGGCAACTACCTCCAGCAGGAGCTGGCCATCATCACCGGCGCCGTGGACGCCATGGTGGTTGACGTGCAGTGCATCATGGAAAACGTGGCCAACGTGGCCGACTGCTACCACACCAAGCTGATCACGACCAATCCCCGGGCCAAGATCGAATCCGGCAACAGCACGATTCACATCGAGTTCGACGAGCATCACGCCTTCGAGATCGGCAAGCAGATCGTCAAGGAGGCGGTTGACAACTTCCTCAACCGTCGTCCAGAACAGCCGATCCTCATCCCGAGCGAACGGGAGAACATGGTCGTCGGCTTCTCCCAGGAGGCCATCAAGTATCACCTGGGCGGCACCTTCCGCGGTTCGTACGTCCCGCTGAACGACAACATCATCAACGGCCGCATCCGCGGCATCGGCGGCGTGGTCGGCTGCAACAACTGCCGGACCATCCACGATTCGGCCCACCTGATCGTCGTCAAGGAACTGCTCAAGAACGACGTCATCGTCCTGACCACGGGCTGCAACGCCATGGCCTGCGGCAAGGCCGGCCTGTTGACGCCGGAAGCGGCGCGGGTCTTCTGCGGTCCGGGCCTGGCCGAAGTCTGCGAGACCGTCGGCATCCCGCCGGTCCTGCACATGGGCTCCTGCGTGGACAACTCCCGCATCCTGATCGCGGCCTCGGAAGTGGTCAAGGCCGGCGGCCTGGGCAAGTCCATCGCCGACCTGCCGGCGGCCGGATCGGCGCCGGAGTGGATGAGCGAGAAGGCCATCAGCATCGGCCACTACTTCGTCTCTTCGGGCGTGTACACGGTATTCGGGGTGACCCTGCCCGTGACCGGCGCTCCGCGGTTCCAGAAGCACCTGTTCACGGAACTGGAGGACCTTTACGGCGGCATGTGGGACCTGGTCGAAGACCCGTACGAGCACGCGGCCAAGATGATCGCCCACATCGACAAGAAGCGCAAGGCCCTGGGCATCGACAAGGCCCGCGATCGCGTCCTGATGGACATGGCCGACCGCCAGAAACTGGATGCAGCCTAAGAGAAAGCCCTTCTAAGAAAGGAGGATCGATCAGTGTCGAAACTAGTAGCCTTCGCAGCCATTCAGGGCGCGTACAACATCGTTCAGAAAGCGGAAGGAAAATACAAGCAGGCCCTGGCGCAGTACGGTCCGGACCAGAAGCTCGAATTCCCCAACACCGCTTATTATCTTCCCCTTATCTATTCGTTGCTGGGCATTCCGGTCAAAAACCTGGGCGACGCCAAGAAGCCCCTGGACATATGCCGCCAGTTGCTGCCTCCCCATGTGAAGAACGTGAACCATCTGCCCTTCCTGGGGCCGTTGCTGGACGCGGGCATGGCGGCCATCCTGGCCGAAGAGGTCGTCGAGGCCATCCGTTACGTGGATGATCCGGACTTCTACCTGGTCAGCGAGGAAGTCGACCTGGACAACGGCAAAATCTGGCTGGGCGCGGCCGAGGACACCGTCTTCCGGAAGCGCGGCGTGGAGTTCGTGGACGGCACGGCCCCGGGTTTCGCGGCCATTGTCGGCGCGGCCCCGACGCCCGAGATCGCCAAGGAGATCGCCGAAGAGTATCAGCGCCGGAACCTGTACGTCTTCATGGCCGCCAACCAGTCCGGGACGACCTTTTCCGAGCAGTTGATCGAAGCCGGCGTGCAGATCGGCTGGAATACCCGTCTGGTTCCCTTCGGTCCGGACATTTCGGCCGCCGTCTTCGCCCTGGGCTTCGCCAACCGGGCGGCCATGGCCTTCGGCGGCATCAAGCCGGGCGACTACCAGAAAATGCTCCTTTACAACAAGGACCGCATCTTCGCCTTTGTCAACGCGTTTGGCGAGGTCAACGCCGAATGGGCGGCCAACGCGGCCGGCTGCGTCAACTGGGGTTTCCCGACCCTGGCCGACACGGACATTCCGGAAATCCTGCCCACCGGCGTGTGCACCTACGAGCACGTCGTGGCCAACGTCGGGTATGACGAGATGGTGACCCGATCGGTCGAGGTCCGGGGTCTGAAGACCACGGTTTCGACCATCGACATCCCCTTGTCCTACGGCCCGGCCTTCGAGGGCGAGCGCGTCCGCAAGGACGACCTCTTCCTGGAGATGGGCGGCGGCAAGACCCAGGCGGTCGAGCTGGTCCAGATGGCCGAAATGAACGAGATCGAGGACGGCAAGATCGAGGTCATCGGTCCGGACGTCAAGGACATCAAGAAGGGCGACCGTCTGCCTCTGGCCATTACGGTCAAGGTCGCCGGCCGCAAGTTCCAGGAGGACTTCGAGCCCATCCTCGAACGCCAGATTCACCATTTGATCAACTACGCCCAGGGCGCCATGCACATCGGGCAGCGCGACATCGCCTGGGTCCGCGTTTCGGACGCGGCCATCGACAAGGGCTTCACCCTCCGGGACATCGGCGTCATTCTTCACGCCAAGTTCCACCAGGACTTCGGCGCGGTGCTGGACAAGGTCCAGGTGGCCCTGTACACGGAAAAGGACAAGGTGGCCGAGATCACGACCAAGGCCCGGGGGATTTACAAGACCCGGGACGCCCGCGTCGAGAACATGACCGACGAGGCGGAGAACATCTACTACTCCTGCACGCTGTGCCAGAGCTTCGCGCCCAACCACGTCTGCGTGGTCAGCCCGGAGCGGACCGGTCTGTGCGGCGCCTACAACTGGATGGACTGCAAGGCCTCCTACGAGATCAACCCCAACGGCCCCAACCAGCCCATCGAAAAGGGCGAGGTCCTGGACGCCAAAATGGGTGTTTTCAAGGGCGCCAACGACTTCATCTACAAGGCCTCGCGCCAGGCCGTCAGCTCGGTCTGCTTTTACAGCATGGTCCATTCGCCCATGACCACCTGCGGCTGCTGCGAGTGCATCGCGGCCATGCTGCCGGGCCTCAACGGCGTCATGACGGTCCATCGCGACTACACGGGTGAAACGCCCTGCGGGATGAAGTTCACGACCCTGGCCGGCGTCATGGGCGGCGGTCAGCAGTCCGAAGGCTTCGTGGGCCACAGCAAGTTCAATATCATCCAGCGCAAGTTCCTCACCGGCGACGGCGGCCTGCTCCGGATGGTCTGGATGCCCAAGTCCCTGAAGGAAGAGTTGCGCGACCGCCTGCTCAAGCGGGGCGAAGAACTGGGCATACCCGACCTGATCGACCGCATCGCGGACGAATCCGTGGGAACCACCGAGGATGAAATCCTGCCCTATCTCCAGGAAAAGGACCATCCCGCTCTGAAGATGGATTCCCTGATCGCATAACCTGACAAGCAGGATGGCCCCCGGCCCGTTCGCGGCCGGGGGCCCTTCCCGAATTTTGATACATGAGGAGAATACGATGGCCCTGACTGGTATTCAGATATTCAAACTGCTGCCCAAGACGAACTGCGGTGAGTGCGGCGTCCCCACCTGCCTTGCCTTCGCCATGAATCTGGCTTCGGGCAAGGCCGAACTGGACGCCTGCCCCTACGTGTCTGAAGACTCGCGGGCTCAGTTGGCCGCGGCTTCGGCCCCGCCCATCCGGCCGCTGACCGTGGGCTACGGTGACACGGCGGTCAAGATCGGCGGCGAGACGGTCCTGTTCCGTCACGAAAAGACTTTTTTCAACCCCCCCGGACTGGCGGCCCTGATTACCGACGACACGGACGCGGCCGCCATCGAGGCCAAGTGCCAGCGCTACATGGCCTACCAGTACGAACGGGTCGGGTTCAACCTGCGCCCTGAGCTGATCGCCCTCAAGTGCGTTTCCGGCGACGGGGCCAAGTTTGCGGCCGCGGCCAAGCTGATCGTCGATAAGTGCGACCTCAGCCTGATCCTTATCTCCGAGGACCCGGCCGTGATGAAGGCGGCGGTGGACGCCGTGGGCGCCTACAATCCGCTGCTATACGCCGCCACGGCGGACAACGCCGAGGAGATGGGCAAGCTGGCCCTCGAGGCGGGATGCCCCCTGGGCGTCAAGGCCGACGGCCTGGATGCCCTGATCGCCCTGGTCGACAAGCTGACCGGCATGGGCCTCAAGGACCTGGTCATCGACAGCGGCGCCCGGACGGTCCGGCAGTCCTTCGTGGACTCGGTGACCATCCGTCGGGCGGCCCTGATGGCCCAGAATCGTTCCCTTGGCTTCCCGACGATTACCTTCCCGTGTGAAATGACCGACAACCTGGCCATGCAGGCGGCCATCGCCGCCGGCTTGGTGGCCAAGTACGCCGGCCTGATCGTCATGTCGGACTTCGAGGGCTCGACGGTCTTCCCGCTGGCCCTGGAACGACTGAACATCTACACCGATCCGCAGCGGCCCATGACCGTGACCCAGGGTATCTACGACATCAATGGCCCGGACGAGAACTCGCCGGTCCTGATCACCTCGAACTTCTCCCTGACCTATTTCATCGTCTCGGGCGAGGTCGAGGCCAGCCGCGTCCCGACCTGGCTGCTGATCATGGACACCGAAGGCCTTTCGGTCCTCACCGCCTGGGCCGCCGGCAAGTTCGTCGGCGACGCGGTGGGCATGTTCGTCAAGAAGTCCGGTATCGCGGACAAGGCCAAGCACAACAGCCTGGTCATTCCGGGGTACGCGGCAGCCATCATGGGCGACCTGGAGGAGGAACTGCCTGGCTGGAAGGTCACGATCGGTCCTCGGGAAGCAGCCCATATCCCGAAATTCCTCAAGGAATATAAAGCTGCCTAAAATAAATCTTCTCTAGGAGACAAGACCATGCCCGACAACAAGTACATGAAAACCATCGGCGAGAATCTGAACGTGATCAACAAGCAGATCGGCCAGGCCTTCAAAGACAAGGACCCGGGGCCGATTCGGGAGATGGCCGAGAAACTCACCGCGGTCGAGGTTGATTACATCGATATCAATCTCGGGCCGGCCCGCAAGGGCGGCGAGGAACTGATGACCTGGGTCGTCCAGACCGTTCAGGAAGTGACCGACACGCCGCTCTGTCTGGATACCTCGAACATCGACGCCATGGCCGCCGGACTCAAGGTTTGCAAGAGCAAGGCCATCATGAACTCGATCATGTGCCGCCCCGAGCGGTATGAAAAGATGCTGCCCATCTGCGCCGAGCACGGCGCCAACATGATCGCCCTGATGTGGGGTCCGACCGGTATGGCTCGCGACGCCAACGAACGGGCCGAATGGTCGACGGAACTGCTCATGGCCGCCCAGGCCCTGGGCATCCCCACGGCCGACATGTGGGTCGATCCCATCGTCACGCCGGTCAACATTCAGCAGGATCAGCTCATGGAGAGCCTGGCCTTCTTCGAGATGCTGCCCGACATCGTGGCGGCCATGGATCCCGAGGGCGGGCCGATCAAAAGCACCAACGGGCTGTCCAATGTCTCCAACGGCAATCCGGACCCCCTGCGTCCCATCCTGAACCAGACCTACATGTGCATGCTGGCCCGTCGCGGGATGTATTCCAGTATCGTCGACGGTTTCGACCCGGTCATCATGGACATCTGCCGCGGCAAGCGTCAGGACATCGTCGACCTGGTTTACGGCGTCATGGACGGCAAGGAATACGACTACTCGACCATGGACAAGGAAGCGGTCGATTACGTCAAGACGGCCAAGGTCCTGTTGGGCCACAGCCTGTTCAGCGAGTCCTGGCTGGACATCTGATCGAAGTCCCCCGCGGGTCCGCCCGCGGCATCGTAACTTAAGGAAAGCCCCGCGTCCACAAGGCGCGGGGCTTTTCCTTATGGTCCGGTCTCATCCGAATTCGGGTTCAATCCGGATAATGAGGGTGTCCGGCCTTCGAAGGACCCGTCTCAAGGCGTGGCGGGCGGCGTTTCCTTCATGGCAGACCAGATTGGGTGCTTCGTCGCCTGTGGCTCGCAAAGACGGGCGTGAGCGGGAGAAAAACCAGGGACCTGTTTCTTTCTCAAATCCCCCAGGCCGAAACCCGGATGCGGGGCCGGGTGCGGCCGATTTGTATGTTCATGCCAATACAGGGTCTCAGTCTCAGTCCTTGTGGTAGATGACGATGATGGCCTGGGAGGGGCCTGGCCCCAGGGAACGGAAGGCGTGGGCCAGGTCGGATTCGAAATAGAGGCTGTCTCCTGTTTCGAGAAGGTAGACCTGATCGTGGGTCCGGAACTCCAGGCGGCCGGAGAGCAGGTAGACGAACTCCTCCCCTTCATGCGAGAAAAAAGACATGTCCCCGGCCGCGATCTCGTCGAAGGTGACGTAGAACGGCTCCATGTGCTTGCTGGCCTTTTTGACTTCCAGGGCCTCGTACATGTAAGGCACGACGCCTTTCTGGTGGTGAGGCCGTTTGGCCGGCGATCGGCGTTCGTCTTTCCTCGTGACCACGACCCTTTCCCGGGTATCGTCCTCCTGGAAGAAATGGCTCAAGCCCACGCCCAGGGACCGGGCCAGTCTGAGGAGAGTGGCCACGGGCGGAACGACCCGGTTGTTTTCGATCTGTGAGATCAAGGGACGGGACAGCCCGGTGATGGATGAGACATCCTGGAGGGTGTATCCCTTTTTCTTGCGGAGTTCCTTGATCTTGCCGCCGATCTCCAAGGCCATGACGTCCACGTCGCCTGTTCTGCCCATATGCACCCCTTTGGCCGAAGTCATTGCGGGACGCACCCGCCCTTTATAATTTATCGCCAGCGTCTATTAAAATCAAACCATTTTTGATATAACTAAATATACGGTCCCTCGGGGCCGGTTACGGGCGGGCCGGGAGGCAGGGCCGCCCTTCATTTCACAGCAATAATGGGTGAAAATTTTTATTGAGTGTTGGTGGTGGTTCCCGGGGGAGTGTGAAATAATTTTTCGTAAAGTCGTTTTGAGGGGGACGGGAGCCGGGTAGCCGGTAACTAATTGAAATATATACAAATAAATCGCT
>JAHJTB010000083.1 GCA_018830135.1 Pseudomonadota bacterium | reverse complement strand
GGCCAACCTGATCGGCGACGGGCGTCCGGACGAGCGCGCCGACACGGCCTTCGCCCGGGTGGGCGGCCTGACGGTGGCCTCCAGCAGCCCCTCGTTCGCCCTGCATGGCGGCCCGCGCAAGACGCGCGCCCCGACCGACATCGACACGCTGGGCCGGGTCAACGGACCCGACGGCGTCGAGACCGGCGACGGCGGATCGCGCGAGCGGATGCTCAGGGTCCTGGTCACCCCGGACCCCCGCCGGATCCGCTGTAGCCTGCCTGTGGACGAGGTGGCGCGGACGATCCGGCGCGGGATGCCCGCGGTGCGGACCTGCTACCAGCGCGCGCTCAAGCGCAACCATGATCTCGCCGGCAAGCTGACCCTGCGCCTCTCGGTCCGCGAGTCCCGCCTCGACTACGGCCGCTTTCTCGAAGAAGCCCCTTTGAACGAGGCCCGCCAGTTCATGGCCCGCCACCGGACCGCCCTCGATCGGGCCCAGGCCGAATTCGAGGTGCCCGGTGAAATCGTCGTGGCCATCCTGCTCGTGGAAACCGCCCTCGGAAAAAAAACGGGCCGCCATCCGACCCTGGCCGCGCTGGCCACTCATGCCGCGGCCGACCAGCCCGACGTAGCCGAACAGACCTTCACCCGGCTCGACGACGACGTCCGGAAACGATATACCCAGGAGTCCGCGGCCCAGCGCCTGGCCGGACGGGCCGCCTGGTCCTTCAAGGAACTCAAGGCCTTCCTCGCCTATATCCAGAAGACCCGGGACGATCCCTGCCAGGTCATGGGCTCCTATACCGGCGCCATCGGGCTCTGCCAGTTCCAACCGTCCAACCTCAAACCGTACGGACGCGACGGGAACGGCGACGGCGTCGTCGATCTGTTCCAGGTCGAGGACGCCGTCTTCAGCACGGCCAGTTATCTGAAAAAAAACGGCTGGCGCCCCCGCCTGACCCAAGCCAAACGCCTCCGCGTTCTGAAACGATACAACAACAGCGAACCGTACGCCCGGACCATCCTCGACGTGGCCGAACGACTCCAGCCGTGACCGTCTTCCCCCCCGGCCTGATGCTCGTCCTTCCCTCCGCCCTGGCGGCGGCCCAGGAGCGGGGACGGCTGATGGACCGGACGCCGGACGGGGTCCTGCTCGATCCCCGAATCTACACCTTCGGTCGTCTGGAAGCCGAAATGAGCCCCTGGTTCATCTCGGACCGGAAACCGATTCCGCCTCTGGGCCGCGAGATGCTGCTGGGCCGGATCATCGACGAGGAGGCCGACGATTCGAGCCCTTCGGGCCGGACCATGGGACCGGGTCTGCGACGCCGCCTGCTGGACCTGCTCGACCAACTCAAACTCGGCGGGGTGTCTCCCGAGACATTCGACCGGCTGCTGTTGGAATCCGGACGGGACGCGGCCCGGCATCTGGCCCGCATCCATGCGCGCTACGAGGCCCGCCTGCTCGACCAGGGGCTCATCGACCACTCCGGGATCCGCCGGGCCATCCTCGAAGGCTTGCGAAGCGGACGCGTTCCCCCGTGCCTGGAACGGATTCGCGAGGTGAACCTGGTCGGGTTTTCCCGCCTGACGCCGTTTCAGACCGAACTGATCGGGGCCGTGTCCCAGGCGGTCGACCGGGTCCGCCTCGAGTTCAGCGGCCCGGAATGGCTGTTCGAACTGAATCTCGAACAACATCCCGACTGGCCGGACAACCCCTTTCAGGAGTCCCTGGCCGCCCTCCGCCACCTGGAAGGACTGAATCCGGCCGGAGGGGGGGCTTTGGAGATCGTGCTCAGACCGCCCCGCGACCCGTCCTCGCCCGCGGGCCGCTGGATGGCCGCCGGCCTGTTCCGGCCCTGGCCGCCCGAGGGCCGGGCTCCCCAGGCCGAACCGGGCCTGGCCGTTTTCGCCGCCCCGGGCCGGTACGCGGAAATCGAAACCATCGGCCGGCGGATATGGGACCTGCTCGACCGGGGCGTCCGACCGGAAAGCGTGGCCCTGGCCCTGCCCGACCTGGGCCGGACCGGCCCCATGGTCGAGGACGTCTTCCGCCGCTTCCGGCTGCCCCTGTTTTTTCGACGGGGCGAGCCCCTGGCCGTCCAGGCCCCGGTGCGGACCCTGCTGGCCCTGGTCCGCCTGGCCCGTTCGGACTGGGAAAGAGAGCGGGTCCTGGACCTGTTGGCTTCCCCGTTTCTGAACCTGAACTTCGACTGGACCCGGGCCGCCGGCCTTTGCGCCCGGGCCGGGGTGACCGACGAGCGGGCCGGCGGCGGCTGGGAGTTCAACCTGCGCCGCCTGGCCGGGAACTCCCG
>JAHJTB010000082.1 GCA_018830135.1 Pseudomonadota bacterium | reverse complement strand
CGGTACGCCGTCCTCGGAAATTCTGGAAAACCTGGCCAGGGCCTCCCGGTATCGGGACCTGTATGTGGAATGGTCGTCCAACGAAAAGGTGGCCATGGAAGTGGCCGCCGCCGCGTCCTTCGCCGGTCTGCGGTCCCTGACGGCCATGAAGCAGTGCGGCGTGAACGTGACCGCCGACTTCCTCCTGCACCTGGCCCTGTCCGGCACCCGGGGCGGCATGGTCATGGTTCCCTGCGACGATCCGGGCGCCCTGTCGAGCATCAATGAAGGCGAGTCCCGGCAGTTCGCCCGCATGGTCGAAATTCCCCTGCTCGAACCCGGCGACTTCCAGGAAGCCAAGGACATGATCAAGTACGCCTTCGATCTGTCCGAACACATCCGCAACCTGGTCATGGTCCGAAGCGTCACCCGGCTCTCCCACGCCAGCGGCATGGTCGAACTGGGAGACCTGCCGGATATCCGGCCCCGGGCCCAGTACCGATGCGACGGCTTCGTCCTCGACCCGGACGAGGGCATCATGATTCCGGCGCCCGTGGAGTACAAACACCGGCTCCAGCAGGAAAAGCTGGACCGGGCCGTGGCCTGGTTCGAGGACTGTCCCTTCAATACGTACAGCGGTCCGGAACGACCGGACCTGTTGATCGTCACCAGTTCCGTCTGCCATCTGTACTCCAAGGAGGCCATCCACCGTCTGGGGCTGGGAGACCGGGTCGGGCTGCTCAAGCTGGGCGCCACCTGGCCGCTGCCGCCCCGGCTCATGGAAACGCATCTCGGCCGGACCGAACGGGTCCTGATCGTCGAGGAGGTCCTGCCGTTGCTCGAGGAGAGTGTCAAGGTTCTCGGGATGGAGCTGGCGTCGCGGATCGGGGTCAAGACGTTCTTCGGCAAGCGGGACGGGCTGCTGCCCAAGGTGGGCGAAATGAACGCGGACCTGGTGGCCGGGGCCCTGGCCCGGATTTTCGAAATGGAGTACCGGCCCGCGCCCGAATCGTACGTCGAACGCGCGCGCCAGGTGGCCTTTTTCGGCGCCCCGGCCCGGGACCTGACTTTTTGTCCGGGCTGCCCGCACCGGGCCTCCTTCTGGTCCATCCGGAACGCCCTGGAGCTGGACAACCGGCATGGGTTCGTCTGCGGCGACATCGGTTGCTACGGCATGGCCCTCTTGCCCTGCGGCTTCCAGACCCTGAAGACCATGCATGCCATGGGTTCGGGCACCGGGCTGGCCAGCGGTTTCGGCAAGCTGGACGTCTTCGGTCTGGACCAGCCCGTTCTGTCCGTCTGCGGCGACTCGACCTTTTTCCACACCGGCATGCCGGCCCTGGTCAACGCCATTCACCATCGTTCGGACATCACCATGGTCATCCTGGACAACTCGGGCACGGCCATGACCGGTTTCCAGCCCCACCCCGGTCTGACCGTTGATGCCTCGGGCCGGGAGACGCCGGCCATCGACATTGCCGCCGTCTGCCGGGCCATGGGCGCCCGGGTCGAGATCGGCGACCCCTTCGACCTGGATGGAACCCGCCAGACCCTCCTGGACCTTCTCGGCCTCAAGGAGGGGGTCAAGGTGCTTGTCCTCAAGCAGATTTGCGCCTTGAGCCCGGAAAAGAAGGCCCGAAAGCAGTTCGAGGTCCGGGTGGACGATACGGTCTGCCTGGGCGAGGACTGCGGCTGCAATCGGCTGTGCACTCGCATATTCCGCTGTCCCGGCCTGGTCTGGGACAAGGCCCGGGGCCGGGCTCGGGTCGATGAGGCCCTTTGCGCCGGGTGCGGCGTGTGCGCTTCGATCTGCCCCCAGCATGCGATCGAAAGGAAGGAGGCGGCCTGATGAACGGCGACCGTCTGTCCAGCGATCCTTACAACGTGATCATCACCGGCGTGGGAGGGCAGGGCAATGTCCTGGCCTCGAAAGTCATGGGCAACATGCTGGCCCGACAGGGACTGTTCGTGACCATCGGCGAATCCTTCGGCGGCAACCAGCGGGGCGGCTCGGTCTCCAGCCATGTCCGGGTTTCCGAGGATGCAACCTGGTCGCCTCAGGTGCCCAAAGGGGCGGCCCACGCCATCGTCGGCCTCGAAGCCACCGAGACCTTCCGCATCCTGGTCGATTACGGCAATCCCGGGGTCAAGGTCATCTGCAACACCCGCCCGATCCACTCGGTGGGCGTCATATCCGGCGAACTGAACTATCCCGACCCGGAGGACGTCCGAAAATGGATGGCCGAACTCAGCGCCCGATGCTGGTTCCTGGACGCCACGGACGAGGCCATGAAAATGGGCGGCCCGATCTTCGGTAACATCGTGCTCATCGGGGCCCTGGCCGGTATCGAGGCCCTGCCCCTGTTCCGGGAGGACTTCGAGGCGGTCATGGCCGAGACCATGCCGCCGGAAAAGCTGGCGGTCAACATGACCGCGTACGACCTGGGCGTGGACCTGGTCCGGAGCGGCGACGCGGCCGCCTCATGAGCGTGCAGTCCGTTCATCGGGCCCTGGAAATCCTGGCCCTCTTTTCGCCGGCCCGGCCCCGGCTGGGCATAACCGAGATCAGCCAGCTCATGGGCCTGCCCAAGGCCACGATCCACGGCCTGGTCCGGACCCTGGCCGATTTCGGGTTCCTGGCCCAGGACCCGGAGACCCGCCGCTACACCCTGGGACTGAAAATCTACGAGCTGGGGACCATGCTGGCCGGGAGCCTGACCATCAACCGGATCGGCGCCGGTCCGGCCCAGCGATTGAGCCGGCGGGCCGGCCTGATGACCCGACTGGCCATCTGGGACCAGAACTCGGTCCTGGTGACGCTGAGCATCTTTTCTCCGAGCCAGGAGGTGGCCTTTCATCAACTCGGGCCCCGGGTGCCGGCTCATTGTACGGCCATCGGCAAGGCCATTCTGGCCTTTCTGCCTCCGACCGAGATCGAGGCCCACCTGGCGGGCCTGAGCTATGCGCCTTACACGGCCAACACGATTACCACGGAAAAGGAACTGCTCGAGGACCTCGAACAGATACGTCTCAAGGGGTACGCCATCGATCGGGAGGAGTTCATACCGGGCCTGGTCTGCATCGGCGCGCCGGTCTTCGACCGCAGCGGCCGCCCCACCGCCTCGATCAGTCTTTCCGGAAAGCCGTCCCGGCTGACCGGACGGGGGCTCTCCGGGCTGGCCGACGATCTGGTTCGCACGGCCATGGAAATTTCGCATCAATCCGGTTTTCTGCCCGAGCTTCCCGCCGGCCGGAAAACCGTCATGCAACAGTCGGGCTCGGGCCGCGCGAAGGCGGGGGACTAAACGGTTTCAAGGGCCGGGGGAATACCTCGCCCCAGACGACGAGCAGTCGATCCATCCGCCGCATGGAGCGGATGGTGGCCGCAATATCCGGATTTTGGGAAACGCATTTAACCGTTCACCGTAAAAAAAGATCGCGAGGTGGTGCTGTATGCAAGTCTTTGGACCCAACGAACTGCAAGAGGACGTCCTGAAAAAAGGCCTGTGCGTTGGATGCGGGGCCTGCGTGGGCCTTTGCCCTTATTTCAAGACCTACAAAGGCAAGACGGCCATGCTGTTTCCCTGCACGCTGACCCAGGGGCGGTGCCACGCCTTCTGTCCCAAGACCGAAGTGGACCTCGAAGAGTTGGCCCAACGCTACTGGGGCAAGTCCTACGAAGGCACGCCCCTGGGCGAGCACCAGGAGATCGTCCGGGCCCGGGCCGGGGATCGCATGGGGCCGGGGCCCTATCAGGCCGGAGGCACGGTTTCCGCGCTGCTGGCCCAGGCCTTCAAGTCGGGACTGGTCGAGGCCGCAGTCCTGACCGACCGCCAGGAACTGGTCCCGGTTCCTCGCCTGGCCAGGAGCCTCGAAGAGGCCGCCCGTTGCGCCTCGTCCAAATACATGGCCGCGCCGACCCTGGCCGCTTACAACCAGGCCCTGGCCGAGGGGCTGAGCCGGGTCGGGGTCGTGGGCACGCCCTGCCAGGTCACGGCCCTGGCCCAGATGCGGGCCAATCCCTTGCAGCGGGATGACTTCCGGGATGCGGCGGCCATGGTCATCGGCCTGTTCTGCACATGGGCCCTGGACACCCGGGGGCTGATCCGCCTCCTGGCCGATCGCCTGGATACGGGACGGATCAAAAAAATGGACCTGCCGCCGCCGCCGTCGGAGATCATGGTTCTCGAGACCGAGGACGGCCGGGTCGAAGTCCCCTTGAGCGAAATCCGGCCGCTTGTTCCGGCCGGCTGCCATATCTGTCCGGACATGACTTCCGAATGGGCCGACCTGTCCGTGGGCGTGGTCGAAGGCCAGCCGGACTGGAACACCCTGATCGTCCGCACCCGGCGAGGGCGTGATCTGGTCGAGCAGGCCAAGGCGGACGGCATGCTGGTCACCGAACCCATGCCGGCGGACAACCTGGCCAATCTGAATCTGGCCGCCGGAAACAAGAAGAAGCGAGCCTGGGCCAGGACCCGGGAGGACGGCCTGCTCAACAGCGACGGGGAAGGCCGGCGCTCCGCCATCCGTGTCCCCGTGCGGGTGGTCGAGAGCATCGACTCGTAGATACCAGGCCCAGACAGGAGATGAAACATGTCGATTATCGTTGAAGGACAAAAAGGACAACGTTATCTGCTCATGGGCAACGAAGCCATTGCCCGGGGGGCCCTCGAGGCCGGGGTGAGCGTGGCCGCCGGTTATCCCGGCACGCCCTCTTCGGAGATCATTGAAAACCTGTCCAAGGTGTCCAAACAAAGACCGATATACGTGGAGTGGTCGGCCAACGAAAAGGTGTCCATGGAAGTCGCCGCGGCGGCCTCCTTCGCCGGGCTCCGCGCCTTGTGCGTCATGAAACAGAACGGCGTCAACGTCGGTTCGGACTTCCTGCTCCATCTGGCCCTCTCCGGGACCCGGGGCGGCATGGTCATGGTCCCCTGTGACGACCCGGGCGCCCTGTCGAGCATCAACGAGGGCGAGTCCCGCCAGTTCGCCCGGCTTCTCGAGGTCCCGCTGCTGGAACCGGGCGACTTTCAGGAAGTCAAGGACATGATCAAGTGGGCCTTCGACCTGTCCGAGGAGATCGGCAACATGGTCTTCGTCCGTAGCGTGACCCGGCTTTCCCACGCCAGTGGAAACGTGTTGTTCGGCGAACTGCCCGAAGGCCGGGCCCGGGCATTTTTCAAGCATGACGGATTTATCCTGGATCCCAAGGAAGGCATCATGTCCCCGGCGCCCGTCGAGATGAAACACGCCTTCCAGCATCAGAAATTGAAAACCGCCGTCGAGCGGTTCGAAACTTCGCCCTTCAACACCTACACCGGACCGGAACGGCCGGAGTTGATCGTGGTCACCAGTTCGGCCTGCAACCTGTACAGCCGGGAGGCCATCCAACTCCTGGGGGTCGAGGACCGCGTCGGACTGCTCAAGCTGGGCACCACCTGGCCCCTGCCGCCCAAGCTGATCGAAAAGCACCTGCGCATGACGGACCGGTTTCTCGTCGTCGAGGAAGTCATCCCCTTTACCGAGGAGAACCTTAAAATCCTGGCCCAGGAACTCGGGCCCCAGGTGGGGCACAAGACCATCATGGGCAAACGGGACGGCCATCTGCCCATGGTCGGTGAACTGAATCCCGACCTGGTCGTCAACGCCCTGGCCCAGGTCCTGGGCATGGAGTACAAACCGGCGCCCGAGGCCTATACCAAGCGAGGGCAGGAACTGATCTTTTTCGGCGCGCCCAACCGCGAGCTGACCTTCTGTCCCGGCTGCCCGCACCGGGCCTCCTTCTGGTCCATCCGCAGCGTCCTGGAGATGGACAACCGGCAGGGTTTTGTCTGCGGCGACATCGGATGCTACACCATGGCCATCCTGCCCACCGGCTTTTCGACGCTGAAGACCCTTCACGCCATGGGCTCCGGCACCGGCGTGGCCAGCGGCTTCGGCAAACTCAAACCGTTCGGCCTGGATCAGCCGGTCCTGTCGGTCTGCGGCGACTCGACCTTCTTCCATGCCGCCCTGCCGGCCCTGGTCAACGCGGTCCACAACCAGTCGGACATCACCATGGTCGTCCTGGACAACAGCGGCACGGCCATGACCGGCTTCCAGCCCCATCCCGGCCTGACCGTGGACGCCATGGGCGGCGAGGTGCCGGCCGTGAGCATCGAGGCCGTCTGCCGGTCCCTGGGAGCCCAGGTCCGAACCAGTGACCCCTTCGATCTTCAGACCACCCAGACGACGCTGATGGACCTGATCGACGAGCCCGGGGTCAAGGTCCTGATCCTCCGGCAGATTTGCGGGCTGAGCCCGGAGAAGAAGATGAAGAAGAAGTTCGACGTGGCCGTCAACCCCGAGGTCTGTCTGGGGGAGAGCTGCGGCTGCGGACGGCTGTGCACCCGCATCTTCCGCTGTCCGGGGCTGATCTGGGACAAGGCCCGGGGCAAGGCCAAGGTGGACGAGGTCATCTGCGCCGGCTGCGGCGTCTGCGCCTCCATCTGTCCCGCCGGGGCCATCGAGAAAGTCGAATTCAAGGAGGTGGCCTGAGCCATGAGCAGCGTCCAACTAGCCCACGACCCGTACAATCTGATCATCGCCGGCGTAGGCGGACAGGGCAACGTCCTGGCCTCCCGCGTGGTGGGGAACATGCTCTCCCGCAAGGGACTGACCATTACCATCGGCGAGACCTTCGGCGGATCCCAGCGCGGCGGTTCGGTCATGAGTCACCTGCGCATTTCGGACCGGCACTATTATTCCCCGCAGATTCCCAAGGGCAAGGCTCACATGATCCTGGGCCTCGAGCCCACGGAAACCATCCGCGTCCTGGTCAACTACGGCAATCCCGACGTGCGCGCCGTGTGCAACATGCGGCCCATCCACCCCGTTCAGGTCATTTCCGGCGAACTCGGCTACCCCTCCCTGGACGATGTCCGGAACTGGGTCCGGGAACTGAGCCGGGAGTCCTGGTTCATCGACGCCACGGACACGGCCCTGACCATGGGCGCCCCCATTTTGGGCAACGTCATCATGGTCGGCGCCCTGGCCGGGCTGGGCGAGCTGCCCATGGACGAGGCGGATTTCGAGCAGGTGATGGCCATGACCATGACCCCGGACAAGGTGGCTCTCAACCTGAAAGCATACGAAAAGGGCAAGGAGATGATCGCCTCGTGAAAGGCGTCCGCCGTCCCGGCGAAACCGGGACGGCGGACGTTTCAAACTCGCTTCCCGTCGTCGCGCGCCACGGGGGCGGACCGATCGGGACCCCGGAACAGGAGCGCTCCGCTAATGGAACTGAGAAGCAAGCAGCGGTTTTCAGAATTAAACGGGTTGATGTACGCCTGCGGCTTTACCGAGGCCGAACTCGGCCGCCCCATGGTCGGTGTCGTCAATGCGTTCAGCGAGGTGGTTCCCGGCCATATGAACCTTCGGCTCCTGACCGATATGGTCAAGGCCGGCATCCACATGGCCGGCGGGGTGCCCATCGAGTTTCCGTGCATCGCCATGTGCGACGGCGTGGCCACCGGCCGCTACCAGATGGCCTCCCGCAACCACATCGCCGACTCGATCGAGATCACCATCGAATCCCACATGCTCGACGGCATGGTCCTGCTCTCGGGATGCGACAAGATCGTGCCCGGCCAGCTCATGGCCCTGGCCCGGTTGAATCTGCCGGCCATCATGGTCACGTCCGGTCCCATGCAGCCGGGCTGCCGCAACGGCCGCAACTTCGCCCTGTCCGATTACGTGGACAACCGTATGGCCGAACTGCTGGGCAAGGTCCGGTTCGCGCCCCGGGAGAAGCGGGAGCTCATGGAACAGGCCTTTCCCACGATCGGATCCTGCCAGGGCATGTACACGGCCAACAGCATGGCCATTTTCGCCGAGGCCCTCGGCCTGACCCTGCCCGGTTCGGCCACGATTCACGCCGTGGACACCCGCAAGATGACTCAAGCCAAAATGTCCGGCATGCGGGTGGTCGAGATGATCCAGGAGGACCTGCGACCCTCGTCCATCCTGACCGGGGAGGCCTTTGAAAACGCCATCCGGGTCGGCATCTCGACCGGCGCTTCGACGAACCTCTGCGCCCATGTCCCGGCCATCGCCCGGGAGGCGGGCCTGGAGGTGACCATCGACGACTTCGACCGGTTGAGCCGGGAGACTCCGCATTTGAGCGAGATGTGTCCGGCCGGCGAGCACGCCATGCTGGACCTGGACCGGGCCGGAGGCGTGGCCGCGGTCATGAAAGAACTGGCCTCCCTGCTCCATCTCGATGTCACGACCGTGACCGGGCGCACCATGGCCCAAGAGATCGCCGAAGCCGAAGTCCGGGACCGTGAGGTCATCCGTCCCTTGAACGATCCCATCCGCCCCGAAGGGGGAATGGTCGTCCTGCGCGGCAGCCTGGCCCCGGAAGGGGCCATCGCGCGGTCGGCCAGTTTCCCTCCCGGCGGGCTGGTTTTCGAGGGCCGGGCCCGGTGTTTTTCCGACGCCGACCTGGCTGCCTGGGCCGTGCTGGCCGGCGAGGTCAAGGACGGGGACATCGTCGTGGCCCGGTACGAAGGACTCAAGGGCGGGCCGGGCGCCCGGGAGGTAGCCCTTCTGCCTTACATGCTCAACGCCCTGGGCGCCGATCGCATCGGCATGATCACGGACGGCCGTCTGTCCGGATCGAACCGGGGCGCGCTGGTCTGCCACGTGACGCCCGAAGCGTACGAAGGCGGGCCCTTGGCCCTGGTCGAGGACGGCGACCGGATTCTGATCGACATTCCGGGACGGCGTCTGGACCTGCTTGTGTCCGGAGAAGAACTGGAAAAGCGGCGGCGGGCCTGGAAGCGGCCCGAGCATTCGGACCTGCTGAGCTTCATGCGCCGTTTTGTCAGGAACGTCGGCACGCTCCATCAAGGGGCGCTGGAAGAGTGAAAGGAGAAGGTCGATGTCGGACCTGAATATGGTATCCCTTCCGACCCGGGCCTGGCATGGGGACGTCATGCTGGACCTCGAATTTCCCCCGGCCTGGGAGGTTATCACTTGCGCCATGAACGGCCATGACGCCCCGCCTCTGGACGAGGCCGGCCTGCGGGCCGCCTTTGCCGACCCCATCGGAACGCCTCCCATCCGGGAACTGGCCCGGGACCGGAAGGAGGTCGCCGTCATAATCGACGACATGACCCGTCCGACCCGGATCGCGGATTTCATTCCCCTGGTGCTCGAAGAACTGCACGCCGGAGGCATCCAGGACGAGAACATCCGCTTCGTCATGGGACTCGGCGCCCACGGTGCTTACACCCGCACCGATTTCGTCAAGAAACTCGGGGAGGAGGTCGTGGCCGCCTACCCGGTTTACAATCATAACATCTACGAGAACTGCACCCTCATGGGCAAGACCAGCCGGGGGACACGGGTCATGATCAACGCCGAGGTGGCCAAGTGCGACCTGAAGATCGGCATCGGCTGCATCGTGCCTCACCTTTACACGGGCTTCGGCGGCGGGGCCAAAATCCTCCTGCCTGGAGTGTCCTCCGTCGAAACCATCGAAGCCAACCATGAATCCCTGCGGCACACGCTTATGCAGACGCCGCTGGGCGGAGATATCGCCCTGGGCAAGTACAAGAACAACGTCATGCGGCTGGACATGGTCGAAGCGGCCCGCATCGCCGGCATGGACCTCATCGTCAACACAGTGGTCAACACCTGGCGCCGGACCACGGCCCTGTTCGTGGGCGACGTGGAACAGGCCTACCTGGCCGGCGCGGCCCTGAGTGAAACCCACTACGCCACCGAACTGGTGGCCGGCGCCGACGTCATCGTGGCCAACTGCTACGGCAAGGGCAGCGAGGCCCTCCTGTCCCTTCCCGCCTGCCTGCCCTTTTTCTTTTCCGAACCGGCCAAGGACTTCGTCATGATCGTAAGCGCCCCGGAAGGCCAGGTGACCCATTATCTGTACGGCCCCTTCGGCAAGACCACCGGCGGACGACACTTCCAGAATCTGCCCCCCGTTTCCGCGATCCCGGGACTGGCCCGCATGATCGTTTTCTCCCCCTGCGGGGACAAGGCCGGTGAAAAATGGATCGGGCTGCCGGGTAGCGAGGTGATCCGCGAGTGGGGCCGGGTAATCGACCGACTCGAACAGGTCCACGGCGACCGGACCCGGGCGGTCGTTCTGCCCGACGCCACCATCCAGTACTTTCCGGAGGGTCGGAACGATCCCGTGGCCGAGTTGGGCCGCGAGTAGAAGTCTGGGCGGCCGGCCCGGCCGGCGCGCCGTCTTTGATCGAACATAAGGAGTGAGCCATGAAAAAGCCCAAGAGCATCGCCGTTTTCAATGAGCGGGATTTTCCGGTCGGCCTCGCACGCATGACCGTGTTTCAGGGCACGGGCGTCGATCCCGAGGAGGCCAAAAGCAAGCCGATCATCGCCATCGCCAACTCCCAGACCGACATCAACACCGGTCACATGCACCTCAAGACCCTGGCGGAACGGGTCAAGGAGGGCGTCCACGCCGCCGGCGGCCTGCCTTTCGAGTTCAACGTGCCCGCGCCCTGCGACATCCTGGCCATGGGCAACGAGGGCATGCGCTATGTTCTGGCCCAGCGGGACCTGATCGCCGACATGGTCGAGGTGCACGTGCGCAGCATGAACTATGACGGCCTGGTGCTCATCGCCTCCTGCGACAAGATCGTGCCGGGAATGATCATGGCCGCCGCCCGGCTGGACATGCCCGCGATCATCCTGACCGGTGGACCCGGAACGTTCCAGATTCGATTCCGGCCCGGGGCCGACGCCGGGGTGCACCACAGCGGGTACGAAGACCTGGCCGACAAGATGGCCACGGCCACCTGCGCCTCCTGCGGCTCCTGCGAACTGATGGGCACGGCCAATACATTGCAGAGCCTGGCCGAGGCCATGGGCATGACCCTGCCCGGCACGGCCAACATTCCGGCCTACCACTCCGAGCGGCTCCTGGCCGCCCGGCGGACGGGGAAGCGCATCGTGGAACTGGTCGAGGGGGAAGTCGACAGTCGCAGGATTCTGACCCGGAAGGCCGTGGAAAACGCCCTGATGGTCGACCTGGCCATCGGCGGCTCGACCAACTCGACCCTGCACCTGCCCGCCATCGCCGCGGAGCTGGGGCTGGACCTGCCCTTGTCCGCCTTCAACGACTTCAATCGCCGGATACCCACCCTGACCCGCATTTCCCCAAGCGGGCCGCATGGAATCACAGAGCTGTACATGGCCGGCGGCATTCCGGCGGTCATGAAAAGGCTGGCCGGGGACCTGCACCTGGATGCCTTGACCGTGGACGGTCGGACCGTGGGCGAAATTATCGAGCAGGCCGTGGTGCTGGACGAGGCCGTCATTCCGGACCGGAGCCGGGCCTATTACCCGGAAGGGGCCACCGTGGTGTTGTACGGGAACCTGGCCCCGGACGGCGCGGTGGTCAAGCAGTCGGCCGTGGCCAAGGACATGCGCGTCTTCACGGGCCCGGCCCGGGTCTTCGATTCGGAGGCCGACTGTCTGGAAGCCATCCGGGAAGGCACGCTGAACGAAGGCGAAGTTCTGGTCATCCGCTACGAGGGGCCCAAGGGCGGGCCGGGCATGCCGGAAATGCTGGCCGCGACCATGGGCATCGACATGGCCGGGTTCAAGCGCATGGCCCTGATCACGGACGGCCGCTTCTCCGGTGCGACATCCGGGCCCTGTGTCGGCCACGTCTCCCCCGAGACCCATGAAGGCGGCCCCATCGCTGCGGTCCGGGACGGAGACCCGATCACCATCGACATTCCCGGCCGGAAGCTCGAAGTCGGTCTGTCGGACGAGGAGATTCGCAAGCGGCTCGAAGGCTTCACGCCCATTCAACGTGAGATACCGGACCGATACATGCGGCGGTACATCAAACTGGTCGGTTCCGCGGCCAAAGGCGCCATACTGGAGTAGACAAGCCGGGCCCAAGAGGAGTCAATCCCGATGAAAGACGTATCGTTATTCATACCCTGCCTGGTGGACCTGTTTCTGCCGGAGATCGGCGAGGCCACCTTCAGGGTACTGAGGCGGTTGGGGCTGAATCCGGTCTATCACCGGGAGCAGACTTGCTGCGGCATGCCCGCTTATCACGCCGGCCACTTGGAAGAGGCCGGAAGGCTGGCCCGCCATTTCATTTCGATTTTCGAAAAAGACGAGGCCGTGGTCTGTCCTTCGGGGTCCTGCGTGCTCATGGTCCGGCGCCGCTACCCGGTCCTGTTGGAGGCTCATCCGGCCTGGCGCCGGCGGGCCGACGCCCTGGCCGGACGGGTCCATGAACTGTCCGAGTACATCGTGGACGTCCTGGGCCGGGACGATGTCGGGGCATCCTTTGCGGGCAAGGCGGCCTATCACGAGTCCTGCCAGCTCAGCCGGGGGCTGGGTGTGATCGAACAGCCCAAGCGGCTGATCCGGGCCTCGGCCGGGACGGAACTGACGCCATTGAACGCGGCGGACGAATGTTGCGGATTCGGGGGCGACTTTTCCATGAAATATCCGGAAATATCCGAGGCCATGGTCAAGGACAAGGCCGACAACTTCATTGCCGGCGGCGCCGACGTCCTGGTCATGAGCGAGCCGGGCTGCCTGTTGAACGTCCGGGGATACCTGGAGCGGCACCACCCGGGCCGGAAGGCGGTCCACATCGCCTGCTTCCTGGCCGGGAACGAGGAGGCCCCATGAAGATAAAAACCGACCAGTACGCCGAAACGGCCCGGCGGGAACTCGGGAACCCGAACTCCCGCGTCTTTTTGAATCTTCTGCCCGCCTTTCTCTCGGTCATGCGCCAGGCGGCCATGCAGAGCTTCCCCGATCCGGCCGCGGCCCATGCCATGGGCGGCGTGATACGGGCCGAGGCGCTGGACCGGTTGCCCGAACTGCTCGAACAGTTCGAACGGAACGCCACGGCCGCGGGCACGAAGGTCTTCTGGGCCTGGGACGGCCATGCGGCCAACGGCTATATCCTGGACCTGGCCTTGAAGCACGGCATTGGGTACGTGACCAAGGGCAAGTCCATGATCACCGAGGAAATCGGTCTGAACGATCTGCTCGAGGAAAACGGGATCGAGGTCTGGGAGACGGACCTGGGCGAGTTCATCGCCCAACTTCTGGGCCGGCCGCCCTTCCATATCGTGGGACCGGCGGTCAACGTACCGGTCGAGGAGATACGGGACCTGTTCATGGACCGGATCGGCCTCGAAAAACCGACCACCGACCCGGTCGAACTCGGCTTGGCCGCCCGGAACTTCCTCCGCGACAAGTTTCACCACATGGAAATGGGCATCACCGGGGTGAACATGGCCGTGGCCGAGACCGGCACCATCATCAACGTGGAGAACGAAGGCAACATCCGCTTCAACAAATCCTCCCCCCGAATCCAGGTCTCGGTCATGAGCCTGGAAAAGGTCGTCCCGACCATGATGGAGGCCATGCACCTTCTGAGGCTGCTGTGCCGGAACTGTACGGGCCAGGAACTCGGGGCCTACGTAAGCCTGGACACCGGCCCGAAAAACCCGGACGAAATCGACGGGCCGGAAGAACTGCACGTCATCATCCTGGACAACGGGCGCACCCGGCTCTATCAGGACCCCAACCTGAGGGAAATCCTTCGCTGCATGCGTTGCGGAGGCTGTCTGAACGTCTGCCCCATCTACCGCCGTATCGGAGGTTATCCTTACGGCTGGGCCTACTCCGGACCCATGGGACAGATACTCAATCCGCTGCTCCTGGGCCTTGACCGGACCCGGGACCTGGTTCAGTCCTGCACCCTCTGCCACGCCTGCAGGGACGCCTGCATGACCGGCATCGATCATCCCGGGCTTTTACTCTATCTGCGGTCCAAAGCGGCGGAAGGCGACCCCGATCTGGGCGCTTCGCCCGAATCATGGCCCATAGCCTGGTTCTTCAAGGCCTTTGCCCACGCCGCCGCCAATCCGGTCCTCTGGCGGACGACCGTGCGGCTGGTGAGAAGCCTGTTTAACCGGACCGCCCGCGAGGGCAGGGTGACCAAAGCTCCGGGCCCGCTGGCCGCCTGGCTCGAGAGCCGGGATTTCCCCGCCATGCCGGAAAAAACCTTTCACGAACGATGGGCGGACCTCGAACGAAAAGGCTAGGCCGTCGGAGAAAATACATGGAAGATAGCGCCCGACAGGAAATACTCGACCGTCTCAGACAAGCCCCGACCCAGGCCGTGCCGGAGCGTCTGGACCTGCCGCCTCTGTCCGAACGGTCACAAGACCGGGAGGCCCTCATCGAAACCTTCAGCCGGAAACTGGCCGCCCAGACCGGGGTCTGTCACCGCGTACCCGATACCGCGTCCGCCTTGGAAATGCTGGCCCGGGTTCTCGAAGAGGAAGGCGTCAGACAGGCCATGGCCGCTACGGACGAATACCTGGCCTCGTTGAATCTGCCGGACTGGGGCCGGGAGCATGGGTTCGATATCGGCACCCCTCGGGACTACCCGGATCGGGCAGCGTATAAAACGGCGGTCTTCGACCGGGTTCAGGCCGGAATCACCGGAGCGGACTTCATCGTGGCCGAATCCGGGACCCTGGCCCTGATTCACGACCGGGATCAGGCCCGACTGATCTCCCTGGCTCCCATCGTGCACGTGGTCCTGGCCCCGGTTGACCGCGTGGTCCCGGCCTACGAGGACGTGATGGAATCCGCGTTCGGCCATGGGCGGCGGCCCTCGCACATATCCCTGATCACGGGGCCGAGCATGACCGCGGATATTCAGGCCACGCCCTTCAAAGGCATGCACGGACCTCGCCGCCTTATCGTGATCCTGGTGGAGCGCGGCCAAGCGGTCGCACCGGCCAAAGGCGGGCCTCCTCAGCAATAATGGGTGAAAATTTTTATTGAGTGTTGGTGGTGGTTCCCGGGGGAGTGTGAAATAATTTTTCGTAAAGTCGTTTTGAGGGGGACGGGAGCCGGGTATCCGGTAACTAATTGAAATATATACAAATAAATCG
>JAHJTB010000081.1 GCA_018830135.1 Pseudomonadota bacterium | reverse complement strand
TTTCCGAAAGATTCATAGCACCTGCCGCCCGTCAAAAGGTGATGACATGACCAATATACCCCAGACGGCCGTTGGTGTCCAGATTTGTATTCAACTATTTGTTGATTTTATTACTTTTCATAGGAATCAATTCACCCTGGACCGGGGGCTTCCGCCAATGTATTTCCGGCGGAAGGGTCAGGCCTCGGTGGTCTGGCGGCTTCCGTTCGTCCGGGGCAGGATTTTTTTTAAAAACCGGCCCGTGTATGACCCGTCGATCCCGACCACGTCCTCGGGAGTGCCCGAGGCCACGACCCGGCCGCCCTGGTCCCCGCCTTCCGGTCCCAAATCGATCAGATAATCCGCGCACTTGATCACGTCCAGGTTGTGTTCGATGACCACGATCGTGTTGCCCTGGTCGACCAGGGTGTTCAAGACCCCTAGCAGCTTTTTGATGTCGTCGAAATGTAGACCCGTAGTCGGTTCGTCCAGGATGTACATGGTCCGGCCGGTGGCCCGCTTCGAGAGCTCCCGGCTGAGCTTGATCCGCTGGGCCTCGCCCCCGGAGAGCGTGGTCGCGGACTGTCCCAGTCGAATGTAACCCAGGCCCACTTCCTGTATGGTGGTCAGCTTGTTTTTGATCTGGGGCACGTTCTTGAAAAAATCCAGGGCCTGGTTGACGGTCATGTCCAGGACGTCGGCGATGGAGGCCCCTCGGTAGAGGACTTCAAGGGTGTCCCGGTTGTAGCGCCGCCCCAGGCATGTATCACAGCGCACGTACACGTCGGGCAGGAAGTGCATCTCGATCTTGATGATGCCGTCTCCCTGGCAGGCCTCGCAACGGCCGCCCTTGACGTTGAAGGAGAAGCGTCCCGGTCGATACCCCCGAGCCCGGGCCTCGGGCAGCTTGGCGAACAGGTCCCGGATGTGGGTGAAGACGCCGGTGTATGTGGCCGGATTGGAACGCGGGGTCCGGCCGATCGGGCTCTGGTCGATGTCGATGACCTTGTCTATATGCCGGAGTCCCTTTATTTTTTCCACTTTGCCCGCCCGGTCCTTGGAGCGGTATAGCCGCTGGGCCAGGGCTTTGTACAAAGTTTCGATGACCAGCGTGGACTTGCCCGATCCGGACACGCCGGTCACGCAGGTCAGCGTACCCAGGGGAATCTCGACGGTGATTTCGTCCAGATTGTTCTCCGAGGCCTTTTCCAGAATCACGGCCCCTTTTTCGGGCCGACGCCGCTTCTCGGGCACGTCGATGGTCAGGCGGCCCGACAGGTATTGCCCGGTCAGGGAGGTTTCGGATTCGAGCAGTTCGGAGGGGGAACCGCTGAAAACCAGTTCGCCGCCGTTGCGGCCTGCGCCCGGTCCGAGGTCCAGGACATGGTCGGCGGCCAGAATCGTTTCGGCGTCATGTTCGACCACGAGCACGGTATTGCCCAGGTCCCGCATCTTCTTGAGGGTGTTGAGCAGGCGCTGGTTGTCCCGCTGATGCAGTCCGATGGATGGCTCGTCCAGAATATAGACCACGCCGACCAGTCTCGAACCGATCTGGGTGGCCAGTCGGATGCGCTGTCCCTCGCCTCCCGACAACGTGGCCGAGCCCCGGTCCAGGGTCAGATAGTTCAGCCCCACATCACCGAGGAAGTCCAGGCGTTCGATGATCTCCTTGACGACCCGGCGGGCGATTTCCATTTCCCGGGGGGAAAGTTCAAGTTCCCGGAAATACACCCGGGCCCGGGCCACGGAGAGACCCGTCACCTCGTTGATTGCCAGGCCTCCGACCCGTACGGCCAGGCTCTCCGGCCGCAGCCGGGCGCCGTGACACTTGGGGCAAGGCCGGTTGTTCATGAATTTTTCGATCTCCTCGCGAACGGTGCTCGAGTCGGTATCCCGGTAGCGGCGTTCGAGATTGTTGATCACGCCTTCAAAGGGCCGGTTATAAAAGTGCCGGCGGTCCTCCTTTTCGAAGAAAAAGCGGATTTCTTCACTGCCCGAGCCGTGGAGCAGCACTTTTTTGACCGTCGCGGGCAGGGACTTGAACGGGGCGTAAATATCGAAATTGTAATGTTCGGCCAAGGCCTCGAGCATCTGGATGTAGTAAACCGAAGTCGAGCGCGCCCAGGGGGCCATCGCGCCCTCGCGCAGGGAAAGTTCGGGGTTGGGCACGATCAGATCGGGATCGAAGTACATCATCGAGCCGAGTCCGTCGCAGGACGGACAGGCGCCCTGGGGGCTGTTGAAGGAAAACATCTGGGGCGTCAGTTCGGGGTAGCTGATGCCGCAGTGATCGCAGGCAAAGCGTTCGCTGAAAAACAGGTCGCCTTGGCCCATGGTATCGACCACGACCTGACCCTCCGAGGAGCGCAGGGCCAGTTCCACGGAGTCGGTCAACCGCCGGCCCAGGCCCTCCTTGACCACCAGCCGGTCGACCACCACCTCCAGGGTGTGCTTTTTCTTCTTGTTCAGGACGATCTCTTCATCCAGGCCTTTCATT
Source organism: Pseudomonadota bacterium (assembly GCA_018830135.1). GTDB lineage: Bacteria > Desulfobacterota > Desulfarculia > Adiutricales > JAGVGV01 > JAHJTB01. The sequence continues at coordinate 922 of JAHJTB010000081.1, read as the reverse complement.
TCGCCGTCGATACGCACCCGGACGAATCCGTCCCGCCTAAGCTTGTCCAGCAACTTGGCGTGCTCACCCTTGCGCTCGATCACCAGGGGCGCCAGGATCACGGCCTTGGCCCCTTCCCCGAGGTTCATGATCCGGTCGACGATCTCCTGAACGGTTTGGGAAGCGATCTCCCGGCCGCAGTTGTAACAGTGGGGATGGCCGACCCGGGCGAAGAGCAGGCGCAGGTAGTCGTAAATTTCCGTGACCGTGCCCACGGTCGAACGGGGGTTTTTACTGGTCGTCTTCTGTTCGATGGAAATGGCCGGCGACAGCCCTTCGATGACGTCCACGTCCGGCTTGTCCATCTGTTCGAGAAACTGACGGGCATAGGCGGACAGGGACTCGACGTAGCGGCGCTGCCCCTCGGCGTAGATGGTGTCAAAGGCCAGGGACGACTTGCCGGACCCGGACAGGCCGGTGATGACGACCAGCTTGTCCCGGGGAATCTCGACATTGACGTTCTTGAGATTGTGTTCCCGGGCGCCTCGGATGACGATCTGATTCTGGGCCATATCCTTATTATTACCTTAACCTGCCATGCGGGCCCATGGGACCCTGTCCGCGGGGGGGCGTATCCGATTTCCGGGTCGTTTACGGCCCGGGTCCCCCGAGTTCGGGGCAAGCTACAAGTATGGCACCAAGAGGCCCGCTTTTCAAGACCGATGAAACATCCAGAATTCACCACCTGAAGTCAGGAGTGTGTTCCTACCCCGGCTGTACCCCGGTTTTCAGGCTTGATTAACGCCGGCGACTTCGGACCGACCGTATTTTGTGCCCTTGTGAACGCTCCGGGTCCGTTTTCGGGCGCAGGTCCCCCTCGGCCGGCTCAACCAGCCCGGTCTATGGGTGCCGCGCCAACCGGGTTAACCGGATGGCACGGGGG
>JAHJTB010000080.1 GCA_018830135.1 Pseudomonadota bacterium | reverse complement strand
CGGACCGCGGCCTTGGCCGACCCGCAGTTGACGGCCATGTCCATCACGGCCAGGGCCACGGGCGCGGGCATGTCCGGGCAGCGGGCCGGCCTCCAATACTGGCCGAAATAGATCATCTTCGCTTGCCCCGCGGTAAGGGCCTTGATGTCCACGTTCGGATGAAACTTTTTGGCGATGCCGAAGTTTGTTTCCCCGCCCGGGTCGCGGGGATCGTTGCTGTATCCGCCCTCCTGCCCGAGCACGAATTCCATCGCCCAGCTGAATTTATCGATCTTGTCCCGCATGGCCCGCCTCCCTGCCGCGCGGTTTCGCGCCGGCGTCTTGTTTCGCGGTCCAGGCGGCCTTGACGTCATCGGACCAGACCGCGTCCGCGATCGCGGCGACCTGCCGGCCGGCGGCAACGGCCGCATCGCTTTCCGGGTCGGCGTAATGCGCGGCTACCGTAGCGGCCACGTCCGCCATGTCAGGCGAGAGCACGAACCGTTCATGCCTCGCCCCGTAGGTCTCCCCGTCCACCATGACCGTTTCGGTCAGGCGGACCTGGATATGCTTGAACTCGGAAACGATTTCGACTTGTGTGATTTCACGGGCCTTTGAAATATCAGGCATTTTCGATCTCCTATTGAGTTTGGTATATTGCTGTGAAAATTAACGTGTTTTTATTCGCACTCGCCCCAGCCGTCAGATCTGCTGCATTACAATATGCGGTTGCGCCATTAACGGTGCCGCGGTAGGTCAGATTGATTGCTGATGTTGAGCTTGGTATAGTGCCGCCTATCGGATGGTCCCCTGCAAAATCAGACGCCAACCCAATATAAATGCTTGAAGTTCCACCACTTGTGGACGTAAAGGGCAGTCCTGATATTTGTAATGTCCCAGATGCCCCCGTAACATCAACACTATCAGTCCGGATATGGGCACTGGCTATTACCAGGCCACCAATTTTTGTATATGTTGCAGTGACAACATCCATCGTGTAGGGAGTGGTTGGAGGAGTGATATTGGTAATTACTGGCGTCCAGGTGCCCTCCTCGTAGTCGTTCAGGAGTTCAGACGTCATGCCGCCGCCGTCAGAGGTGGCGGAAAAGTCGATACCCTTGCCCGCCGTGCCGATAATCAGGTTGGCGTTGGTCAGGGTCTGGTTGCCGGTGATGGCCCGGGACCCGTCGGCCTTGACGTATTGGGTGTGGTCATCGTCGGTCAGGCCGGCCAGGGCGCCGTGGTCCACATTGGACAGATACTGGAACAGCTCGGCCACGGTCACCTTGCGCAGGGCCGAGGCGGTCAGCACGTACACGGCCACGACGTCCGTACCTCCCGGAGCGGTCTCCAGGGCGGTCAGGTCGGAAAACTCTTTTTCAGGCATTTAAAACCCCTTTTTTCATCCGCGGATTACGCAAGGGAACTTTATCCGCGGATTTCGCGGATTCACGCGGATTTTTTGTTTTCAATCCGTGTAATCCGCGTAATCCGCGGATAAATCTTCATCTTCGTCTTCATCGGTCTCTCCAGGCCAGGTTGTACCCGTCGGCGTCGACCAGGCGGTCCCCGCCGTCGGATACCACCAGGTTATACGGCTCGTACTTGACGGATACGGACAATTGGGCCGACTCGTACCGGACCGGGCCGTCGTCGATGTAGTTCAGAATCTTGAAGGTCAGGTCCTGGCCCAAAGCCCCGTTGTCCGTTTCGTTCATGGCCTTGGTGTAGGTCCAGGTGGCCGCGTCGATCGCCTCGGTGGTTCGGATTAAGGACCCGCCGGCCCAGACCTGGATTTCGAAACACCCTTCCCAGGTCGGCGAGGCGTCGGTCTGGGTTTCGGCCCGCAGGCCGGCCCCGGCGCCGGACCGCAGCCGGGGCGACCAGGTCAGAACGCAGTCGATCCCGTACGTGCCGTAACCGCCCTGGCCGTTGCACTGGAGCCCTCGAGGCATGTAGGGCTTGAAGGCCCGGCCGGCCAGGGTCAGGGACACGGCCTCGGCCTCGGACACGTCGCCCGTCTGCTTGGCGTTGTAGGGCACCATCTTGAAATGCCGGGTCACGCCCAGGAGGAACTGGGCGTTTTCGACTTCCCGGAAGTAGCTCAGGCCCAGGAAATAGAACGCTTCGTCCGCGTCATGGTCGGCCGGTTCGGTGTCGAACATGCCCCGGACCACGCCGGTCAGGGTGTATCGGCCATCGACCGCCTCGTCGGGGGTGATGGTCTGGAAGGCGATGATCTCGCTGCCCAGCAGAGCCAGGTGGTTGCCGGTGAACAGATAGGTCCGGGTGACGGTGGAAATGGCGTCCACGTCGTCCGTGGAAAAGTCGACCTGGAACCCGGCCCCGTCGTCGATCCGGTTGGTATCGGCCGAATACGCGGCGACCAGGGTCCCGCAGGGCTGGAACACGGCCACGTTCCGGATCGAACCGTAGGACGCGCCGCCGTCCGCGCTCAGATAGAGCTGATACCCGACCTCGCCGCCGCCCAGCCGCCCGGCCAGGGGAATCACGGCCAGGACCTCGCCGCCCAACACCCAGGGCGCTTCGATCGCGCCGACCACTTCGAGCGGGTCCTGGTCGTAGGGCGGATAGTTGATCCGGTGGCCGGTGGGGTCTTCGTACTGGGAAATCGCGCCCGTGGACCCGGTCCGTTCCTCGACGGCCGTGATGCGGATGGTCTCCTTTTCCAGGTCCTCTTCCCGGATGGACGCGACCCGGCAGACCATTTCCGACAGACCGTAGGGCGAATACGAGAAGCGAAACAGGTCCCCGGGTTCGAGGCGGAAGACCTGGCGGTTGGCCAGAAACTCGATTTCGGCCGCCGGGTAGGACAGGTTGCGCAGGTTTTCGCCCGCGGCCCAGACCGCGTTTTCGTTGGTGGTGAACATCATCAGGCTCAAGGTCTTGGACACGATCCGGCCCTGGACGGCCTGGTTGGCCGGGTCGATGGCGATGGGGGACGATACGGCGGGTTTGTAGTCGATGGCCATGCTAACGACTCCAGCTCACGTGCAGTTGAGCGGCCTTGGCCGGGGCCCCGGCATAGCCCCAGAAAATGCGTTGGTTGCCCGGGGATACGCCCCAGATCCGGATCATGACCTTGCTCGTCTGGGTCCAGTCGGACCGGTGGACCACGGGCTGGAGCAATGATGCGAAGTCCGCGCTGTCATAGGTCTGATTCAGGTACCAGCGGTTGCTGATGCTCCAGGCCGTATCCCCGAAATACCCCAGGGTGGTGGACAGCAGGTCGCAATCCATGTACTGATTGCCCACATAATCCGTGGCCCAGACGTAGTCCGGATTGGACGAGTCCATGACCCGGATGAAGGCGTTGACCGTGTTCGGAGGCGAGTTGTTGAATGAGACGAAACGCAGGAAGGCCCGGCCGATGCTGGCGTTGCGGGGAATGTCGAGTTGGAAGCGGAGCAACACGCCGCTGCCGCCGCCGAACGTATAATGATCCTGGCTGAAAGTGGTCGGGGTGAAACCATACCCGCATCCGTTATCGTCGTAGATCGAGGCGATGGTGTACACGCTGGAAAAGTACTGGCGCTGGCTGTACTTGACCTGGACCTGGTTGATCGTGTCGATCCAGGAGCGGCGGGCCAGGGCGGGCGGTTCGATCATCATGGATTCGTCG
>JAHJTB010000079.1 GCA_018830135.1 Pseudomonadota bacterium | reverse complement strand
GACGGCCGTTGGTGTCCAGATTTGTATTCAACTATTTGTTGATTTTATTACTTTTCATAGGAATCAATTCACCCTGGGTACTGAATCGCGGCCCTTGACTGGAGGATGGCCGAGGACAAAAAAAGGCTTGACGAATTATATTTGGTACGTCAAATATTGATGTACCAAATATTTTCGGCCGGATCGGGGGCCTGCCTTCAAGAAGGACCTCCCGGACAAAATCGGGATAGGAAACAAGGCCTTGCTCAATCCGGCCGCACCGCCCGGCCACCAGCGGACCTGGCTGGACCCGGGGCCGGGCAGAAAGGACGGCATGAAAAAAGATTTGAAGGACGATCGGCTGATTTATCTGATTATTACGGCCCAGCACAGACTGAGAATGCACATCCGGGATGAGCTCGCGGCCGCGGGGGTGAAAATCACCCTGGTCCAGGCCGGGATATTGTTTCTGCTGATGGAAGAGACCGGGCGGGCCATGTCCGAACTCGGCCGGTTGCTTTCCCTGGACAACTCCAGCATCACGGGTCTGATCGACCGCCTGGAAAAGTCGGGCTTTGTTCAGCGGAAGACAAACCCGAATGATCGCCGGATATCTCTCGTTCATATCACGCCCCAAGGGACCGGGGAAGTCAATCAGGCCAAGACCGTTATCGCTCGGATCAATGAAGAAATAAAGGCGGATTTTTCCGATGCCGAAGTTGAAGCGTTCAAGAAAATCCTCAACAGCTTCCTGACCAGGTTCAGGAAAGAGTGACATGACCCGGCCCGGGCCCTCGGCCATCCGACATGCCTGAGGCGTCTTGCGGCAAGAAGCGAGGAATGCGCCTGGCCCGAATGTTCGAGCATCTGGCCAAGAGGTGAAAAAGACCGAAAAGGAGGAAAGGCCATGAAGGATGTTTACGAAGACCTGAGAGCTCGCCTGGACGACTTTGCGTCGGGTTATCCCGGTACGGAAAGCGGCGTTGAGATCCGAATTCTGAAGACGCTGTTCACCCGGGAGGAAGCGGTACTGTTCCTGAATCTGACTCCGCTGCTCGAGTCCCCGCCGGACGTGGCCGCGCGCCTGAATCGCGACCCGGCCGAAACGGCGGAACTGTTGGAGCGAATGGCCCGCAAGGGACTGCTCTTCAGGCTGCGCTCAGGCGATGCGGCGACCTACGCCGTGGTGGCCTTTGTGCCGGGAATTTACGATTTTCAGGTAAACCGCATGGACCGGGCCTTCGCCCGCGACGTCAATGACTATACGGAGCAAGGATTCGGCCGAACGATTCAGGCACACGCCACCCCCATCATGCGGACCATCCCCATCGATCGGGACCTGGTGCTCGAATGGCCCATCGCCCCGTATGATGACGCCATGAAGATCATTGCCGATCAGGAAGTGATCGCCCTGGCGCTCTGCATCTGCAGAACGAAGAGCGGACTGTTGGATGAAAGCTGCGGCAAGCCCCTGGAAACCTGTCTGATGTTCGGCGCCCAGGCTCACTTTTACGTGGACAACCAAATGGCCCGGTTCATAGACAAGGAGGAAGCGAAAAGGGTTATCCGTCAGAGCGATGAAGCCGGGCTGGTCTTGCAGCCGTTCAACTCCCAAAAGATGGGCGTCATGTGCAGCTGCTGCGGAGACTGCTGCGAGATGCTGGGCTCGCTCAAAAGGCAGCCCGTTCCGGCCGCGTCCGTGAAGAGCAACTACTTCGCCTCGGTGGACGCCATCGCATGCACCGGGTGCGACATCTGCATCGACCGCTGCCAGATGGAGGCTATCACCGCCCTTGATCACGGCGTGGCCATCGACCTGGATCGCTGCATCGGCTGCGGTCTGTGCGTGACGACCTGTTCGGCCGCGGCGCTGCGGCTTGAAAAAAAGGCGGACCCGGATCAATACCAGCCGCCGAAATCCGGGGCGGAAACCTATATGCTTCTGGCCAGGGAAAGAAACAAGCGGCTTTAACCCGGATTTTGCTGTTGTCTGCTACTGCGGCGCCAAAATGCTTGCTGCAACGCTCGTTTCCCGCTTTTTGACCTCGACGTATCATTATAACACGCCTACGGCCAAAAACCGGTCCAACTTCGCGTTTCGCTATGCATTTCGACGCCTCGCTACGAACCCAACTGCAAAACCCGGGTTTAACCCGAACATACAAGGCCGGGCGGAAGTCTCGCCCCAGGCGAGTGTCCCCTGGCGAACGGACGGAACGGCAGGGGAAAACGATCGGGCCGTTTCGTTTCTGAATTCCGGCGGGATTATGAGACCGGGGGCGGGTCCATATGTTTTTTCCGTCCAGGTGTTTTGCTTCAGATGGAATTGGACAAATCCCCTTGATCGGTTAAGATACAACCGAGAAGGAGGGAATGTTCTTGAAAGGCAAGCGGAGGAAATTTTCTGGAGAGGACAAAGTCCGGATTCTGAAACGGCACCTTGTGGACCAGGTTCCAATGTCGGACGTGTGCGAGGAGCATGGGCTACACCCCACCATGTTTTACAAGTGGCAGAAGGAGTTTTTCGAGAACGGCGCCGCGGCCTTCGCCACATACAGAGCCGCCTCCACGGTCGCCTGAAGCGTTTCATCCCGGAATGGAAGGGGTACATGGAAAAAAGGAACGGTCATGTTTCCATGCAACCGGTCCTTGTCCGCCTGGGCGGAAAGGAAGACCGCGGGGATGCCCCACTTTCCCCTGATTTCTTCAGCGGCACCTATTCCGTCCCGACTTTCCCGGGCCTGGATTCCGACCATGACCAGGTCGGGCTGGACCTGTTCGATCATTTCCAGGGCCTGATCACCTGACGTCGCCCTCCCGCGGACCCTGTATCCCAATCCCTGAAGGCGGGACTTCAGGTCAGGGGCGGTGAAGGCCTTGTCTTCGATCAGGAGGATACTTGGTTTGGACTCAAGGGGATTTTCGGGCGTATCGAAACTCCAGGCCACTGAAAAACACAAAGAAAAAGCCCACCGGAAATTCGGGAATCATTGACCCAATTCCATGGAATTTAATTGAATTTATCCAATAATTCAATTCAATTCGGGTTGGGCCGAAAAATCCCGGCCAGCTTTGGACCATTCGAAGGCAGGTCCGAAGACCCGACTGGGACATGAAGGACGGGCCGCCGTTATGGGCGATCATGACGACGATGATCCGGAACCCTATTGACAAATGAGAGGAAGGGGTGGATTATTTTTTCAGGTTAAAAAACTCCCGTTGTTAGATGAAACCAGGAAAGCGGCCCTTGTCGAGAGTTGCCCCCAAAGTCTACCGTCCTGAAAACTTATCAAGATATATAGATAATTTCCGTTGGGCGGTCAACTGAAGCTATCAGACGGCGTCGCGCAGGTACCAGACTGAATCAAGGAGCCGATTGAATGAGCATATTCCGACCCGGACGCCCCGTCAGGTTCGCGGGCCTGTTCCTATGTTTGTTTTTCATATGGATGCCGCCGGGTTCCGCCGGGGCGACCGAGACGCCCCATCCAGGAAAACCGCCGGTTGCGTCGGCTTCCGAGATCGACTACCCGCCATTCTGTTTTGTCGATACGGATGGACGGGCCCATGGCTTTTCGGTCGAACTGCTGCGTGCGGCCCTGGCATCCATGGGACGCGACGTCACCTTCCGCACCGGAACCTGGCCGGAGGTCAGGGGATGGCTGGAAGGAGGCCAGGTCCAGGCCCTGCCCTTGGTGGGGCGCACGCCGGAACGTGAACCCCTTTTCGATTTCACTTTTCCCTATATGTCCCTCCACGGGGTCATCGTGGTTCGAAAAGGCACGACCGACATCAAAAATCTGGACGACCTCAAAGGCCGGAAGGTCGGGGTCATGAAAAGCGACAACGCCGAGGAGTTTCTTCGGCGCGAGGATCGCGGGATCGAGATATACACGACGGCCACATTCGAGCAGGCCTTGCGGGAGCTTTCCCAAGGGCAGTACGATGCCGTGGTCGTTCAGCGGCTCGTGGGACTAAGGCTCATCCAGGTAATCGGCCTGTCCAATCTGCGGGTCCTGGACCAGCCCATCGAGGGTTTTCGCCAGGATTTCTGCTTCGCGGTCCGGGAGGGCGACCGGGACACGCTGGCCCTGTTGAACGAAGGTCTGGCCCTGGTCATGGCCGACGGAACCTACCAGCACTTGCACGCCAAGTGGTTCGCGGCCATGCAACTGCCCTCTCATCGCCGGATCGTGGTTGGGGGGGACCATAACTATCCGCCGTACGAATACCTGGACGAACACGGCCGCCCCACGGGTTACAACGTGGACCTCACCCGGGCCATCGCCCGGGAGATGGACCTCGACATCGATATCCGTCTCGGCCCCTGGTCGGAAATCCGGAAGGCATTGTCGAGAGGCGAGATCGACGCGATTCAAGGCATGATCTACTCGCCCGAGCGCGATTTGATCTTTGATTTTTCGCCGCCGCATACCGTGAACAACTGCGTTGCCGTGATACGCAAGGGAGAAGGGGTTCCGCCGAGCAGCCTCGATGAACTGAAGGGCAAGCGAATCGTGGTACAACGGGGCGATATCATGCATGATTTCGCCATAGAAAACGGTCTGGGCGATCAGCTTGCCCTGGTTGACGCCCAGGAGGACGCCCTGAGGGAACTGGCCCGGGGCCGGTATGACT